>CAZXBG010000036.1:0-29755 GCA_964638865.1 uncultured Chitinophagales bacterium | reverse complement strand
AACTTTTAGAATTTCCATCCCGACCTCACAGGTTTGGGAAACCTGGTAGGTCTACCTTCATAAAAATAATTTCCCAAAAGTTTGGAAATAACAAATAATACAAAGAACTTTGTATCTCAAAGTAAATAAAATTCAACTTATGGAAGATCAAAACAACCCACAAGGTTTGCAACGGATAAACTTCTGGTTCAAGACCTCCGTAACTTTTAAGCTCTTTACTATCTGTTTTCTGGCACTCATCCTGCTCATTCCGGCATCTATGATCACCAATATCATTAATGAACGTGAGCATCTTAGCGAACAAACACGGGATGAAGTGAGTAATAATGTAGCTTCCTCGCAAGAACTCACCGGACCTATTCTCAGCATTCCAATAATTTCACCTCCTTTAGCAAATGGTCAGCCCGGCGATGTAAAATACATCCATATTCTTCCCGACAATTTAAATATTACCGGTGATGTAATTCCACAAAAATTACAGCGTGGAATTTATGATGTAATTGTTTACGAAACCGATCTCAGTATATCGGGAAATTTTGACATTGATGCGGCACTTTCCGGACAATTGACGGGCCAACCGGATTGGAATAAAGCAATTATAAATCTTGGAATAACGGATATGCGCGGAATTAAAAATCAATTATTAATAACCATTAATGGAAATGAATTACCTGTTGTTGCAGGAACAAGCCAACAACATATAACATCATCAGGAGTTAGTCTTCCAATTAAAGGGCTTTCTGAAATGATTTCCAAAAAAATTGTTTTTAATTATAACCTTGAACTACAGGGAAGTAATAATTTATCCTTTATTCCCATTGGAAATACTACCGATATTAATATCAAATCAACCTGGAATGCACCGAGCTTTAATGGGACCTTTTTACCTGATGAAAGGATAATTACCGATAGTGGTTTTGAAGCGAAGTGGCATATTTTACAATTGAATCGCAACTACCCGCAAACGTTGGTAGGCGGCATGTATGCCGATAATTTACACGAATCTGCCTTTGGTGTCGATCTCATAGAATCGCTCAACGATTATCAAAAATCAATGCGTTCGGTTAAGTATGCCATTTTAATTATCGCACTTACTTTTCTCGTATTTTTTCTTGTAGAAATGAGGAATGGAAAAAGGATACATCCTTTTCAATATATTTTAGTTGGATTAGCACTTTGTTTATTTTATATTTTGCTCGTTGCAATTTCTGAACAATTGAATTTTAATGCAGCCTATATCATTTCTGCTTCCGCAATTATTGTTATGATATCGTTATATTCAAGATCTATATTTACTTCAACAAAATTATCTTTTTTATTATTTGGGATATTAACTGTGCTATACGGATTTCTTTTCGTCACTTTACAAATGTCGGATTACGCATTGCTTACCGGAAGTATCGGATTAACAGTTATGCTTGCGTTGACAATGTATTTTACCAGAAATATTAATTGGTATACTATCAGAAGAAAACACATTGAAAATCCCGAATTAAAGTAAAATCAAACCAATTAATTGGTTTAGAAAATACCTTCTGAAAATTTCCTAAAATGTTGAAGGTCTCCGTATAACCGGAGACTTTTTTTTATGAAATCACTTTGTTTAAAAATCGCTTCAACACTATTAATTTTTTGCTGCAAATGTAACTTTTAGGTCGTTTAGCGTTCTAAGCATAGGTACATATGTAAATTATTATTAATTTCGTAACTTCAAATTCAAAATATGAAAAGACTCTTTGTTGTTATTTTAGCAGTGTTCTCCTCCGCTGCATTATATTCCCAAACTACATGGGAAATGACTTATAATGTGATCCAGACCAATTGCGGCGGGTGTCATGTTGCTGGTCATGAAAGCGCCCTCGACCTTAGTGGAACCATTGATGCGGTTTATGATAATTTGTATAATGTTAATCCCACAAACGCAGTTTCCCTTGCAAAGGGTTATAAAAGAGTGCAGCCTGGCGACCCCTATAAAAGTTTTATTTTCACCAAGATCAACAATAGTCTGGCACTCGATGTGAATTTAGAAGCCGGTGAAGGAATTGCCTGTCCACAAGGAACTGATCCAATGAATAATAAGGATATAGAACTCATTAGGCAATGGATAATTTACGGAGCCTTAGAGAGTGATACCTTAGTAGATATAGCATTAATTGCTGATTTTTATGATAACGACGGATTTCAAAGTATAGAATCGCCTCCTGCACCACCACCACCGGGAGAAGGTTTTCAAGTGCATTTCGGTCCATACTTTTTATGGCCGGAAACGGAACATGAATATTGGTTAAAATTTCCCACAAATATTCCGGAAGATGTGGAGGTTACACGGGTAGAAACATTTATGGGTGAATATTCACATCATTTTATTACCTATAAATACACTAATGCAGCTATCGGTGCTGCCGCAGCTCCCGGCTTACACGATCTGGCAGCAATAGATGTTTTTAATACCGTATTGGTAAGTGCAAATCAAAATTCATTTGATCTCGTATTACCACCAAACACTGCATTATTTTGGGAAGCAAATGCAGTGCTCGATCTTAATTCACATTATTTAAATTATGCTACAGAAAAATCAGAAGCATGTGAGGCGTATGTAAATATTTATACACAACCCTCAGGGACTGCAGTTCAACAAATGATACCTGTTTTATTATCGGATGACGGATTTTATATTCCTAATGACGGTGTTCCTTATACGCACGATGCTGTTGCTTATGACAATTCTTATGATCCGGATGAAGAAATTTTTATCTGGTCGATGACTAGTCATACCCACAGACACGGGACAGACTTTAATATTTATGCGCGTAATCCCGACGGTTCTAAAGGAGAACAATTGTTTGATGGTGCATGTGGCGCTACAGAAGGAGTTCCAGGCTGTCTTGATGAGATTTATGATTATCGCCATCCGCCTGTTAGGTTTTGGGAAAGCATGAAACCAATTAAACCAAAATATGGATTAATATATCAAACAACCTGGGTAAATGAAGAAGACCATGATCTTTTTTTTGGACTAACAAGTGAGGATGAAATGCAGGTAATGTGGTACTTGTTTCTTGAAGATACAACCGGTTTAAATTTACCTGTTGCAATAAACGATATTCCCGAAAATGAATCAGCTATTAAAATATTCCCAAATCCGGCCCATGATGTAGTTTATTTTAATGCAGATATTGATCTTTCAGGTTCTTTATTTACAATAACTGATCTTACAGGTAAAATTATTAAAGAAGAAATTACCCGTTATTCCAACTCAAATTCTAAATATTATCAAATAGATATAAGTGGATTTACTCCAGGTATTTATTTAATTAATATTATGCAGAGTAATGGAGAAAATGCCAGTGCGAAAATAATTATTCAATAAAATTAAAAATAAGATAATTTATAGAGCGGCGACTTAAATGTCACCGCTCTTTTTTTTGCCGTTAAAATTTTTGTTTCCAAATATTCATTTAAAAGCCACCTTAAAATTGTTTTTTGCCACTAACACAAAAAGAAAAATTTAGCAACAAAATAACAGCGCCATTTTTACAAAACTCTTTGCCCTTTGTGGCTCCGTGGGAAAAAACAGATTCCCACAGAGACACAAAGCAAACAAAGAAAAAAATTTGGGAAATAAAATTCGTATCATTAAAATAAAACTTTGTGGCCTTAGAATCTTGGTGGAAAATTAAATAGTTCCCCCTAACTCAGATACTTTTTTCAAATCAAAACTTAACATCCTTGCGAGACATTTTTTTTCATCATTATGATTGAAATATTGTTTTTTGAGAACTTTTGATAACTTTGACTTTAATAAACCACAAACATGAAAAACCACTTCACGCTTTTTATCGGAATCTTTACATGTACCTATGGATTTAACCAAAGTTCAACCTGGGAAAATGTATTTGAAATAATTCAAACTAATTGCTCAGGATGCCATGTGGCAGGGCATATTAGCGGTTTGAATCTCAGCGGCACCAGCGCCGAGACCTACGGAACACTTTATGATATAATACCTACAAACATTGTTTCTGCCAGTAAAAATTATAAAAGAGTAACCCCCGGTAATCCTTATAAAAGTTTTATTTTCAATAAGATCAATAATGGGTTGGCATTGGATGTAGAACTTGCTGCAGGGGAAGGAGAGGCTTGTCCTCAGGGTGCCTCACCACTCGACGATAAAGAAATTGAACGCATACGCCAATGGATATTATATGGAGCTTTTGAAACAGGTATTTTGGTGAATGAAGATTTAATTGCAGATTTTTATGATAACGACGGAATTCAATCCGTCCCTTCGCCACCATCACCTCCTGCTCCCGGAGAAGGATATCAAATTCATTATGGCCCTTACTTTTTATGGCCGGAGGAAGAACATGAATATTGGTATAAATTTGTTCCTGATGAACCGGATACGATTGAAATCAACAGATTGGATACTTATATGGGAGAATATTCCCACCATTTTATCATGTATAAATATTACAATCCTGCATTAGCAGCTTCCGTTGAATATGGACTTCATGATGGCCCTGATTTTAATGGCGTGGAAGTAGTTTACGGACATCAATTTAACGACAGTTTAATTCTTCCAAATAATACCGCATTTAGTTGGTCGAATACAACAATTTTAGATTTAAACTCACATTATATTAATTACAGCACTGAAAAATCGGTTGCAAGCGAAGTATACATTAATGTTTACACGCAGGCCAAAGGAACTGCTGAGCAGATCATGTATACTATTCGAAAATCAAACTCAGACTTGGACATTCCAAATGATAGTTTACCTCATACATTTATCGATACCTCATTTGGTGCCGGTCATGGTGAAGATGAAATGTTTGTGTGGGCTATGACCTCCCATACCCATAAATACGGAGCCGATTTTGATATTTTTAAAAGAACAGAAGCCGGTGAAAAAGGGGAACAGATATTTGATGCCTCTTGTGGTGCAACAAATGGAACACCCGGTTGCCTTGATGAAATATATGATTACCGTCACCCACCAACCAGAAAATGGTCGCTTATGATGCCTGTTAAATGGCTGAATGGTTTTATTTATGAAGCCACTTTTATTAATACCGGACCTGTACCTGTTCATTTTGGAATGACAACAGAAGATGAAATGGCTGTATTTATGTATTTTTATGTGGATGATACTACAGGATTAAATTTATCGGAAGAAACAGGGTTGCAAAATATTCTTAAGGAGGATATTTCTGTTTTTCCTAATCCCGCTGACAATACAATTTTTATCCATTCAAATACAAATTTACAGGATGTTATAATTTCGCTTTCTGATATTACAGGGAAAATGTTTATAAAAGATCATCAAAATTTTTCAAATAATACTGACCGTTATTTGTCTCTTGATGTTTCGGGCCTGCCAACCGGTATTTATATTTTGCATGTGATTGACAATGGAAATGTAAGATTTGACGAAAAGATTATTATAAAATAAATGAAATAAAATTTGCAACTATAACGCTTATTTATGTTTTAATTTGAGATAATAACTTTTTCTTTATAAAAGTTATTTTCTCCCGATAATCTCAATAGATAAATTCCATTTGCCACATCCGCTACATTAAATTCTAATTTGCTTTTAGGAGAAGTTATTACAAACTGTTTTGTCAGTTTGCCATCTAAAGTAAATAATTCTATTAAATTAATGTTTTCAGATCCTTCCATATAAATATTTTGTGTGACAGGATTTGGATAAATGGTAATAACATTTTCCAAATCTCCACACCGCAATGGAGTGTTTATTGTAACCTTAAGTGACTTATCAGAAAAAACACCGTCACATTTTGCTTTGACTGTTATTTTATTTGAAGTCCCGGGCGTTAATGAAGTAAATACATAACTGTTGGTTAAAGTATTATAATTAAATGTTGATCCTCCAACCACCTTTTGTGTTACACGATAGGAATCAGCAGAGGGAACCACATCCCAACTCAAAGTTGCACCTGTTGCTGTTACTCCACCCACCACGAGATTAACAGGTGCGGAGCAATTGTCAATCAGACCCCTGTACAGCCCGTTTCCAAAACTTGTTATCCATATCTCATTTTCATTAAATGGATTAAAAATAACTCTTACCGGATGTTGAAATGGATAATTGATCACCTGTGCAAATGTTGGAGAAGCAACATGGAGATCGTTCGTAATCCATAAACCATCTGCTTCAGTTGTTGCATACATTTGGGTTGCATCATTTGGATTTATTGTTATCGATTCTACTCTGTCCAATGAATTTATTTTTGTCCAGGATGTGCCGCGATTTGTCGTTTTATAAATTCCTCCCAATCCATTTGGTGCACCACCCCAACCGGAAAAAACAGCGGTATAAAAAGTATTTTGTGTAATATCATTTTCATCAATAATAAGATCCTTGGTCCAATAAAACATTCCCGGATCTGAAATATCTGTCCAGGTAGTTCCACCATTTGTAGATTTAAACACTCCACTGCTCGCAGTAAAAACACCTGCAGCAGTTCTTCTTCCGGAATATACCGCTATGAGTGTTCCATCATTTAAAACATGAATATTATAAGGATGCCCTTCTGTGCGCGGGGCATTTGTTAATTTAACCCATGTGGAACCTGCACCGAGATTTATATTACTTGATACATAAATTCCGCCTATACCGGAATTAATTACACAGGCATACATTTTATTTGTTACGTTAGGATCTAATGTGATCCAAATTACAGGATCTACGAAATCGTGTAATACATTCCAAGCCGTACCATTGTCAGTGGAATATAATATTCTTCCGGTTCCGCCATCAATTGACGCATCAGTTAAATAAGTACTTTGATACATATCGTGTGCACTTGATGTTGCTGCATAAATTTTTCCGGTAACACTTTCTCTTATTACTTTATATACTGAATTTTCGGTGAGTGTGGTAAAATCTTTATTCCATTTTACACCGCCATCAATAGATTTAATTGCAGTAATATCAGAAAATCCGGCAAATACTTTATTTATATCACTCCAACATAAGGTCCAGCAACTTGTATTTTCGATTCCAACTCCGGCGTAATTTTTTCCTTTAATAATATCCAGATTAATTAGATTCTGATCAGCAGGATTCACATATTGTTGTTTCCAAATAACACCTCCATCATTTGTAAAATGTGGAAATCCCAAACCTGTAATTACTGCAACATTTGCATTTGTAGAAGAAACATCAAATCCTTCTGCAAATTCATCATAATACCAACCCTCATCTCCATTATCGCCCTGATATCCTGTATAAATATTTTCGTTGTTATTCGTTAATAAAACTGCGCTCCAACTAGTGCCGCCATTTATTGTTTTATATACGATAGGATATCCCGTTGAAGTATTTCCGCCTGCGCAATAAGCCACATTAATATCATTTTCAGCCATGTCGATAAAAAAAGGTTTATTGCTTCCGGAAATTCCTGTTGCTGACGTTACCCAACTTCCTCCCACGGTGTAATCCATTTTATAAATAGATTTATAATAAGAAAAATCAGCTCCGGTAATTCCGGGATAAATATCTACCAGATCAAAACCGGATATAAATAAACGTGTTGTAGCCCCAACTTTTGCTCCACAAAAAGATATAATTCCGCGGCCCGCCGGCAAACCTGTTAGTGTATACGAAGTAAATGTTGCTCCATTATCTGCTGAAACTAATAAATTTTTTGCAGCTCCTATATAAATATTTGTTCCATCAAAAAAAACACCGCCAACATGTGCTGCTCCGCTCCCCATATTAGTATAAATATTTGTGAAACTTGTTCCGCCATTGGAAGAAAAATAAATTTTATTATAGGAGGCAATTACAATTCTTTGTGTGGAATTATCATCAGTAAAAATGGAATAACAATCCCCTGAAGTAGGATCTGCAATCGGAGTCCAGTTAACTCCTCCATCTATCGATTTGACCGGATAATTTGCCTCCGTAAAAAAATCGTTGTCAAGGGCATATCTAAGGAGATTGTCGGAAGTATATGCAACTTTTGCCGAGGTAACAGCCGTTAATTTACCAAATGGAAGCGTTTCCCAATTTACTCCCGAATTTGTTGTGTGATACATTCCGGTCATATCGCAGGTTATATACATCTCGTTGGCATTCAACGGATTTATTGATGGCGAAAAAAGGGCTCCACCTCCACCTATTCCACGACTTTCCCACAAAACATCCTGCCCAAATAAAGTAAAACAAAATTGAGTATACACGGAAAATGCGATCAATAAATAAATTTTCTTTGACATAAAGATCAGTTTAGAGGTTAATTCGCGTGTATGTCAAAATGGAAGAGTAACACAATATTAAAATATAATATTTTATTGACCAAATAATAAGTCCATAGAAATTGAAAGTATAATCTTTTGCTGGGTCATACACCTAAATGCAAAATTCCGGTTAAGGTGAGATAATAAAACACAGCACCGGCAGCTAACCAACTATCAAATCGATCCAAAATTCCGCCATGCCCCGGTATCAACTTGCTAAAATCCTTGATGCCGTGTTTGCGTTTGTAAAACGAAGCCAGCCAATCACCAACCACTGCGCTTATTATTAACACCAAACACATTATAAAGGTCTCCATGGTAGTAGCCTCTACCCAATATCCTATAAAATAAGCAGTTAGCATTGCCATCAATGCGCCTCCAATTAATCCTTCCTTTGTTTTGCTCGGACTGATCTTCGGAAAAATTTTAGTTCTTCCGAAAATTTGACCGCATATCTGGGAGAATCCATCAAACACAAAAACGATCATAAAAATATAGAGCATTGCATTTGTTGTAAATGTTTTTGCCATTAAATAAAATCCGAAACTTAAAAACACATAAATTAAAAATGTTACACAATAAAACAAAATAGTGCGATTTTTCACAGTGATATATTTAGCTATTTCAAAAAGCCCGATAATTAATATAAACATGGTTAACAAATAAAAATATTTCGTAAAATATAAGATATAGATCACCAAAATATGAACTATAATAAAATGCATAACCAGTTTTAGCCATCGCTCCTTTCGAATTTCTGAAGATGCAGTGCGGTTTGCAAAAGCGGTTCCAATGATACCGATGATAAAAAATCCCTCCAGTAAATAAAATAATTCCTTCATCACCATTTATTTTTTAGCACCCAATACAAACCTTTTACATCTGAACGTTTTTCACGCAGTTTTAATAAGATTATGATCTCTTCAGTTTTAGCTAAACAGCCTGCAATTATCATAACATAATAAAACCATTCCATATACCAGGAAGAAAGCAAACAAACTAAAAATATACCTTGCAAGTATCCCGTGATTTTTGAAGAAAATAAATGTAGCCCCACAAGATTCCGAAAACGAATAAAAGCTATGGAAACACTAATAATATATAAAATTAAGAATACACTTAAACCTATTATATGATCCTTAACAAAACTCCATTCAAACACAAATACACCTCCAAATGCAAGGATATAACTTCCAAAATCGGCCCATGAATCGAGTTTTGCCCCAATGAGAGTGCGTTGATTAAAATTCCGTGCAATAAACCCATCTAAAATATCTGTAACCAAATTAATGATAAGCAGTGTTACAAATATTTCCTGTTTTTCCTTCAATAAAAAATACAAAATAACCGGAAACATCACTAATCTATATAAGGAAAGCACATTCGGGATCGTCCAAAACTTTTCTTTATAGGGTGGGATATGATATATCGATTTTCGCATAATAGTTAATGCTTACTCACATAATATTCAAAATATTTACATTCTCCTATTGCTTTTTGATAAAACTCAGTTTCAGAATACTTATTCTTTATTATAGAAAAATTTGTTCTGTAATTATCCTTCAAACCATTCACATTTTCATAATCAAAATCATCACTTCTGTAATAATCGTTTTGTTCACACTTTGCAAACATAAAATAATTTAAAGCCGCAAATTCTTTTCCGCGGGATCCTTCTGCTGCAAGATTGTAATAATATTTTGCCTTTCCCAAATCGTAAATATCATTGTAATACCAGGAATAGCTATCATTCTGATCAACCTTACTTAATTCGCAACCGTGGCAGCGATAATAGTCCAGAGACATCCATGCATTTCCCCAATACGACATATTGTAATACGCATTTCCCAACAAATGCTGTAACTCTGTTTTATTTTCAGGATCCTTTTTTAATTTGCCCTCCATTTCCACAATTTTTTGGCACAAACTCATTTTAGTATAATCACCCGGATATTCTTTAAAATCGCAATCGTGACAATCGTAAATATGTATAACAAATGGATCGGCAGGCAACAACATATTTGGATGTAATTTATTCTTCATGCCTGAAAAAATTCCTATTGCTTCCTTAAAACGTGCTTCCCGCATTAAAAGTGTACCTTTTATTTCCAGCATATCATCGGCATCATAGGGATATATCGAAGCAAGGAATTTATCAAAATCAGAATTATTTCTATTCGTAAAATAATTATATAATTGGTCAACGGGTGCCTTTTCAGGTTGTTCATAAATATCGTAATGTTCAACAGCGTTTGCCCTGCACATTTCTGCCTGAACAGGTTTATCAACGGCGAGATAATATTTCATCAGGCGATACATCACTAATCTTCTTGCATCACTTTTATTGGTATAAAGTGCTCCATCATCCGTTGACAACCATTCGAGATCCGCCTGTATCATTATTTCATTTTCTGCAGATATTAAACCAAAGGATTCTACCTTGTTTAATATGCTCGTAATTTTTGTCTGCGACCACATTTCGGATTGCGCATCAGAATTTACCATAGCTTTTTTGCAATATATTTCACAGCCCGCAAAATCCTTTTTTAAATATAACAAAAACGCAGCGGCATTATACCAATATTCGGGACTGCGCATTTTATTGAGGGTAATTGCCTGTTGAATAATGTTAAAAACTTCGTTTATATTGTTTGACTCGAACCAATTAGAATTCAATTCTTCCATTTCGCCCTCATAGTCAAAACTCCATCGAACGGGCATATATGTTCTCTGAATCTTTTCCACCTCACGCGCTAACAACAATTCAATTTCTTTCGAACCGGGATCCAGTTTCAACATTTCCTGTAATGCAGGAACAGCGGAATTATTTTGGTTAATTCCCGTTAGCAACCATAAAATATTTTTTTCATGATCGTTTTTACACATGGCGAGACATTTTTGCCAAGTATCTTCATTATCTATCCAAAAATCGCGTTCGCTGTATAATCTTCTGCTTAAACATTTGTCAAAAACAATGGAGTTGTAATAACTCGCTTCTGCAAATTTATTTAAGCGCCAATATGCTCCGGCCCTTAACGACAAACACCAGTAATAAATAACGGTTTCCTGCTTTTTGGAATCACCAACAAACTGATCAAATAGCGATAAACATTTTTCGTATTGTTTACTATAATGCGCCGCTCGCATTGCCTGATAAGTATATCTCAATTTCAAAAAAGGATCCTTTACTGATTTTGCAAGGCCTTCTGCATTCTTTGTTATATCCTGAAGTGGCGCCTGTTCACGTGGGGATTCTTCCCACCAACCATATTCAGCAACATAAGGCTCCGCTCTTTTCGCAAAAAAGAGATAGTCGAAAGATTTTGAGGGATAATTATTTTTCCAATATTGCACCAAAACATTATTTTTCCATCTTTCGGATATAACCTCCTTTCCCTTAAAATAATTTTCAATAGCATTAAAATCCTCAATACCGGAATTGTAAATCAAATCCTCAATATCAGCAGCGGAAATTTTATTTTCAAAATATACTACCCAATCGTTCACATTGGCATTTTTACTTTCAAAAAGATCGATTGCATATTCCTCTCCATTTTCACTCCAATCCGTTTGGCCACCCTTCCAATAATGATAAGAAAAAAGAAAGGGATATAATTCGGGATAGTTGATCAATTCTTGCCTGAACGGCAATAATATATTTTCGTCCTCATCATAACCCCAAGAACAGGAATTTGCCATCTGTATTGGAATTATGGTTAGTGTACTACTTAAAAGAAGAATAAATAGCTTCGAAGTTTTCATTTGTGTAATGTTTAATAATATTTTGATCCAGGTGATATAAAATTACAGTTCGGTCGGCACTTTTCAAATGTTCGTTTAAAAGTTTTGCAGCGGCTAAACTGCTTTCTGCTGTTTGAGTCTCCAGTTTAATCGTATTTCCCTCTACCAAAAACTGACCTTCAAAATAAAAATTCTTTTTGGTTATATATATACTCTCCTCAGAATTTATAAATAAAGAGTCCGCCATATCCTCCTTATATAATGGGTAAAATATTTTGAGCAATTTTCCCTCATCAAATAATAATCCCCAACTAAAACATGCAATGGCCACATCAAGAGGCAAGGGATATTCATTAATATTTTCAATATACTGAAGAGCGATATTTGCCTCAAAAATGGAATTTTTTGTATTCACATTTTCAATATCTCCCATATTATAAAACATGAGTGTCCCGCGATCAACCGGAGGAACTCCCGTTTTTTCAAAGTATTTAATTTGGTGCAAACGGATTGTGGCGCTCCATTTCATTTGCTTAAATGCGGGGAAATTTTTTATTGCTTCAATTAAAAAAAAATAGGACTGCTCCGTAGTTTCTGTCCAATCACAATCCAATTGTATTTCCTTAGGAGAGGTTAAATTATTTGTTTCCACTAGGTATTCAATTTTTCTGGCGATCTTAAATGCAAGTAGTTTTATAGCAGTATCGTTTTTTACACCCAATTTCTCGAACGTTTCATTTGTAATAAAAACTACGGGAATTAATTGCGTAGCATCCGGTATTTTTTCCTCAAATGACAGGGTAGCGAGTGGAACAGGTTGACCTGAACCGGCATCCCAACCCACATCAAAAAATTTAACATAGAGTTTTTTTACACAAAGCACTTCTAGTGATTCTTCTTCCTGCTCGCTTAAATTAAATCCGCTTTGCCAGAAATAAAATGCAGGAATTACACTTATTTCTTGTTTTTTGCAAGAAAGAATTAATAGTAGCAGAGGCAATAAATAGCGCATAACGTTTAGAAGCTTTGCGAGGTGGCGGAAATTGAAGCAAAATAGTTCATAGTTGGTAAAAATTATCAATTGAAAATATAGGTTTCAATAATACAATTCATGCTGCCATTTTGCAAAGTTTTTGTTATAGACAGTGGTTGTGGTTGGTATGTTTACTCAGTATATAAATATAATTAGCATAAAAGTTAATGAAGACGGAATTAATTCATTGCTTCTATGGTAGTATTAGTAATAGTAATGGTATTGTTTTCATTTGCAACCGACCAGGTAAATGTTAAATCTATTGCCTGACTTACAGTAGTGTCTATAGTGAAAGTTGATGTGTTGACCATTTCTCTTGTAAAACCATTTGTAGCATTTGAATTATAACCAAAGTATCCTTGAGCAGCAACAGTACCTGAAACTCCAAGTGTTCGGCAGGTTAGAATTGTCATTATTTCAACCCTTCTATTACTAAGAGATGCGGTTGCTGCACCAGTTGTGGTTGCAATTACTGTTGAACCTAATTTTGCTTTTACCGTCCAATTTGGAGCGGATGCATCTGTACTGACATACCCGTATGCTTTAATTATATAACTTTTTCCAGCAACGAGTGAATTGGCATTTATTGTTAAAGAACCTACACCTGATGCCAATAAAGTTGTTTCAGTAGTTGTATTCGCAACGGTTTTATCTGCAATAGCAGTAAAAGAGAAACTGGCGTTAATTGTGATTGCACCTGCAGAATTATTTACCGAAATACCAGTTCCGGCTGTAAGTGTAGCTTTTTCAAATGTGCATCCGGAAGTTTTGCCTATTAACAATTCTCCATCAGAAATTGTGGAATTATATTTTACAATCTTTCCACTTCCGTCTACTTGAAACTGACTTGAACTTCCAACAGTAAGCACATTATCAGGAGTTGCATCAGTGCCAAAATTGGTTCCTCCATAATATGTACTTGAGCCGACTGGAAATTCAAAAAGACCCGTAGTTATTGCAACCGGAGGTGATCCTGTTGTTGACCGTAAACGAGTTTGAATAACAGCGGCGTTATTATTTCTGACATTATCGAAATAAACTGTGTTTGCACTGAAGTCCAACCAAATATTTAACCCTCTCGAACCGGTTGAATTTTGAATAAAAATACCTGCATCACCATTTGATGTACCCTCTATAGAGAAAAACCGGTCATCATCACTTGCACCCCAGCCTATTGAGGGCGTGGTATTATATAACCCTGTTTCCAGATACGTTAAACCTGCATTACCTGATGGATCAATCATTAAACTCATGTGATTTCCACTTCCCACGGCAGTTAAATACCGTGTAGTTTTAATTCCGGCATAGGCCGCAGTATTTGAAGCTGTCTGGTCAATGGCTGCATAAATTCCAAAACCGCCACGATTTGAAGTTTCAAATCCATCTGTACCACAACCGGTACACCATCCTTTACCCGTAAACTCAGCCATTGCCTGATCATCTTTTGTGGGTGCGGGAACGGAAGCGGTTCCACTGGAAGTTCTACCTGTAAAAGTAGAAGTATGATATTTTGGATTATCAGAAGTGCCTCCATAAGTAGTGACATTTATACCGCCATCCTGACCATTTATATCTTCATTTATATAGGCATCTTTATAAACATTAATTCCGAGTTTAGCGGCATTTGTACTAACGTTAGTCACAACAAATCTGCCCTCACTAGTAAATTCAAATTTTTCCGTGCCATTAAAGGATCCTATAATGGCTTCAACACTACCTCCTGTAGCATAACTAAATCCAGTGGATCCAGGCGAAGTAAATGCAATAGAAGGTGCAGCTACTGAACCGTTTGTGAAAAATGCTATTCCAGGAAAAGTTTTATTACCACTACCAAAAGTTTGATTGGAAGTATTTATTATTCCACTTGATCCAGATGCAGCTACTGGGAGATCAGCGGCAACAATACCTCGGAAATCTGGTGTTCCTGCGACAACATTAGGTGCTGCGAAAAAAGTATTTGCAGTAATGCTAGTTTGGAATTTTAATTTTAAAGTACCATTAGAAGTCAGCTGCGAATTCTCAACCGGTGCAATAAATAATGACATAGGGGCCTCTAAACCGACCGAAGTTAATTGTCCTTTCACAATTAAGGTAGACAATAATACGATAATAAAAATTAATTTCTTCATTTGTACTATTTTTAGTTATTCAATGATTGTAATTAGCTTTACATCAGACATGTTTTCTATAATAATAATAACCCATGCCGGACCGATATATGATACAGGTAGATTTATTATTAAAAATTTATTGTAGATAAAACGATTTGAATATATTTTTTCGCCAAGCGCATTTAGTATTTCAATTCTTACTTCACTGATAGATAGTTCTGGTAATCTTATTTTAAAATTACCACTATTTGGATTCGGGAAAACTTCAATCGCCAATTGTATTGCGTTCTCTATAAAGACCAATCCATCATCAATCGTATCATTACAATTATCGTCAAGCCCGTTTAATATTTCGTTTGAGAAAGGGTTGATGAATGGATTTGAGTCATCGCAATCCAAACTATTTGGTACATATCCTGAAGGAGGTAAAAGAATACAAAAAAAATCTGCATTTAATGAATCTCCGTATAAATCTCCATCTGTATCTGCATAATATAAAACAGGTTCATGAATTAGATTATTTGCATCATCACAATCAGTTGAATCTGCAACAAACTCGATAATTTCCGTTAGGCAGGTAATAGTGTCTATTAATATATTCCCGTAACCATCATTATCATTATCGTAATACAACACAAAAATCGATAGTCCTTCATCAATATCGCCATTACAATTGTCGTCAAATTCATTACATATTTCTTCGGCCCCAGGATAAGTTGCAGCGTCCGAGTCATTGCAATCAGTATTATTTGATACATAGCCCGGGGGAGTTGTGCAATGTGCCACCGTTTCTGTAATATCTCCAAATCCGTCTCCGTCATTATCAGCATAAAATTCTGAAGGAGTGCAATTCCCTTCAAGTTTTACCACCCAATAATCCCCGTTCATATTATTCTCTGTTTTATCGCCAGATATATCAGAATTTGAGATACCTCCTAAGATAAATCCTCCATCAGCAGTTTCATTAAAATCATATAATACATCGGCAGCAGAACCGCCAATAACCTTTTGCCATAAAATATCACCAAAACTGTCCAATTTTATTATCCAATAATCTTCAGCTCCTTTGCTTGCTTCGTCCTTTTCACCGGATATTGGTGAAATTGATGTTCCGCCAACAATATATCCGCCATCCCAGGTTTGTCGAGTGCAATCAAGAAATTCGCTTAAATTACCTCCTATCGTATTTTGCCACATTATATTGCCCAAACTATCTAATTTAATTACCCAATAGTCATAGCTGCCGTAATTATCTTCTGTCTTATCACCTGATATAGGAGAGTTTGAAGAACCACCTAAAATATATCCTCCATCATCAGTTTTTTGTATACTATATAATAAGTCATCAATTGAACCTCCAATTGTTTTTTGCCATAGAAGATTGCCTGTGCTGTCTAATTTTATGATCCAATAATCAAAGCCCATGCTTCCATCAGTTTTATCCCCAGAAATTACTGAATTAGAATAACCGCCTAATATGTATCCACCATCTGTGGTTTGTTCAATGCTATTTAAAACATCTGTCCCCGAACCTCCAATCGTGTTTTGCCATTTAATATTTAATTCGCTATCTATTTTTACAATCCAATAATCTTCAAGCCCTTCGCTTGCTTCGGTTTTATCCCCTGAAATGCCTGAAGCTGAATATCCGCCAATTAAAATAAATCCCCCATCTATTGCTTGTTTTGAGCATATGAAGTAATCATTTAATGCGCCACCGATTGTATTTTGTAAAATTATTTCACCCAAACTATCAATCTTTAATATCCAATAATCAAATTGCCCGTTTGTGGGTTCTGTTTTATCGCCCGAGAGGGTAGAACTAGATATTCCGGCTAAAATATATTCGTGGTTTTTTGTTTGTTGCACCTCATATAATTTATCATCTCCAAACGCTCCGATAGTTTTTTGCCATTCAATACTACCAGTGTCGTTTAGCATAATTATCCAATAATCGATATAAGCAAAATTGTCCTCCGTTTTTTCCCCCGAACTATCGGAATCTGAAAAACCGCCTAAAAAATATCCCCCGTCATTTACTTGAATCACACTATATAACCAATCACCATAAGCCCCCCCAATCGTATTCTGCCATTCAATATCCGGCGCCTGTGAGAAAGAAGCGACCGAAATGGTGATTGAAAAAAGGGCGGGAAGTATTTTTTTCATTTTAATTTTTTTTTGTGAAGAAAAAACAGTTTGCAATAATTAAACCGTATATGAATTTATTTTCAATTTTTATTTGAATAATTGCGAAACCAGAAATGATTCAGGTAATTCTATTTGAATAGCATTTGCTGAATTAAATTGTTTTGAATAAAGGGTTTCTCCAGTTAAATTAAACACGGAAACATTAACTTCTTCTGAATTTGCACCTTGAAGTATAACCTGAAAATTGCCCGTATTTAAATTTGGGTATATTTGGAAGATGGATGTATTTATATTTTCAATTGCAACCAAACCTTCATTAATAGAATCATTACAATTATCATCAAGACCATTTAATATTTCTTCTGCTCCAGGGTAGATTGTTGGATTTGTATCATCGCAATCGGTTGAGTCAAAAACAAATTCCCCAATTTCAATTAAACAAGTGGATGTACCTGTAGATGGATTTCCATATCCGTGTAAATCAGCATCCAAATAATAAGTAAAAATTGGTAACCCTTCGTCAATAACAAAATTACAATTATCATCTAAACCATTGCAAGTTTCTATTGCACCTGGATTAATAATCGCAATTAAGTCATTACAATCTGAATAATTTGAAATATATCCAATCGGTGATATACACGCTAAAATAGAATCAGAATTATTTCCATAACTATCAAGATCGTTATCTTTATAAAAAGTTGAATTTATACAATCACCTGAAAGTTTAATTACCCAATAATCATTAGCGCCTAAAGATTCTTCTGTTTTATCTCCTAAAACAGGAGAGGAGGAATATCCTGCGAGAATATATCCATTATCAGTTGTTTGATCAATTCCTTTGAGAAAATCACCAAGCCATCCGCCAATTGTTTTCTGCCAAAGTATATTTCCAAGCGTATCGAGTTCTAAAATCCAGTAATCTTCAAAGCCTATGTTTGGATCAGCTTTAATCCCTGAAATATCTGAAAATGAATATCCCCCAAGAATATAGGCGCCTGTATTAATTTGTTTTATGCTTCTTAATAAATCATTATAGCTACCCCCAATTGTTTTCTGCCATTGCATTTCACCATCGCTATCGATCTTCACTACCCAATAGTCATGAATTCCAAAATTAATTTCATTTTTATTGCCAGAAATGTCTGAATCAGAAAATCCTCCCAAAATGACCCCCCCATCAAGCGTTTGGTCTGAACTATAAAGGTATTCAGTTGATGTACCACCGAATGTATTTTGCCATTCGATATTACCTAAGCTGTCAAGCTTTAAAACCCAATAATCTCCACTTCCACTAAAACCATTTGAACTTTTATCCGCGGATATTGTGGAATTTGACATCCCCCCAATAAAACAGCCACCCTCGTCTGGAGCAAGTGTTGTATATAAATAGTCATACTCATTACCTCCTAACGTATTTTCCCATTCCACAACCCCAATACTGTCTATTTTTACAATCCAATAATCAAAATATTCATCACTTGCCTCAGTCTTATCGCCAGAAATAGGAAAATTAGATCGCCCTCCGAGTATATAACCTCCCTCAGTAGTTTGTGCCAAACTATATAAATCGTCGTTTCCAGCGCCACCAATTGTATTCTGCCATTCAATATTTCCCAATGCATCTATTTTTACTACCCAATAAAATCAATGCTACCCACTAAGCTTGGCTCGGTCTTGTCGCCTGAAATTCCTGAATTTGAATATGCCCCCAAAATATATCGTCCGTCAGAGGTTATTTCAAGTTCTGCAAGTATATCATTTGAATTAGCACCAATTGTGTTTTGCCATACGATTACACCAAACGAATTTAATTTTACAATACAATAATCAACAACCATGATAAAATATAGTATTCTTTTTTTCATTTTAGAAAAAAGTTGCTTTATACCGAAAATTACTACTTTTTTTAAAATTGTTCTAATTTGTCAGAAAAAACTGTGTCATAATAAACTTGACCTCTTTTATTAAATCATGAAATTAGCCCACAAAAATTTATTCAATAGTCTTAGCTTGTGAAATGGCTAACTATAATAAAATTTCACAACCCTTATCTTTACACCATGCGTCCGCTTCGACAGCTTGCCACTCAAACAGCAATCTATGGTTTAACCACCATTTTGGTGCGCATGCTCAATTACCTGCTTGCTCCATTGCATACCAGGGTTTTTACTGATCAGGCAGATTATGGTATTATTTCTGAAATGTACACTTACGTTACCTTTATTAATGTGATTGCCATGTTTGGGTTAGAAACCGCATTTTTTCGTTATGCCTCCAATAACTCAAATGAACTTGATAAAAATAAAATTTTTGGCTCTGCCCAACTTTCCTTAATTGTTACAACATTATTATTGGTCGGATTGCTCATAATTTCAGCAGGCGATATCGCCACCGCATTAAATTACGCAGGAAGAAATAATTATATCATCTTTTTTGCTTTGATCATCGGATTTGATACGCTTGTTAATATTCCATTTGCAAAATTGCGGTTGGAAAACAGACCCTGGAAATATTTTACTTTTAAATTCATCAACATCCTCGTAAATATTTTATTGAACATATTTTTCCTTTGGCCTGCACTTAAAAATGATTACACCTTATTTTCAGCATTCGGATACACTTACCAACCTGAATACGGAATTTTATATGTTTTTATAGCGAATTTAATTGCAAGTGCCATTACTTTTTCTTTATTTATCCCCGCTCTTTTCCATATCAAATTCGACATTTTAATCTGGAAAAAAATGATGCGTTATGGCGCTCCATTAATCATTCTAGGATTGGCAGGAATGATTAATGAAACACTCGACAGAGTTTTATTAAAATACTGGGGTTCGGGAACAATTAACGACAATATGAAACAAGTAGGTATCTATAGCGCCGTGTATAAGATTTCTATCTTTATGACCCTTGCCGTACAAGGATTTAGGATGGGAGCAGAACCCTTCTTTTTTAATCAATCGCTGGAAAAAAATGCACCCATAACCTATGCAAATGTTATGAAATATTTTGTAATTGTTTGCTGTATCATTTTTTTAGGTGTTGGAATGTTTCCGGATGTTTTCAAGATCATTATTGGGGAAGAATATCACGAAGGATTACACATTGTTCCCATATTATTATTGGCAAATTTATTTCTCGGAATTTATTACAACCAAAGTGTTTGGTATAAACTTACTGACAAAACCGTTTTTGCAACAATAATTCCTATAGTTGGCGCAATTATCACGATCTGTTTAAATTTTTTGCTTATACCTGTTTTAGGATATACAGGAGCAGCATGGACAACCTTATCGTGTTATTTCAGTATGGTGGTAATGAGTTTTATTATTGGTCAAAAACATTATCATGTTCCTTACAATCTTCGAAAAATAATCGCTTACTTATTTGTTTCCATCGTTCTTTGTCTTTTCGGATTAGGTTTATATAATACTTTAGATAGTTATATTCTTTCCGTTGTGATCAGGGTGATACTTATAACGCTATTTTTTGTATTTGCCTGGTGGCTCGATATCAGTAAATTAGCAAGATCAAATGACAATTAAATTTATAACATGTTAAATATCCGAATTATAAATAAGTCGCAAAACGCAAATCCTGCATACGCAACTTTACACGCAGCAGGAATGGACCTGAAAGCGGATATTCCCGATAAAATTGAAATTCTGTCGCTTGAACGTTGCCTTGTGCCAACCGGAATTTTTTTAGAGTTACCTGTTGGCTATGAAGCCCAGATCCGCCCGCGGAGCGGACTTGCCATTAATTCAGGCATAACACTTTTAAATTCCCCCGGCACAATAGACGCCGATTATCGCGGTGAGATCAAAGTAATTATGATAAACCTGTCGAAACAACCCTTTTATATTAATCCCGGTGACAAGATCGCTCAAATGGTGGTAACTAAACACGAGATTGTGCAATGGGAAAACACCACGGAACTTTCGTCTACAGACCGTGATACAGGTGGGTTTGGACATACGGGAAAGTAATTTCACACCTTTCCTGCCTCGCCACTGCAATGCCTATCGGCTGATATTATATCTTTGCAGCCCAAACAATCAATAGATATGAATATTATTATTCCAATGGCGGGAATGGGCAAAAGAATGCGACCACACACACTCACTGTGCCAAAACCGCTGATACCTGTTGCCGGAAAAGCAATTGTACAGCGACTTGTGGAAGATATCGCACAAACTACCGATGAAAAAATTGAGGAGATTGCCTTTATAGTTGGTCGTTTTGGAAAAGAAGTAGAAGATGGATTGGTGAGAATTGCGGAGGAACTTGGAGCAAAAGGAAAGATCTGTTATCAGGATGAACCCCTCGGTACTGCCCATGCAATTTTGTGTGCCGGAGATACTATCAGCGGACATATCATAATTGCCTTTGCTGATACGTTATTCAAAACTGATATCAAGATAGATACTAATAACGACGGCATTATTTGGGTGAATAAGGTAGATAACTGGAGGAATTTTGGTGTTATTGAGCTCAATAATGAAGGATTCATCACCAATTTTGTAGAAAAACCAGATCATTTTGTATCTGACCTTGCCATAATAGGTGTATATTATATGAAGGATGGCGACTTATTGCGCAAGGAAATGCAATATTTAATTGACAACAACATTAAGGAAAAAGGAGAATTCCAATTGACCAACGCACTGGAAAGCATGAAACAAAAGGGATACAAATTTAGTCCGGGCAAGGTGGATGAGTGGTTGGACTGTGGCAATAAAGATGCAACAGTTTATACCAATCAGCGCATTCTCGAATTAAAGAAAGACAGCGAAAAACTCATTTCAGATTCTGTGAAATCGGTTAACTCTGTTATTATTTCTCCTTGTTATATCGGTGAAAATGTGGTGATAGAAAATTCAGTTGTAGGTCCGCACGTATCCATTGGAAAAAACTCAACAGTTAAAAATTCGTTAATACGGAATTCAATCATCCAAAATTCCGTTACTATTGTAGAAAAAAATATCTCCAACTCCATGATAGGCAGTTTTGCTTCTGTTGAAGGCAAAGCAGAAGATCTAAGTTTAGGAGATTACAGTACTCAGGCATGATAAAAACAACTAAACACTTTTTTTACCTTTTATCCATAGTTTTTTTACTTACAGTATCTGCATGTAATGCAACTAAAAAAACGCAAAGTGAAAATACAGTTCCTGTAAGAGGACCTCAGAAATCTATTTCTGCTAAAAGTGAAGGAAAAATTGATTCTGCAGAAATTGAACGCTTATATATTGATGGTTGTAAATATCTTGCTACTGACGATATTGAAAAAGCAGTAAATGCATTTAGTGATATTTTAAAAGCAGATGCAAATAACACTGCCAGTATGTTTCAATTGAGTACCATTTATTTTAAATATGGTCAGTTGGGAGATGCACAGGAATATATCAGAAAAGCAGTTGCACTTGAGCCTAAAAATATTTATTATCAATTATTGTATGCCGATATTCTTTCCTACGGATCTTCCTTTGATAATGCAGCCGAAGTGTATGAAAATATTCTGAAGGATAACGCATTTAGCGAAGAAGTTTATTATCGTTTAGCATACAGTTACGAGAAAGCAGGAAAAAAAGAAGATGCAATAAAAACAATGCAAAGACTGGTTGCAATAGCGGGAGAAAACGAATTCGTTTTATTTGAATTACAGCGTTTATACGCCATGAACGATCAGCCGCAAAAAGCGATTGATGCCATTCTTAAACTTATTATATTGGATCCATACAACACAGGATATCTCCGATATTTAAGTGAATATTACGAACGCGCCGGCCAACTGGAACTGGCACAACAAACATTTGATAAATTATTGCTCACGGATAGCAACAATGTCGACCTGCAATTCAGGAAAGCGAGTTTTCAAAAAAAGGCAGGTGATGAAAATGCCTATTTCTCCACTATGCACAAATCATTTGCAAATGGATTAGGCAATATTGATACAAAAATATTTTATTTGGTATTATTTGTTGATTCACTCGATAAACCAAATTTTAAATTAAAAGATACCGTTTTAACCTGGACAAAATTATTAGTGGAAGCCCATCCGGATGATGCAAAATCCTTCGCAATGCGCGGAGATTTTTTATTTTATTCCGGCGAATTAAGAGGTGCTGCTGCTGTATATAATAAATCGCTGGAACTCAGAAGCGATATATATGATGTTTGGATAAAAATGTTTTATATTTATTCTGACCTGAGAGAATTTGATTCGTTGAAATATGTCACCACTTCAGCAATAGAATTATATCCCAATCAACCACTCGCGTATTATTTTAATGCCGTTGCACTTAATAATTTAAAGGATGTTGACGGAGCAATTAAAACATTAAAAAGAGGCTTGCCACTTACAGTTTCCAATGTGCAATTAAGAGCAGACATGTATACTGAACTCGGCAATGCTTATAATGACATAAAAAACTATTCCGAATCTGATAAGGCATTTGAAAATAGTTTGCAGTTGAATCCCGACAATCCATTTACACTGAATAACTACGCATACTTTTTATCTGTTCGAAACGAGAATCTGGAGAGAGCAGCAGAAATGTCGGCTGCGTCCATAAAATTAATTCCTGATAATGCATCATTGGAAGATACTTATGCTTGGATATTATATAAACAGAAAAAATATAAGGACGCTAAATTGTGGATGGAAAAGGCTTTGTTACACGGCGGTAAAGAAAGCGGCACAGTTTTAGAACATTACGGGGATATATTATATAAACTGGGCGATAAAGATCAGGCAGTGGAATATTGGATTAAAGCAAAAGCAGCCGGAGAAACTACAGATTTGATCGATAAAAAGATCAAGGATAAAACCTTATATGAATAAACTTATTTCTTTTTTCATTTTAGTTGCCTTTTCCTATTCCTCTTGCGAGACCACTAAAAATATTTTTGGCAATAAGATAAAAGAAACTACAGTTGAAGAACTTAATACGAAGGTTTTAGAAAAAACAATTATCTACAAAACTTTTTCCGGAAAAGCGAATATTGATATCACCGGTCCAAACATCAGTCAAAGTGTAAATGCGCAGATCGATATTTTAAAAGATTCCGTTATCGGCATCTCACTCCGGGTTTTAGGTATTGAAGGTGCAAGGGTGATGATAACTCCCGATTCCATAAAAATTCTCGACCGTTTAAATCAACAATATATTCCAAGAAGTTTTTCTTTTATAGAAACTAATTTTTCACTTCCCATCACTTTTTCCGATTTAGAAAATCTTATTTGCGGAAATCCGGTTTTTTATAACAATACAACACTCTCACAGGGAATAAGTGACGACAAATATGTACTCTTTGCGCAAAAGGATGTTTATAAAAACACGATATGGCTTAGTGCTGACCTCGATATACTGCGTATGTTTATCGAAGATTTAATGAACAAAAGAACGCTTACCCTCACTTACGATGAGTTTGATAAAATAGAGGGAAGACAATTTGCGTTCTTACGTACCATTTTAATAGATGCCACCGATGATTTTACAGCCAATATTGCATTTTCAAAAATCACCTTCGACCAGCCCTTTGAATTTACTTTCAACGTTAATCCAAAGTACGAGCGGATTGATTAATCCTATTCTAAGCCTTTTTATTCTGCTATTTATTTTCAGTGCTGATGTTTCCGGTCAAACCGGAAATAAAAAGACGCTGCAGAGTAACTATGAGAAATTACAGGATGAAATAAAAGATGCAGAAGATCTGTTGTCCTCAACAAAGAAAAAAAAGGAAAACTCCCTCGACGAATTAAAATTATTGAACAGAAAAATTGATATGCGGGAGGAAGTGATCAGCAATATTGCACAACAGGTTTCCGGAGTAAATAAACAATTGACCGAAACAAATGCCGCCATAAATGCAATGGAAACAGATATGGACGAATTGAAAAAACAATACGCTCAAATGGTTTATTACACGTATTTAAATGATGAAAATTTTAAACCCCTGCATTTTATTTTTTCTGCAAAAAGCATTAACGATGCATTCCAGCGAATGCAGTATATACGTTCGTTTCACAGTTTTAGAAAGGAACAGATAACAGCAATAGAAGAAATAAGTGAAACGCTTAAAAATAAAAGAAATATTATTGAAGAGGACAAGGAGGAAAAAGTAGTTTTACTTACAAAGGAGGAGCAACAAAAAAAGAAACTGGATGAAGAAAAAGCATCAAAAGATAAAACGGTAAAATCGTTGCTCACCAAAGAAAAGGATCTTAAAAAACAAATCGATAAAAAGAAAAAGGATGCAACCAATCTCAATAAAAAAATTCAAGGGATAATTGCGGAGGAGATCAGAAAAGAAAAAGAAAAAGCAGAGGCCGCAGCACTCGCAGCAGCAAAATTAAAAGCGGCAGAAAGTAAAACCACCGGCAGCGAAACCAAAACAACTACCACTCCAACCACAGAGAAAAAAACGACAACGGAATCAAAAACGGTTAACCTCGGACTCACTCCGGAGATGCAATTAATTTCCAAAAACTTTGAAGGCAATAAAGGTAAATTACCCTGGCCCGTTGAACGGGGAACTATAACGGAGCGATTTGGAAAACATGCACACCCGGTTTTAAGAGATGTGGTAATTGAAAATAACGGAATAGATATCGCAACTACAGAAGGTTCAACCGTAAGAGCGGTGTTTGAGGGCGAAGTAGTAAATATTATTTTCAACCC
Source organism: uncultured Chitinophagales bacterium (assembly GCA_964638865.1). Lineage (GTDB taxonomy): Bacteria > Bacteroidota > Bacteroidia > Chitinophagales > BACL12 > UBA7236. Next base: position 3,758 of record CAZXBG010000036.1, on the reverse strand, counting down.
TGCATTTCAGAAGGGAGTGATCATAAAACACGGCGAATATTACTCCGTTTACACCAATATTGCAGAAGTAACGGTTAAAGCCGGCGACAAAATAACAACCAAACAAAAGATAGGCACAGCCTGGGAAGATCCCGAGGAAGGAAAAACCGAAGTGCATCTGGAGATCTGGAAAAACACGGTAATTCTGGATCCTGCGCTTTGGATAAGCAAATAAATTTGGTCAAGGTCGCTTTTCGCATATATAAAACAGCTACCTTTGTTTTAATAATCAAATTGTTCAAGAAATGAATACTGTGTTATTACTTGCAATGCCTAGCGGAATGGAATGGATAATAATCGTTTTAGCTATTTTACTACTTTTTGGCGGAAAGAAAATTCCGGAACTGATGCGTGGTATCGGTAAAGGAATTCGCGAATTTAACGATGCTAAAAACAACGTTAGCCGAGAAATACGCGAAGGCGTTAATGACGAACCAAAGAAGACTGAAGATAAATAATTTATCTCCCTCCTTCCATGAGTTTAGATTTAGGTCCTTTATTACAATCCGGTTTAAGGAATGTTCAGGCTGATTTGTGTGCGGGTAAATTTACTCTCAGGCAAGTTGTGGAGCATTATTTACAGGTAAATCAGGAAAAAAAACACCTCAACGCCTTTTTAGAATTATTTGAACACGATGCATTGCAAAATGCGGATGAAATAGATTCCAGGATCATATCCCAAAAACCGCTTGGTAAATTATTTGGGATGGTGATTGGTGTAAAGGATGTTATCGCAATAAAGGGTAAAAAACTCACTGCATCCTCCAAAATTCTCGCCGATTTCGAATCATTATACAATGCCACGGTAATTGATCGCTTACTCAAGGAGGACGCAATCATTATTGGCCGCTGCAATTGCGACGAGTTTGCTATGGGTTCCAGCAATGAGAACTCGGCTTTCGGACCAGTTTTAAACGATATTGACAATACAAGGGTTTCGGGGGGAAGTAGTGGCGGCTCAGCCGTAGCAGTGCAGGCCGGCTTATGTATGGCGAGTTTGGGTTCTGAAACCGGTGGTTCTATCCGCCAGCCCGCAGCTTTTTGCGGAACAATTGGTATGAAACCCACCTACGGACGTTTATCGCGATACGGTTTGGTTGCATTTGCCTCCTCCTTCGATCAGATCGGTCCTATTACCAATAATGTGGAAGATATGCAGATGATGATGGAGGTAATGGCAGGTTTTGATGCGCATGACAGTACATCATCCACCCACCAACCGCAGCATTACAGCGAAAACGCAGCAATTCAAAAACTCAAAATAGCCTATTACCCGCAAACGCTCGATAATCCCAAAATTGACCCGGAGATAAGCTCAGCTTTGTATAAACTGATAGAGCAACTTCGCGCAGAAGGGCATACAGTTGAACCACAAGACCTTCAGTCCCTCGATTACCTGGTTCCGACCTATTATGTATTAACTACAGCCGAGGCAAGCTCTAATTTGAGTCGTTTTTCCGGCATACATTACGGTTTTCGTGACATGCAAGCCACTGATATGGAGTCCGTTATTAAAAAATCGAGGTCCCATGGCTTTGGAAAAGAAGTACAACGCCGCATTATGCTTGGAACTTTTGTGCTAAGTTCGGGTTATTATGATGCATACTATACGAAAGCACAGAAGGTTAGAAGGATAATTCGTGACGACACAGTTAACACTTTATCTGAATACGACCTTATACTTTTACCGACAACACCCACCACTGCTTTTAAGCTCGGAGAAAAAACAACCGACCCGATAGAGATGTATCTGGCCGATATTTTCACCGTTCAGGCAAATATCACTGGTCTCCCCGCCATCACCGTCCCTTTATTTAGACATAGCAATGGAATGCCATTTGGCGCACAACTTATGGCAAATTACTTTAGAGAAGACATCCTCATGTCTGTGACAGCACACATTCTTAAAAATTATTAAAATTTGGGTGTTGATAAGGTTTTTATTGTGTGTGAGCACAATATTTTTTTAATTTTATAGTTTTATAGCCTTTAGTAACAGCCAAACTAAAATTTACAGGGAACTAACTATGCACTACATCAGAATTACCGTATTATGCCTTTTGCTTGCAGGGGTAGCGAAAGCACAAGTCTCTAATTCTTCTTCCAACGATAAATTGATGTTGAACTCTACCAGTGAGAGTGTCAACGCTTTGGACTCGATGTTTGAAAGTTTTTATTCCACCAATCCGGCATGGAAGTTCAATGAAAAAGATTACGATCTTTTGGGATATGCTGCTACCGATACTCCCAGATTTACACCTGAAGTGTATGCCGCCCGTATTGCGACTATAAACTCTTCTATTCCATACACTTATAACAAATCGGTTCAAGGATTTTTAGACCTCTATTGTATGCGCCGCCGCGGACAGGTTTCCAATATGCTGGGATTAAGCCAAACCTACTTCCCGATGTTTGAAGCAGAACTGGACAGAAATAACATGCCAATTGAACTTAAATATCTTGCTATAATTGAATCTGCATTAAATACCCATGCAGTTTCCAAAGCAGGAGCAACTGGTTTATGGCAGTTCATGTATGGCACCGGAAAATTGATGGGTCTTCAGATTGATACTTATGTGGATGAGCGCCGCGACCCACAATTAGCAACCATCGCTGCAGTTAAATACCTGAAACAACTACACGATATTTATGACGATTGGTTTTTGGCAATTGCCGCTTATAACTGTGGCCCCGGAAATGTGAATAAAGCATTACGCAAAGCAGGTGGTAGTGACAAAACATTTTGGGATATTGAGACCTATTTGCCAAAAGAAACCCGCGGATATGTTCCGGCATTTATAGCTGCAACCTATGTTTTTGAATATCACAAAGAACATAATATTCGTCCTGTTGCTTTTGGATATGATTATAATCTGGCTGATACTATCATGATTACCCATAAAATGACCATTGATCAAATGGCTGCTTATGTGGGATTAACTGCTGAAGAAATTGCATTGAATAATCCTGCCTTAAAAACTAAAACAATTCCGGGAGCTCCAATGCCATATCCTTTGCGATTACCGATGAAATCTGTTGCAATGTTTTATGCAAATAAAGATTCTTTGTATGCATCACTGGAGAAAAAAGAAGTTGCAAAATCAGAAACACTTGCTAAAAATGTGGAAGCTGTAAATGCTTCAAAAAATAAAACAACAACTACTGTTGCAAAAACGACTGATACAAATACAACAACTGCAAGCACCACAAAAGAAAATACAAATCCGGATGATATCGTAACGGTTAGTTACATTGTTAAAAAGGGAGACAATCTCGGTTATATTTCCGATTGGTTCGACTGCACTGTTCCTGAAATTAAAAAGTGGAATAATTTATCTTCCACTAAAATAGTATCAGGACAAAAATTAAAATTACAAGTTGCAGCAAACCACGAAGATCAATATGCTCAGATAAATAAAATGACCCTATCTGAAAAACAAAAACTTACCAATATTCAACTCATAAGTTCTGCACCTGCAGAAAAAAAAGAAGCAACTGCTGAAGTAATTTATTACACCGTTAAACCGGGAGATACTTTATGGGGAATTGCTAAAAAATATCCAACTAACAGCGTTGAAAAAATACGTGAATTAAATGGATTGTCAGATAATGAAACTTTGAAGACGGGGACTAAGATTAAGTTGGTGAGTAATTAATTACAAAACGATTTGTAAAAAACACCAACAACGGCATTACGCCGCGGTTGGTGTTTTTTACTG
>CAZXBG010000035.1:0-29904 GCA_964638865.1 uncultured Chitinophagales bacterium | reverse complement strand
GAATGCACGAATAAAAATAAATAAATAAAATTCAGAACACAAACACCCCCTCCCTACCGCTGTTCATTCATGCATTCGTGGCAACCCTTTTTTTGTCCACCTCAGTGAGGTCGAGGGCTGTTCATTCGTGGCAACCCTTTTTTTAACCACATTACGGGTGAAAATAAAATCGCCTTGAACATTCTTCACAATTTGTGCAGGCCTGTTCGTGGCCCCCTTTTTCTATCCCATCCTTTGTTTTCTAGGCTCATTTTCTAGTGTCTTACTCTAGTTTCCGGCTTCCTTTAACTATATTCTGCTTCCGTTTCAGTTTACATAAATTTAACTTTATATTTACACAAAAAATATAAAGCATGCGTTCAGTACTTTTACTCCTCTTAGCCCTTTTCTGCACACAGGTTTATTCTCAGGTAGTTATAAATGAATATTCTGCATCCAACTGGAAACAGTTTCCCGATAATCATAGCGATTATGAAGATTGGTTTGAGCTTTATAATGTTGGGGGTTTAGAGGTTGATCTGAGCGGATACCATTTAAGTGATGATGATGATGAATTAAATAAATGGACAATTCCGGCAGGGGTTATAATTCCTGCAAATGGTTTTTTATTGTTCTGGTGTTCAGGTAGAGATTTAGTGGAGGGAGGAAATTATCATGTTAATTTCAGACTTACACAAACAAAAAATAATCCTGATCAGATCGTTTTATCTGATGCGGGATTAAATATTTTAGATTCCCTTACAATGAATTTTACTTTAACAAATCATGCAAGGGCGCGAAGTATGGATGGTGAAATGGAATGGAAAATTTGTACCACCCCAACTCCCGGTGTAACAAATAATGCTGCAAGCATGTTTTCTAATTACAGTGGAAGACCGGAAATGACTTTAGCAGGTGGATTTTATGGAACACCAGTTTATGTTAGTATTTCCACTGTTGAACCAAGTGGTGAAACACATTATACTTTGGATGGATCAGAACCTAAATTAGATGATCCAATTTATACAGATTCTGTTTTAATTGAAAATACAACTGTATTAAAAGCAAGAACTTTTTCTCTAGATCCAAATATACTTCCCGGTAAAATTCAATTTAATACTTATTTTATTAATGTGAGTCATACCATGACCGTTGTGTCGATTGCTGCAGATACTTTATTAGAATTGGCAAACGGAGATCAGGATCTTGAACCGATTGGTTCTATAGAAATATTTGGCACTGATCTCGACAGTAAAACAAGATCGTATGGTGAATTAAATTCGCACGGACAAGACAGTTGGGCAAATGATCAGCGGAGTATAGATTGGGTGAGCAGAGATGAATTCGGATATAGTAATGCATTAAAGGAAAAGTTTTTTGAGGTTTCAGAAAGAGATGAATTTCAAAGAATGATATTTCGTGCTGCCGGTGATGATAATTATCCTGCAGCACATCATTCGGAGAATGAAGGAAGCGCACATATGCGAGATGATTATATTCAGATGTTGGCAAAAAATGATGACCTACTTTTGGATGTAAGAACATCAGCAAGATGTATTGTTTATTTAAATGGTGAATATTGGGGAGTATATTCTTTCCGTGAAAAAACAGACGATCATGATTTCACACAATTTTATTATAATCAGGGGAAATATGATATACAATATCAAATGACCTGGGGAAATACCTGGAGTGAATATGGTGGCGATGCAACGCAAGATGCATGGAATGATCTTCGCGATCTTGCAGATGATAATGATCTAACGATTGATACAAATTACGAGAAGGTGACCGACCTTTTGGATATTTATAGCCTGGTAGATTATATGTGTGTTAATACATCTTCTGTGTGTAAAGATTGGTTGATTTATAACACAGCAGTTTGGCGTGGATTCAATCCGGAGGGAACACATAAAAAATGGGGTTATACTTTATGGGATCTGGATGCAACATTTGGTTTTTATATTAATTATTCCGGTGTACCAACCGTTGGTCCGGAAGCACTTCCATGTGATGTGGATGAATATGATCCATCTTGGTTTCCACCAAGTTATTTTGACGGAGAAGGCCACGTGCGATTAATGAATAAATTGCGAACAAATCCGGAATTCGAACAATTTTATTTATCGCGATATACAGATTTGTACAACACTACATTCAGTTGTGAAAATATGTTGTTCTCACTCGACAGTATGATGGCAGTTATAGAACCGGAAATGGTTATGCATGCTGAAAGATGGTACGGAACCTACGAAGAATGGTATGATAATTTTATGGAATTACGCGGCTGGATAGAAGAAAGATGCGAATTATTATATCCAGGAATGAGTGATTGTTATGAATTGACAGGACCGTATGATGTTACATTTAATGTAGAACCTCCGGGCGCAGGTCACATAAAAATAAATACATTAACACATTATGATCTTCCATGGAACGGAACCTATTTCGGAGGAATGGAAAATAAATTAATTGCTTATTCCAACGATATGGGTGCTTATGTTTTTGATCATTGGGAAGCAAATCATGCAACTTTTTCGCCGGGCTGGGATTCCACCATGACAACACTAACGCAATCAGATACTATTACTGCATTTTTCAGAGTGCCAACTAATATAGAAGAAATTCAAACAATTCCACTATCTGTTTATCCCACAATTTTCACGAATGGAATTATTCTAAATTTCGAATTGACAGAAAATGCGCCGGTATCTTTTAATCTCTACAATAATCTCGGACAAAAGATCGCCACCAAATTTATTTCCAATAACACAAATCCTGGTGCACATTTTATCGCCTGGGATCTTACAAATTTAAATTTACCTTCAGGTTTTTATTTAGTTGAATTTATTGCCGGAGATTACAGGCAGAGTGTAAAGATCGTAAAGTAGGATACATCGAGCACCTTGAGGACCTCACAGTTTTGGAAACCTGTGATGGTTTATATAATTTTAATGCAAGATTTGCGAAAGGTTTATGGAATGCAGAAGTAATTAACACGACAGGATATTTAAAAATAACGAACCGGATTTATTCGGGGCAGCACGACTGAAACAAACCGACATTTAACAAATCAAAAAAATATTTTTCCTATTTATATTAAGCCTGACAATTTTGTCCTGCTCGAATTCAAATCGGGAGGGTTCTAATTTAACTGACATATCATCAAATAGAGACAGCGTTATTTCAAATTCCGACACAAATGGCATCTCAATCAATGCTACTTATCCATTTGGTTGTGCCGACCTGACAAAAATTAATTACCCCAAAAAATGGGATGCAGACCCGGAACATTATGGACAACTCAAGAAGCCGGCTGGAAAGGAGTATGAAAATATCTATCAATGCTTTCAAACTATTAATACAACTAAAGTAATCGTTACACCTACAACAAGAAAAATTGAACATCTAATAATTGGTGACAATTTTAAGAATAATCAACCTAATCTTATATTACAAACATCCGCAGACAGTTGTAGGTTTCGGTTACCTAATGTCGGAATATATGAATGTTACTATTCATACCGGCAAGACGCGAATTCATTAGCACTTTATGGTAACTTACTTCTACTCGACCCAAAAACAAAAAACGGAAAAATTTTAAATGTTTATTTTCAGGGTTACGGCGAATCTTATGTTGTATTTCGATATTTTGTAATTGACAAAAACGTAATAAATATTTATGAAGGTTATTGTTGCGATGACGGCTGTAGTTTAGACTTTAAATTTAAAATTGCAATTAATCAGGACAATATACTTATTGAACCAATAACAAATTTAAACGAATAAAAAGATCCGATGGGAAGGGTATTGGGTATAGGGTATCGGGATTGATCCTCGAAAGCCGTATATTTTTATTCCTGACTAATGACCAATGACCATTTGGTGGGTTCTGAGTTCAGGATAACATGACATTGAAAGGTAATCTAAAGCCGTTTAAAACTTAAAATATATCTTGTTATATTTTAGTAAAATAAGGTTTTTATTTAGACCTTATTTTGCATTTTTAAGTCTACAATGGCATTTGTGAATCATGGATAAACCATTCTATTTTTTAAAAAAGAATTTTAACAACAACGTAATAATCTGCTTCGCATTCCACAATTTCCAAAAGTTTCCAGACATTATGGAAATACGTCCTATTAATTTTCTATATCCTCGAATAAGTTAAACCTGCAAACTAAATCTTACATCTCACTCCCGTTACCCTTTCTCCCATCCACCATTTGTATTCCTGTCAATGCCTGATAACTAATACGCGATACCAGCAACCGGGGTGGTGGTGAAAAAACAGCCAAAAAATAAAGAATAATGATCAAAAAACAAAAAATAACAATCGGATCGTAACCATGAAACATTTGCAAAACACAAAGAATATTGAATAAAGATTAAGAAATAAAAAATAAAAAACAAGAAATAAAAAATAACAATCGGATCGTAACCATGAAACATTTACAAAACATTGTAACCGAATTTAACTGCTAAATCTATTTCAGGAAAAGAAATAAATTGTGCTAACTTTCGAAAAAAAATCCTGATACCCGTTACCCGACACACGCCTCTCTCTACTCAATATTCAATATCTTATCCTTCGGATACTTCACATTATACTGCAATAATAATTTCTTTTCCTCCTTTGCATTAAGATCCAGATCCCAGATAATAATTTGTGTTTCTTCCTCTAGTTTACCGCCGCTGAAATCCATTTTTTCCACTACCATATCATTTTCGGTAGCAATTGGGAATTGATCTTGTATTACAATTTTAATAGGTTGTTGTTTATTGTTTTTAATAACGATCTCGTAGGCTATGATCTCTTTTTTATTTGTGCCAATAAATTGTCGCTGTGTAAATTCTTTTAATTTGTTGCGTTGTATTATCACCCCTTTATCTCTTCCTAAAGAAATACTCAATGTATCTGTTGCGTAAGCTATATCCAAAATTGTTTTGCCGAGATACGCTCCTTCAAAAAATAAATTTGCTTCACCTGTCAATAAATTCAAATCCTGCCAGTCGGTTATTTTTGCTGTGAGGAAAGCATCTCTGTCAATTTTAGGAACAGCAAAATATTCATATTCCGCATTCACTTTTACAGCTTGTATATCAATGGTATAAACCTTCCCATCATTTAAAATCGTATAAGGTTCTGTAATATCGTAAGCAAAAGTTGTTGGTTTGTATTCAAAGTTTGTTTCCAGTGCAATTGTTTTAAGGTCTATCTTTTGTGCATTCGATAATCCTTTACTTTCCAATCTAAATACGCCGCTATTCACCACACCATATGATTGCTGTATCTGTACTTCCTGCAACATATTTGCACTTTCTATCAATACCACATTTACCTGGTTAGAGGAAATGGGTAATTCAATGGAATTATAACCAATATAATTAAATACCAGATAATTTGAACCTCCGGGTAATTGCAATACATAATTCCCATCTGCATCACTCACTGTTCCTACTGTAGTTCCTTTCACAATAACTGTAGCAAACGGAAGAGGATCTCCCTTTTGATCTGTGATTTTTCCCCTTACATTTGCAATTCCGTTATTTCTAAAGTCCTGTTTTTTACCTTGAATATAACCTGCATTGCCATAATATAATCTCCACGGATACAGAAATGGTGCAACTCCGCTTTCATTCGGATTTCCATTGCTTAAAGTTATCTTCACATCCTTCCAATCTTCACCACTGTTTTGATAAACATTCGCCTTGTAATAAATTTCAACAGGTTCATTTATTTTATCTACACGGAGATCGTAGTTTGCAAACCATCCTGCATTGTGAACATAATAACTGATCTCGAAACTTCCTGATGTTGCCGCTTTGGAAGAAATTATAACATGAATTTCTGCAGTGGGTTTTTCTCTTTTTGCAAATAAAGAGTTTAATTGTTGTGCTATTTTTTGTGACTCCTCGTTGAGTTCCTTTATTTTTTTGTTCAGTTCATTTTGTTTGAGATATATCTCCGTTAATCTGGTTCGCTGAAAATCAGCCGCAGCTTTTAAATTTTCTGTATTCACGCCTACATTACTTCCTCCAATACTCTGATTTTTTTCCATTAATAATTGTTCCTGCTTGTAAACGCTTAAAATAGAATTATGATATGTAACCTGCTCAGCCAATTCCTCCTTGCGTTTTTCCAATTGCTGAATTTCTTCCGAAACTGCCTGCACTTTCAAATAATTTATTTGATGTCCTACCGACATAATGGTAAATTGACCTTCCCCTTTAACCTGTATACTCTGTTTGTCAATATTTGGGGAAATATCGGTAAATACCAATTCCGTTTTTCCTGTTTCAATATTTGTTTTAGCTGTTCTGGTAATTTGTGCCCCGTTGGTGAACACGATTACCTTTTCAATTTTAGAAGTTTGATTCTGTTTTGTCTGTGCATTAGACGAAAGGGTAACAATAACAATCATTAAAACTAAGTAAATGCGCATGTGTAAGGATTTTGTGATTTATTTAACTGATTTGTCTGGTGAAATGTTGCTATACGTAATTCTTATGAAAAAATTATGACAATGGATAAAAGTAATAATTCTTTATAAATCTGTGGAGAATTTTATTCTTATAATAACTCTCTAACTCATATTATCTATATTTTATACTGTTTCTAACAGATAAAAAATCAAATTTATTCCAAAACTCAAGTGGTAATCCTGCAAAATATGCAGAAAAAGCCTGTTTGGCATGAAAAAAAGTAAATAAAATTTGGAAAACATACAAAATCTTGCATAATTTGCATGCCACTTCTAAATCTTGAACATGCAATTAGACGAACTTGATTACAAAGTACTGGAGCTATTGATCAAAGACGGTCGCAAGAGTTTTACGGAAATAGCCGAAGAACTCAGCGTTTCTGTCGGAACTGTCCGCAATAGGTTTAATTTTTTTGTGGAGGAAAATCTTTTGACTATTATAGGTCGGGTGAATCCTGAAAAAATCGGATTTCATACCTATGCCCAAATTTTAATAAAAGTACGACCTGTAGATAGAGTGGGGGAAGTTGCTGAACATATTGCAACATTGCCTGAAGTGAGTTTTCTCGCAATGACTACAGGTGCTTATGACCTTGAAGTGAATGTAATGTGTCGTGATAATGATCACCTTGTTCAATTAATGACCAATCAGATTACTAAAATAGAGGGCGTTTATGAAAGTTCCACAAATATTTATTTCAAGGTATATAAATATGCGCAACCTGATCTGTATCTTTTAAAAACAAAAGAAGATATGCTGGTAAATGGTAAGGATGCATAATAAAATATATTTTTTACCCGATAATATTAAAACCCAATCTTATGTTTAAACAATCACCCAAATTTTTGATTGCAGTGATAATGCAATTTATTGTTTTAACCACCTATTCTCAAACAACAATTACCGGAGTTGTCCGCGATTCCTCTTCAAACGAAACTTTAGTAGGCGCAAATATTCGTTTACTAAGCAATCCTACTGTCGGAGCAGGAACGGATATAGACGGAGCATTTGTTTTATCATCTCCTGTTAGTTCAGGAACTTTAATTATCTCCTTTGTAGGATATAAAACAAAGGAAATTAATTTTTCCGCTGCCGGAAATTTTACTATTTTATTGCGCTCGGAAAGTGCGCTCGACGAAGTAATTGTAGTAGGTTATGGATCACAAAAGAAAAGTGATATAACCGGCTCTATTTCTTCTACAAAAAATGAAGAATTTGCCGATCAACCCATTTCGAATATCGCGGGAAGTATACAAGGAAAGGTTTCCGGTATTGATATTCGCAATGCTTCGGGAACTCCGGGTGCAGGTTTACTTGTAAGCGTTCGTGGACAAAATAATCCGCTGTATGTGGTGGATGGAATTCCTATGATAAGTGAAAGCAATTCCTCTATTTCCACCTCCTTCGATCTGCAAGGTAATAGCGTTGGAAACGGACAAAATATTAGTTCAATTTCTGATATTAATCCGGATGATATTGAATCAATAGAAATATTAAAAGATGCTTCAGCAGCTTCTATATATGGAGCTCGCGCAGCAAATGGCGTAATTCTTATCACCACAAAAAGAGGCAAAGCAGGAAAAACAAATTTCAGTTTAAATTATTATACAGGAATTCAACAAGTGAGCAGACCCATTGATTTTTTAAGTTCTGAAGAATTAGTTGCACTTGTAAATGAAGCGCGTTTGAATGACCTGAATGCATACAATGATGATCCAACTATTTTTGGGGAGGATTATGATCCCGCATTATCTACAAATGAATTACCGGAAAGTTGGAATACCGGTGTAAGCACAAATTGGATGGATGAAATTTTTCAAAATGCTCCAATCAATGATATTGAATTTTCTGCTTCCGGTGGAAATGATAAAACAACATTTTTTATCAGCAATTCCTATTTCGATCAGCAGGGAATTGTAATTGAAAGTTATTATAAAAGGTATTCAAGCAGATTAAATCTCGACCATAAAATCAGCGATAAATTTTCAATGGGAGAAAATCTTTCTTTAACCTTTTCTAATAACAGAAGGAGTTTAAACGACAATGTGTATACAGGAACTGTTACAAATGCTATTGGAGCTTCGCCGTTAATGCCTGTTTATGAAGAAGATGGAACCTATGCCAATTTTGAAGATTATCAGGCAAGCTGGTTGAGTGATAATCCTGTGTTATCAACAATAGAAATTGTGCCCGGCACAAAAAGTTTCCGCACCCTTGGTAGCGTTTTTGGTGAATATAAAATAACACAACAATTAAAATTCCGCAGTACCTGGAGTATAGATTACACCAATTTAAGTGACGATATATTTTTTAGTCCCTTAACAACAGATGCGGAAACAGTGGGTGGAAAAGCTACAAACAGCAATTTTACACAAACCGTTTGGTTGGGCGAAAATATTTTGAGTTATGATAAACCATTACCTAATAAAAGTGCAATTAATGCAATAGCAGGTTTTACACTTCAGGAATCAAACAGCGATTATTTAAGTATAAGTGGTCAGGGATTTCCCATAGGAACCGATTTGCAAAGTGTTTCCAGCGCAGCATTAATTACAGGAGGTGAAAGCTTTTCGAGCAGGTGGGCGCTTGTTTCTTTTTTGGGTAGAGTTAATTATAACATCCAAAGCAAATATTTATTTTCCTTAAGTGCCAGAGCTGACGGATCTTCCCGTTTCTCTCCGGAGAATCAATTTGGATTTTTCCCCGCAGGTTCCGCAGGATGGCATTTAAGTGATGAAACATTTTGGCCAAGTGCTTTATTTATTTCGGATCTTAAATTAAGAGCGAGTTATGGAATTACAGGTGATCAGGAGATTGGAAATTATCAATATATTTCATTCTGGTCGCCGGTTGGATATAACGGACAGTCAGGTGTTGGTCCGCGTAATTTAGCCGATGAGAATTTGAAATGGCAAACAAATAAGATGTTTAATATTGGTGTTGATTATGAATTGTGGATGGGAAGAGTAAGTGGTTCACTCGAATATTATAAAGGAAATAAAACAGATCTGTTAAGTGAAGATGTTATTCCGGGTACAACAGGTTTTGGTAGTATTACCAGAAATTACGGAGATATTGAAAATAGCGGAGTGGAATTATCTGTCAATGCGTATGTAATCGACCGAAAAGATTTTGATTGGTCATTTTCCTTTAACATCAGTTATTTACACAATGAAATTATTGACTTGAGTACCGATAGTATTTTGATCAGTGCATACAATGATCTCACTTCGACACATATTTTAGCAGAAGGTGAATCGGTAGGTTCATTTTGGGGTGTGCCTTATGAGGGTGTAGATACGGAAACAGGCGACCCTATTTATACTGATACAAACGGTGATGGAATTATTGATGATGATGATGCAGTAATTATTGGAAAGGCCACACCTGACTTTTATGGTGGATTTAGTACGAATGTAAAATATAAAAATTTCGACCTCGGTATTGCTGCAACATTTACGATAGGAAACGATGTATATAATTTAATAAGATCTACTTATCAAACCGGTGGTTGGAGCGATTACGGGTGGGATGAGGATTATTTTCTATATCAGGTTTATGCAAATAATTCGCACGTGATAGACGACAGGTGGCAGCAACCGGGAGATGTTACCGATATTCCAAGAGCCTCTTTATTTAACTATAATTACTACTCCAACTCTTCACAAAGTATAGAAAATGGTTCACATTTGCGTATTCGCGAAGTGAGTTTGGGATATACAATCAAACCTGCCAATACAAATTATTATCAAAGTTTACGTGTTTATATTCAGGTTCAAAATGCTTATATATTTACAAAATACACCAGCTTTGATCCTGAAGTGAGTTCAACAGGAGGTGGTGCACCACAAACAGCCGGAGTGGATTATGCGGCATATCCTCAGGCAAGAACCTATATGCTTGGATTTAACTTTAAATTTTAATTCAAATCAAAAATAGAATTATGAAAAAGCTAAATAAATTTTCTATAACAGGAATTATTTTTATTCTGATGATATTTACTTCCTGCGAAAAATTTCTAACAGAAACATCAACAAATGATGTTGCAAATGGCGATATGTTCACAGATCTCGCAAGTTTGGAAAGCGCACGTATTGGAATGTATAATACCTTGCAAAATCAATATTATTATGGCGGATATTTTCCAATGATAGCTGATGCATATAGTGATAATGGTGCAACCGGTGGTTATGATAATGCAGATCTGGATGAGATCGGTTTAAAAGCTTTAACTTCCTCCAATATCTATATTGAGAATTGTTGGATCTCTATTTACAATACGATTTATACCGCAAATCAGATCATTTTAAATATCGATGGAATTAATGATCCATTGTTAAGCGATGAATTGCGCAACGATATTAAAGGGGAGGCAATGACCATTCGCGCATTGGCACATTTTGATGTTTTACGTATGTGGGGAGAACATTGGGATCTTAGTTCTGACCTGGGAATTCCTGTAGTAACAAATATATTGTCGCCCGATGATGCAGCAGTTCCAAGAAGTTCTGTTGTTGAAACGTATAATGCAATTATAATTGATCTAACCTCCTCCATGAGTTTTTTAAGTAATGATGATCTTCGGTTTGATCCACCATCATTTAAAGGTGCGCAATTCATTACTAAAACTGCAAACCAGGCTTTGTTGGCAAGGGTAATGCAATATAAAGGCGATAATAGTTTGGCTCAACTATATGCAGATACTGTTATCAATTCAGGGTTTGCTTCGGTGATGAATGAAGATGCTTTTCCTGAAATTTATTCCTCAAAATTTGCACAGGAGTCTATTTTTGAACTCGATTTTAATGTGCAGGATAAAAGTCAGTATAATGCTCTAACTTATTCCAGACCCGATGCATTGCGAAGCGAGGTGAATTTTTTAGTTGCAGAGGATTTAAAAACATTTTTTGAAAGCCGATCGGGAGATCTTCGTTATAATTTGGTGGACTTTATAAATAATGATGTTAGTATTGAGCCTGACGGAAGAACACAAAAATATCGCGGTGAAATTTTTCAGGATAATTCGGCATATATATTTCGCATAAGTGAAATGTATTTGATAAGAGCTGAAGCTTATGGATTTGGTGCTGCGGGTATAGAAGATATTAATTTTATTCGGAATAACAGAGGACTTTCAGATGCAGTGATTGGAAGCGAAGAATTATTTTTAGAAAGACTACTGGACGAACGTCGCAGTGAATTAAATTTTGAAGGTCATCGTTTTTTTGACCTGGCGCATTTCGAAAAAGTTTCAGAAATTTTGGGTGAAGAAGTGTTGCCATGTTTACCAATACCTGCAAGAGAACTTGGTGCAAATGGTGCTTTGGTGCAATATCCAGGATATTAATAATATGAAAAAATTCGCCTCCATTAATCCCTTTGATCAATCAATAATTGCAGAATATGCGTTATTTGATGAAAATAAATTGGATTCAGTATTATCCGGTTCTGAAAAAGCGTTTGCCGATTGGAAAAACACTTCAATAGATTTTCGTGCAGACCTATTAAATAAAGCTGCAAAAGTATTGCGCGAAAACAGAGAAAAATATGCTATGACCATTTCTCTGGAAATGGGAAAAATATTAAATGAAAGCCGCGCTGAAGTTGAAAAATGCGCGTGGAATTGCACATATTATGCATCTCATGCCGAAAACATGATTGAAAAGGAGATCATTAAAAGTGATGCCTATAAAAGTTATGTGGTGTTTGAACCGGTTGGTTGTGTTTTTGCAATAATGCCCTGGAATTTTCCTTTCTGGCAAGTTTTTCGTTTTGCAGCACCGGCATTAATGGCCGGTAATACCATAATATTAAAACATGCCCCCAATGTTTGTGGTTGTTCTCTTGCTATTGAAAATGTTTTTCGTGAGGCTGGATTTCCCGACCATGTTTTTCAATCTGTTATCGTTGATACCGATGTTACAGAAAAAATAATATCACATGATATTATTCAGGGTGTAACTTTAACAGGGAGTGAAATTGCGGGAAGTTCAGTAGCCTCCATTGCAGGTAAACATATTAAAAAAACAGTATTGGAATTGGGTGGATCTGATCCTTTAATTGTATTAAAGGATGCGAATATAAAAAATGCCGCTAAAATTGCATTGCAATCTCGTTTTCAAAATGCGGGACAAAGTTGTATTGCTTCTAAACGTTTTATTGTAGAAAGTGAATGTAAAATTGATTTTATTAATGCATTGTTAGACGGTGTTAATAAATTGAAACAAGGTGATCAATTATCCGAAGAAACCACAACCGGACCCATGGCACGTATTGACCTTGCAGAAAAATTGGAGGAACAGGAAAATCAATCAGTAAAACAAGGTGCATATATCATAATTGGAGGTAAAAGAATAGGCGCAAATTATCAGCCAGCCATTTTAGAAAATATACAACCGGGCATGCAGGCTTTTGACGAGGAATTATTCGGACCAATTGCAAGTATTATTGAAGCAAGAGATGAAATGCATGCAATAGCAATTGCAAATAACAGTCGTTACGGGTTGGGTGCAACTTTATTTACTGAGGATCTTGATAAAGCGCAATTGTTGGCAAGGAAAATAAATGCAGGTGGCGTTTTTATTAATGCAATCGTAAAATCTGATCCGCGTCTTCCATTTGGAGGAATAAAAAGATCAGGATATGGAAGAGAATTATCGCATTATGGAATGAAGGAATTTATGAATATTAAAACGGTATATTTAAATGAATAAGGATTTGATCTGCCGGCAACAAGGTGTAATTTTAAAATCCTCTTGGAAAACACAGCAATGAACTTAAAAAAATAAATTCAATGATCAGCGAAATATCAAAAACATTATCCTTACACGAACGCCGTAAAAAATTGGTGCCGAATGCTTTGGGTATTTTTAATCCTTCCAGTGTGTTTTCAGCAAGTGGTGCAATTATTACAGATGCAGACGGAAAAAAATTAATTGATTTTGGAGGTGGAATAGGAGTTATAAATGCAGGTCATTGTCCTCCGCCGGTAGTGAAAGCAATTCAGGAACAAGCGGAAAAATTTCTGCATACCTGTTTTAATGTTTCCATTTATGAACAATATTTGGATGCTGCAGAAAAATTAATTTCTTTAATTCCGCATGGAGAGCATACGAAAGTAATGTTCACAAACAGTGGTGCAGAGGCAGTGGAAAATGCAATAAAAATTGCTAGACAGTCAACAAAACGACCCGCAATTATTTGTTATTCGCAGGCATTTCACGGCAGAACACTATTGGCATCTACCCTAACCAGTAAAGTAGGATATAAAACAGGATTCGGACCGTATGCTCCTGAAGTTTACAGAATAGATTTTCCTACCTATTCTTATTATAAAGGATATGCAACGGAAGATGAAGTGAGTATGGTGCATATTCATAAACTACATGATTTTTTTAATACGAATGTACCTGCCAAAGATGTTGCGGCAATTATTGTGGAACCCGTTCAGGGTGAAGGGGGATTTAACGTTTTGCCAAAAAAATATTTGCAGGAATTAAGAAATATTTGTGATGAACATGGAATTCTTTTAATTCTGGATGAGGTACAAACAGGTTTTGGCAGAACCGGAAAATGGGCAGCATTTCAACACTATAATGTAATTCCGGATATGAGTACCTGGGCAAAAAGTATGGGCAGTGGAATGCCTATTGGTGCAGTGATGGGAAAAGCAGCTGTGATGGATAATATTAATGCAGGAACTATTGGTGGCACCTTTTCAGGCAATGCTTTGTGTTGCGTTGCAGTTACGGCAACACTTAAATATATGGAAGAAATAAATATTAACGCTAAAGGTGTAATTGTTGGGGCTAAAATATTGCAAGCTTTCAATGCATTTAAAGAAAAATTTCCTGATCATATTTCAGATGTAAGAGGTTTAGGGGCAATGATGGCATTTGAATTAAGTATAGATGGTGATATTACAAAACCAAATGCAGATCTGTGTAAAAAAATTGTACAGCGCTGTTATGAAAAAGGATTGATAGTGTTAAGTGCAGGTGTAAATGGAAATGTGATTCGCAATCTTGCTCCGCTTGTAATAGAAGAGGAAGATCTGTTAAGGGGTCTATTAATAATTGAAGAAAGTTTACAGGAATTAACGCAATAAAAATTTCTTAATTTGTAATTCATAATGGAATCAATTTCTAAAAGATGAGAAAACAATTTATAAATGGAGTTTGGGTAGATGCAAAAAATGGAGGTGTTTGGGATGTGCTGAATCCTGCTACGGAGGAAATTATTTGTTCCGTTCCCTTTGGTGATGATGCAGATTGTAAATTAGCAATTGATGCCGCTCAAAATCTTTTTAAAACCTGGAGTGTACTTTCACCCTGGACGCGCGCTGAAATACTAAAGAATGCCGCGAATATCATTCGAAAAAATATTTCCGATTTTGCGCGTGACATGGTTATGGAAAGTGGAAAACCTTTATCAGAAGCTTCAGGTGAATTAAATGTTGCGGCAAATTTATTTGAATGGTTTGCAGAAGAAGGAAAACGCAGTTATGGAAAAGTAATTCCTTCCTCCAGAACTGATAAACGCATGCAGGTAATTTATCAGCCAATGGGAGTTATTGGTGTGGTTACAGCCTGGAATTTCCCTGCATATAATCCTGCACGCGCATGGGCGGCAGCATTGGCAGCAGGTAACACCGTTGTTGCGAAAGTAAGCGAATATACGCCGCTTACAGGAATGAATTTAGTTGCTGCATTGGTAGAAGCGGGAATTCCTGCCGGTGTTATTAATTTGGTAAATGGTGATGCTTCGAAAATCGGAAATGAATTGTTGAATAATGCGTTTGTTAAAAAAATAAGTTTCACTGGAAGCACAAGAGTTGGAAAAATTTTAATGGACGGAGCTTCCCGTACAAATACAAAATTAGCTTTGGAATTAGGCGGAAATGCACCGGTTATTATTATGGATGATGTGGATGTGGAACAGGTAGCGAAATCTTCTGTGTCAACAAAGTTTCGCAATTGTGGCCAGGTATGTGTTTCGCCACAGAGATTTTATGTGCATGAAAAAATCTTTGATCAATATCTTTCAGCCGTAGTAAAACATGCAGAAATATTAAAAATGGGAAACGGATTAGATTCTGAAACCAGATTAGGCCCTCTCATTAATAAAAACCAACAAAAAGGTGTGTTGGATATTATTGAAATGGCCAAAATGGAAAATAATAAAATTTTAACAGGTGGCGATATACTGGAAAAAGGAAATTTTATTTCCCCGGTTGTGATAGAAGTTATCAATAATGACTCAGAATTTATTAATAAAGAAATATTTGGTCCGGTTTTACCGCTAATTAAATTTTCCACATTGGAAGAAGTAATCGAAAAAGCAAATGATACTCCGTACGGCCTTGCAGCTTATATCTGGACAAACAATATCAATAATGCAATTTATTTATCCGAAAAATTAGAATTTGGAATGATAGGAATTAACGAATGGACACCACATGGCACGGAGGCACCCTTTGGTGGATGGAAACAAAGTGGATTGGGACACGAAAGTGGCAGTGAGGGATTGTTCGAATATTTGGAGAAAAAATTAATAAGTATCGGAAATTTATAACTTGGAGAAAGCAGCGAGGTAAAAGGAAATTTTCCATTTTATTTTTTGCCGTTATCCTGAAATTTTAAGGTATGGAAGAAATGTATTTCGGCTGGTTATCTATCATCCCTCCACTGGTGGTAATTCTTGTTTCCATTTTTTTGCGTTCCTCCTTCGAAGGTTTATTGATAGGATGTCTGCTTGGATTTATCATGATTGACGGTTGGGGATTTTTTGATGGGTTTATTACTTCCCTTTATGCGGTGATGACCGATGAAGATACTGTTTGGGTAATTGTGGTATGTGGATTATATGGTTCTATTATGGCTTTGATGATAAGAAGTGGCGGTGCAAAAAAATTTGGCGAACGAATGTTAGAACGAATACATACTAAACGACAAGCATTAATGGGAACCTGGTTTTTGGGAATTTTTGTTTTTATAGATGACTATTTAAGTGCATTAACAACAGGAATTACGATGCGGAATGTAACAGATAGGTTTAAAATACCCAGAGAATATTTGGCGTATATTGTTAATACATTATCACCGCCATTATGTGTAATTGTTCCTATTTCCACCTGGACTTTATTTATTGGCGTTCAATTAGAAGAATCGGGATTCGCTGCTGCCGGTGAAGGGTTAAAAACTTATTTTTCTATAATTCCTTTTGTTGCCTATGGCTGGGTTTCTGTATTAATGGTGCCATTATTTATTTATGGTGTAATTCCAATGTTCGGAAAAATGAAAAAGGCTATTCATCGCGCAGAAACAACCAACGAAATAATACCGGAAGGAACAAAATTGTCGAGCGTTCACTTTGAAATTTTTCCAAACCTCGTAAACCCGAAAGCGCGTTATTTTTTAATTCCAATGCTGGTAGTGCTTGCAGCAACTATGGCTTTTCAGGATTTTTCCACTCCGGGAATTGAAATTGATGCACTCAAAGGAGTACTTATTGGAGTAGCATTTACTTTTTTATATTTTTTAATTCGAAAATTGTCCACTGTTCAGGAATTAACAGAAACAATATTTTCAGGATTTAATTCAATGTTATTTGCACTTGCACTTGTAGTTATTTCACTCATGTTAAAGGAAGTTGGTGATAAGATGGGATTAACACAATATGTGATCAGTTCTGTTTCTCCGTATGTTGGCAAAACATTTTTACCGGTTATTATTTTTATTGCTCTATCAGTGATCTCTTTTACAACAGGTTCGAGTTGGGGATTATATGTTGTTGCAATTCCTATTGTGATTCCATTGGCACAATCCATCGATTCCAATGTACTGTTAAATATTGGCGCTATAATCAGCGCAGGAGTTTTTGGAGCAAATGCCTGTTTGTATTCAGATGCAACAATTTTGACCTCCCAAAGTTGTGAGACAAATAATATGCAACATGGCTTAACACAGTTGCCGCTTGCATTATTGGCATTTAGTGTGA
The DNA here is from genome assembly GCA_964638865.1 of uncultured Chitinophagales bacterium. Taxonomy (GTDB): domain Bacteria; phylum Bacteroidota; class Bacteroidia; order Chitinophagales; family BACL12; genus UBA7236. The sequence continues at coordinate 12,441 of CAZXBG010000035.1, read as the reverse complement.
GTTGTATTGTATACGTGATTTTGGGATTTATTTTTTAAAATATTCTAATTTAGAAAAAATTAAAAATTGATAATTAAAATTTAATCCAATTGATTAAAACAGATTTGTTACATAAAGGTATTTTATTTACCAATATTAAACCTGAACATACTTCAGCATTGGAAGAATTGCAATATATTGTATTTCCAAACCTTGCAGAAGAGGAAATATTACATGCTGAACATTATTTAAAACATCTGGAAATTTTTCCCGAAGGACAGTTAGTTTCGCTCGACAAAAATAAAGTTGTTGGTGGAACAACAACAATGCGGTATAATTTTGATCTTGAAAACCCTGTGCAGCACACCTTTAATGAAACTGTAGCAGGAGGTTGGCTCACCAATCACGATCCGAATGGGGAATGGTTGTATGGAATTGATGTAAGTGTGCATCCTGATTATCGCGGTCGCGGAATAGCAAAAGAATTTTACAGAATTCGCAGTATTATCGCAAAGGAACTTGGGTGTAAAGGACAGTTAACGGTTGGAATGCTAAATGGATATATTAATTATAAAGATAAAATGAATATCGATGAATATTACATAAAAGTTAAAGGTCACGAAATTTTTGATCCAACAGTTTCGGTGCAGGAAAAAATTGGATTTGAAATAAAAGGATTGATGAAAGATTATTTGAATGATCCAACCTGTGGAAATGCGGGAGCAGTGATTGTAATGTATTAATTAAATGTACCAATGAACAGCCAAAAAAATGTACCAATGTACCAATTAACAGCCAAATGAATGTACCAATGAACAGCCAAAAAAATGTACCATTAAATGTTCGAGGTAATAATTAATTCATTTGGCATATCGAATTACTTCGGGTTAAACGTAATTTGGCTGTTCATTGGTACATTTAAAAATTGGTACATTGGTACATTTATTTCATTTATTTATAAATTGTAAATTTAAATTATGAACACAATTAACCTTCAAACCTCCATCCCCGGGCCCAAGTCGTTAGAAATTATGGAAAGAAGAAAAAATTCCATGCCGCTTGGCCTCGCAAAATCGACGGATATTGCAATTGCAGCTGCTGAAGGAGGAGTAGTTACTGATGTGGATGGTAATACTATGCTCGATTTTGCAGGTGGAATTGGGATGATGAACATTGGCCACAGCAATAAACAGGTTGTGGATGCCATGAAGGAGCAATTAAATAAGTATACACATATCTGTTCTTTAGTTGCAACACCGGAGCCTTATGTTGAATTAGCAGAATTATTAAACAGTTTAACTCCAGGTAATTTCCCCAAAAAAACATTGTTGGCAAACAGCGGTAGCGAAGCTGTTGAAAATGCCGTGAATATTGCGCGGTATTACACGAAAAGATCTGCCGTAATTTGTTTTGAGGGAGGATATCACGGTAGAACCTTACTTACTTTAAGTTTAACAAGTAAATATGCCTTGTTTAAAAAAGGATTTGGTCCTTTTGTAACTGATATTGTAAGATTGCCATCTCCAAATATTTATAGAAAACCGGATCAATTATCGGAAGAGGAATACATTCAATTTTTTATCAAACAGTTTGAGGTAGCTATGATCTCTCAAATTGATCCCGGTAGTGTTGCCGCAATAATTATTGAACCTGTTTTAGGGGAAGGGGGGTTTATTCCTATGCCAAAATTATTTCTGCAGAAATTAAGGGAAATAACTACGAAACATAATATAGTTTTAATTTTTGATGAAATACAATGTGGTGCATCCAGAACAGGAAAATTATTTGCCTGTGAACATTTTGATGTAATTCCTGATATTATTTGTTCTGCTAAATCAATAGGAGCCGGAATGCCAATAAGCGCAATTACAGGAAAAGCAGACATTTTGGATGTTGTACATCTTGGTGGAATTGGAGGAACCTACGGAGGAAATCCTGTTTCCTGTGTTGCAGCAATTCAGGCACTCAAAATTTTATCTTCAACGGAATTTTTACATCGGGTTAATAAAGTAGGGGACCTTATAGGTGCTGAGCTGGAAAAGTGGAAAATAAAATACCCTTGTATTGGCGATGTGCGTGGAATAGGTGCAATGCGTTTGGTGGAATTTGTTAAGGACAGAAATAGCAAAGAACCAGATGTGGAAATTGCTATGGAAATTATAAAAGATGCAATAGCGCATGGAATTATATTAATTCGCGCTGGTTTATTCAGCAATTGTATCAGATTGCTTCCTCCAATAGTGATGACCGACGAACAATTATCAGAAGGTTTACATGTTTTAGAAATGGCGATACAGAGAGCACAATTAAAAAGAAGCTAATTTTATTTTTATTAAATCTATGATTGATAAAATTTTTTATAATGGCAGAGTGTTAACACAAAATAAACAAGAACCGGAGTGTACGGCATTTGCCATTTCAAAGGGAAAATTTGTTGCTGTGGGGGATGATAATTTTGTTCTGCAATTAAAATCACACCAAACTCTGTTATTTGATCTAGAAAATAAAACCGTATTACCCGGGTTTAATGATGCGCATATTCATATATGGAAAGTCGGTAATTTATTAACATCCCTGTTAGATCTGCGTGGTGTAAAAAGCCTGGACGAAATGCAACGTAAACTAATTGAATATGCAAATAAAAATCCTCAATTAGAATGGATATTAGCCAGAGGATTCAATGAAGCTAATTTTCCGGATAAAAAAATGCCGGATAAATTTGATCTCGATAAAATAATTTCTGACAGACCGGTTTGTGTTACGCGAACTTGTGCGCATCAAATAATTGTAAACACAAAAGCGCTTGAAATTTGCGACATTACTTCAGCAACAGAAATTCCTTTAGGAGGGGAGATCAAACTATTGCCGGACGGCGCCTTGGCAGGGCATTTCACAGAAACTGCAATAGGATTGATTTTGAGCAAAATACCTACGTATACAAAGATTCAATTGCGGAAAATGATACTTGCCGCACAAGAAAAATTTATCCAATGTGGAATTACATCAGCTACCGATCCGGCAGTTGAAAAAGATCTTATTGAAGTGTATAAGGAAATGGATAAAAATGGGGAATTAAAGATCCGTATGAATATTTTTCCAATCAGAGTTCCCGATGGAATAAATAAAGTATATCCGCTTCCTGAAAAATATCATTCTGAATTCCTTACTATCGATACTGTAAAATTTTTCACTGATGGAGGATTAAGTGGAAGAACAGCGGCAATGAAAAATCCATATAAAAATTCTTACGAACTTGGTGTATTGCGAATTGAAAAGGAAACCTTTAAAAAATTGGCACTGGAATCACAAAACGCAGGATTCCGAATTGCCGTTCATGCAATAGGAGATGCCGCTATTGAAATGGTTTTGGATGTTTTTGAAGAAATTGCGCCATTTAATCAAAATAAAATCAATCATCGTATCGAACATCTTGGATTCCCTTCTATGCAGAGTTTGAAAAAAATGAGCACATTAAATATCAGCGCAATTATGCAACCGATTTTTATTTATGAATTGGGAAAAAATTTTATACAAAATTTGACACCACATTATTTAAATTATGTTTATCCTGTAAAATCAGTTTTGGATGCAGGGGTAAATCTCGCATTTTCCACCGATGCACCGGTAGTTTTTAATTTTGATCCTTTATTTAATATTCATTGTGCAATACACAGAGCGGATAGTTCCGGAAATATAATTTCAGCAGATCAGGTAGTTTCTATGGAGGATGCAATATTTGCCTATACCATGGGTTCTGCAAGGGCCTCAGGCTTAGATGCTCTTTTTGGCTCGGTACAAAAAGACAAAGTGGCCGATTTTATTATCCTGAATGATAATATTGGAGAGCAGCAGGTGTTGTCAACCTTTGTAAATGGCGTAAAACTCTTGTAACAGGCGAATGCTGAAATGGTCACCTTTCGAGTAAAAGTGTTAATGTTTAATTTTAAGCGAAAATTATTACTTACAAATAAAATAACGTATAATTGTAATCTAAATAAGAACTATGAAGAAAAATTACACCAGATTATTTATTGGAAAACCTGTCCTGCTATTAGCATTGGCAATTATTTCCATTTCCTCAGGAGCACAATCCTACATTCAATCCACTTGCGACTTTTCACCATTATCAACAGATGGAACCGTTTTGTGTTTAGGCGATGATGCAGTTAGTACCGCTATTCCACTGGGTTTTACTTTTGAGTTATATGAAGTGCCCTTTACCCAATGTTATGTGAGTTCAAATGGCTATTTGTCGTTTACTGCAGGACTTGGTTCCGGTTGTTGCACAGGAGCTGTTCTTCCGTCCGCTACTTATCCTTACTCTGTTTTTTTTGGCCAGGAGGATCTTGATCCAAATTCCTGTGTTGATGGCGATATTACCTATTATACCACAGGTGTAGCCGGTAGCCAGATTTTTGTGTTGAGTTTTACAGATGTTCCTCATTTTCCGGGTCCGGAAGGAACTTTTCCGGTTACTGTGCAGGTGCAATTGTATGAAGGAACACAGGAAGTAAGAATTGTTACCACAAATTATAACGGCGATGGTGGATTGTCAACAATGGGCTTGAACAAAAACATTACAGAGGCTGATATTGTAACAGGCAGAAATAGTGAAGCTTGGTCTGCGTTTGATGAATGTATTTCTTTTTTACCGGATGGACTGCCCGATGGAGGTTGTACCGATCCGGAAGCAATTAACTACGATCCGGGTGCAGATATTGATGATGGTTCCTGCTTTTTCGGATATTTATATTCCATGTGTGATTACCTCACTATGCCCAGTGAAGGTACCGCAGTTTGTTTAGGTGATGATGCCGTTTCTGCAGCAATTCCAATGGGTTTCGATTTTCCTTTTTATGGTGTTAATCACAGTGATGTCTATATCGGTTCAAACGGATTTGTTTCCTTTAATGCAGGATTAGGAACAGCATGCTGCACCGGTCAGATATTACCAAACGGATTATTTCCTAATACTATATTCCTGGGCCAGGAAGATCTGGATCCAAACTCCTGTATTGACGGTGATATTACGTATTATACATCAGGATTAGCGGGTAGTCAGGTTTTTGTCGTTACCTATTCCAATGTTCCGCATTATCCCGGACCTGAAGGCACTTTTCCTATTACCGTGCAGCTTCAATTGTATGAAGCAACCGGAGAAATAAAAATTGTTGTTACAGAATGGAACAGCGATGGAGGTGCAGCAACCATGGGTTTAAATTTCGATGGCGTTATTGCTAATCCCGTTGCCGGAAGAAATTCTGAAGTTTGGGACGCTTTTGAAGAATGTCATTCCTGGATACCAAGTGTAGGACCTATTCCTGTTTGTGATATTCCTACAGGTTTATATGCAGATGGAATTACAACGAATGATGCAGTTTTACATTGGGATGCGATGGAAGGCGCAGATCAATATCGGGTAACTTTACAAAATACTGTTACGGGACTTACCAAAACAAGAGGGTATGAAACAAACTATGTGGAGATAATTGATAAATTAACTCCTTTAACTAATTATGCATTCCGTGTTAAAACAGTTTGTTATGATATTCTTGGTGAAATAACTGCACCTTCAGAATGGTATTATTTTACAACACTTGGCCGTATAGGAACTACAGAAGCTGCAATTACAATGTATCCAAATCCAAACGCAGGGCAATTCACATTGCAGATCAGCGATTATTCAAATAAAACATTTGAATTATTTGTACTTGATGCGATGGGTAAAATTGTATATAATAAATCTATTCAAATTGATAATGCAAGTTATTCCGAGCAAATCAATTTAGAAAATGTTGCATCAGGCATTTACCATGTTAAATTGGTAAATAGTGATGCACAATTATCGTATCCGGTAGTTATTCAGAAATAATAAAAACTTCTTAAATATTTTACCCGTCCAGCAGTATAAGTGCCAGGACGGGTTTTTTAATTTTTATTGTTGGTAATAAATTAATTCTTAACAATCAATCCAAATTTCTCAAATTATTCTCATGTTAGCCTGTAAAACTTACGGTTAAAAATGAAGACTATATATATTTTTTCATAAAGTAATCCATAATATTTATGTTTCTTACAATAGGTATTGTTTTTACCATAATTTTTAATACCTTTAGTTCTCTTAATTAATTACAATTAAAATATATTTTTTAACTAAAAAAACACATTTATGAAGATTTTTAACTTTTCAAAACGATTGGCCATTACCACGCTGGGTTTACTGTTCGTTTCAGCATCAGCTTTTGGTCAATACTGCACTCCGACCTATACCACAGGTACGATCTTCGGTGATTATTGCGGATATGTTGGCCTGGGAACCATTGACAATCCCACAGATGGCGCTCCCGCACCATATTATAGCGACTATACATACTTGTCAACTGATGTTGCCTTAGGTGCTTCGTATACGATCACTCTTGGATCGGGGTCCTATACGTCAAACAATGATTTTGGTGTTTGGATTGACTATAATCAGGATAACGATTTTTATGATGCCGATGAATTAGTGGGCACTGTTCTTGATCTTGGAGCATTTGCTTCCGGTACTGCAACTTTCAGTATTCCTTTAACAGCAGTTGGCGGGCCTACAAGAATGCGTGTTCGCGAAATTTATGCGATGCCTATCACTCCTGATCCCTGTGCAAGTTACAGTTATGGGGAGACAGAAGATTACACGGTAAATATTATGGGAGGTTCAATGAATGATGTAGGAATTATTGATATTACTAACCCTACTTCAGGAGTCGATCTTGCTCTTGAAGATGTTATTGTAACCATTTATAATTATGGTTCCGAACCGGCCTCTGAATTTAATGTATATTATCAGGTTGATGGTGGAATTGCAACAGGTGGCGCTTTCTTAGGAACAATTGCTCCTTATAGCACAGCATCCTACACAATGCCTGAAGGTTGGGATTTTAGTGTGGTTGGATGCTATAATATTACAGCATGGACTGAAATGGAAATTGATGAGGATCTTGAAAACGATATTTATGAAGAAACAGTTTGTCACCTTGGGCCAATAACAGGTACAGGTGCCATGTATATTTATTCAAATAGTACCGGTGGTGAACCTTGGTTTCAAGTTACCAATACTACAGCTATGAATACCATTTTTGGTGCGGAAGGAATTGGCTGGACACGTGCATATTTTGAAACTGTTGACCCATTAACTGCATTTTCACCGGATAATTGTTTTGTATTCATAGAGGGCAGTGATTCACATGCTATTGAATTGGAATCTTTCCTTGCTGCAAATATTGGCACCATTGAAGATTGGGTTTCTTCAGGGGGGAAATTATTATTGAACTCTGCTCCTAATGAAGGTGATGGCATGAGTTTCGGTTTTGATGGAACAAATTTAATTTATGATGGCGGATCTGGGCTTGTAACCGCTGCTGATGCTTCACATCCCATATTTAATGGCCCTATGCTTCCTGTTGGAACTGATTTCACAGGATCTAATTTTAGCCATGCCCGCATTTCGGGAATTGATATCACCAGTGTTATTATTGAAACCGGTTCTACCGATATCACTTTGGGTGAAAAAATCTGGGGTGACGGAATGGTTATGTTTGGAGGTATGACTACCAACAACTTCCATACACCTTTAACAGAGGCTGCAAATTTAAGAGCTAATATTCTGGCTTATTTAAGTTGTATTGAATTTGCTGTTTGCGAAATTCCCGGAGGATTATTTGCCGATGGAATTACCACCAACGATGCTGTTTTGCATTGGGATGCAGTTGACGGTGCAGATCAGTATCGCGTAACGCTTCAAAATGTTGCAACGGGACTTATCAAAACAAAAGGATATTATATTAATATGGTAGAGATCACTGATAAATTAACTCCATTAACAGAATATGCATTCAGGGTTAAAACTGTATGTTACGATGATCTTGGACTTATTTCTGCACCTTCACCTTGGTATTACTTTACAACACTTGGACGTATAGGCGAAAATGAAAATGCTTCTGTATTGTTGTATCCGAATCCAAATACCGGAGTGTTTAATTTGAATGTAAATGGTTATGCAGATAATCAGTTTGAATTAAATGTTTCTAACTCCATGGGTCAGATCATTTATACAAAATCTATCACAATAAATAATGCTGATTATAATGAGCAAATCAATTTAACGAATGCTGCTCCGGGTATGTACCAGATAAGTTTAAAAAATAATGATCTTAATTTAAATTATTCTGTAGTAATTACAGAATAATCAATAATTAAAAAATTATTAAAAGGCTGTTCTTTTTTGAACAGCCTTTTTTATTTTTATTTATTAACTGAAATGATAAAAATATATTCATTAATATTAGGATTTAAAATGATTAAAGGAATAAATAGCCCCTACATCCCCCTGAATTTTTGGTAAAATGGTTTATAATTAATACACTTAGTACAGAATGGTTTAACTGGTGATTCTTATGACCAGTTAAAATTTAGACTTTCAATAAATAGGGGAAAGTTTAAATTAATGGTATATTGTGGCCTAAAACTTTTAACATGAAACTAATAATTACACAATCGATTACAATTACGCGTAAGATCACATTGTTTATTGCAATGGCGACCTTCGGATTAATTGCCCGCGGTCAATACTATGTACAATCTGACTGCGACTTTTCACCTATGGCAACTGCAGGAACTGCGATATGTTTGGCAGATGATGCCGTGAGCGGAGCAATACCACTCGGGTTTTCTTTCCCATTTTATGGAACCATATTTTCTAATTGTTACGTGAGTTCCAATGGATATCTGTCATTCACGGCAGGGCTGGGAAATGCATGCTGTACAGGCGCAGTTTTACCAACTGATTTGTATCCTAATTCCATTTTCTTTGGTCAGGAAGATCTTGATCCCAACTCTTGTATAGATGGCGACATCACTTATTATACCACAGGAGTTGCAGGGAGTCAGGTTTTTGTATTATCCTTTACAGATGTGCCGCATTATCCGGGTCCTGAAGGACTATTTCCAGTAACTGTTCAAGTACAATTGTATGAAGGTACAGGGGAGATCAAAATTGTTACTACGCAAATGAACGGAGACGGTGGTTCGCATACAATGGGACTAAATCAAAATGTTTTAGCCGCTGATATTGTTGCCGGAAGAAATAGTACAAATTGGTCAGCTTATGAGGAGTGTATCTCTTTCACAATTTTTGAGGCTGCTGCTGCTGATGCCGGAGTTATTGATGTTACAAACCCGATTTCCGCCGGTGATCTAAGTCTTGAATCAATTTCTGTAACCATCCAAAATTATGGTTTTGAGGCTATATCTGAATTCCCTGTAAGTTACAGTGTTGATGGTGGTGCCACAGTTACTGAAACCTATGGCGGAACTATTGCACCTTTTTCAACCGGTTCTTATACTTTCAGTACCATGTATGATTTTGGTACCGATGGATGTTATGAAATTGTTTCCTATACCGGTCTTGCTGATGATGCGGATGCAACAAATGACAGTTACTCAGAATCAGTTTGTAATTTATGTGGAGCACTTGGCAATCTTTATTATGTTTATTCCAATTCAACAGGAGGGCAGCCATGGTTCACTGTATCAAATTCTGTTGCAATGGATCAGGCATTTTCTGTTGGTGGATGGAGTACAGCTTATTATGAAACTTTAGATCCTATTTCAGTTTTCTCTGATGCTACCGGTTTTGTTTTCCTCGAAGGTTCCGACTCTCATGCAAATGAACTTGAAACATTCCTTGGTGCAAATATGACACTAATTGAAGATTGGGTTTCTGCAGGCGGACGATTATTATTAAATTCAGCACCAAATGAAGGTGATGGTATGAGTTTCGGTTTTGGTGGAACAAATTTAATTTATGATGGAGGTTCATCAATTGTTACTGCTGCTGATCCCGCACATCCTGTTTTCAATATACCATTTACACCGGTTGGAACAGATTTTACAGGTTCAAACTTTAGTCATGCACGCATCACCGGAACTGATATTTTTAATATTATATTGGAAACCGGATCTACTGATATCACTTTAGGTGAAAAACCTTGGGGTGCCGGTTTAGTTTTATTTGGTGGAATGACAACCAATAACTTCCATTCTCCAATTTTGGAAGCTGCAAATCTCAGAGCAAATATTTTAGCTTACGCATCATGTGGAGAGCCTCCTGTAGTTTGTGAAGTACCATCAGGTTTATATGCAGATGGTATAACAACAAATGATGCCGTTTTGCATTGGTCTGCAGTTGATGGTGCTGATCAGTACCGTGTATCACTACAAAATGTTGCAACCGGTCTTATCAAAACAAAAGGATATTATAGCAATATGGTAGAGATTACAGATAAATTAGCTCCATTAACAGAGTATGCATTCCGGGTTAAAACTGTTTGTTATGATGATCTTGGTGAAATTTCAGCTCCATCAGACTGGTATTATTTTACCACGCTTGGACGTATAGGCGAAAATGAAGCATCAGTAACGATGTTCCCAAATCCTTCGAATGGTGCATTTGTTTTGCAGATGAATGGCTTAGAAGCAAACACTTTCGAATTGAATATATTTGATGCGATTGGAAATGCAGTGTATAACAAAACCATTACTATTTCAGGTTCAGATTACACTGAAACCATTTCGCTGAATAACGTTAGTGCAGGTATTTATCAGGTTAGTCTGGTTAATGCAGATGTTAAACTGAGTTACCCTATGGTTATCCAGAAATAATCAAATTTATTTTTATTTAAAAAAGATTAGGCTGTCTCAAACGAGGCAGCTTTTTTTTATGGCACATGAATAAATTTATGAATTTGCAATGAAATTTCCCATACAGGATTTTGTTTTACATATTCAATTATAAGTGGTATCACTTCTTCGCGTTTACTCCATTCAGGCTGTAGATATAATTTGCAATCTTCGCCAACTATTTTTTGATTTTCCTCTGCCCATTTAAAATCACTTTTATTATAAACCACTACCTTTAATTCGTTGGCTTTAATTGCAACTTCCGGCAATGGCTGCTTAAATTTTTTTGGTGAAAAACAGATCCAATCTAATGCACCGGATAAAGGATATGCTCCTGAAGTTTCTAAATTGATCTGATAATTATTTTTATGCAGCGCAGTGGTTAATTCTGTAAGATCATACATCAATGGCTCTCCTCCGGTTATCACAATTATTTCCGCGGGATATTTTTTAATATCGTCTACTATTGTTGAAATACTTTTTAAAGGATGTTTTTCTGCCTCCCAGCTATCTTTAACATCACACCAAACACATCCAACATCACATCCTCCTAAACGAATAAAATAAGCAGCCCTTCCCTGGTGAAATCCTTCCCCTTGAATTGTGTAAAATTGTTCCATTACAGGTAGATGTGGCATTTCTTAATTTGTTAATTGAGTAATTTGTTAATTGAGTAATTTATTGATTTATTTTACTATTTTGGTTTTTATAGGCCTTCATGGTATTCATCAATAAAGAAATAACGGTCATTAAACCAACTCCACCGGGAACAGGAGAAATGGCACTGCATTTTGGAGCAACTTCATTGTATTTCACATCACCTTTAATTAAATAACCTTTTTCATTATCTGCATCCACACGCGAAATACCAACATCAATTACTACAGCACCTTCTTTAACCATATCTGCAGTTACAAATTCGGGTTTACCGATAGCTGCAATTAAAATATCAGCCTGCAAACAAATTTCTTTCAAATTTTTTGATCTGCTGTGGCATATCGTTACAGTACAATTTCCGGGGTTTGTATTTCGGGATAATAAAATACTTAAAGGGGTGCCAACAATATTGCTTCTTCCAATTATTACACAATGTTTTCCTGAAGTTTCTACATGGTATCGCTCTAACAAAGTTACAATTCCGGCTGGCGTTGCTGAAACAAATGCAGGCAAACCTAATTGCAACCGACCTAAATTAATTGGATGAAAACCATCAGCATCTTTATTCGGGTCAATGGCTTCAATAATATTTGTTTCGTTTATGTGTTTCGGCAGTGGCAGCTGAATAATAAATCCATTAATATCATTATCATCATTCAGCTCATTTACTACTTTTAAGAGTTCCTTTTCACTTATTGTTTCCGGAAGATGAATAAAAGTAGATAACATACCAACTGCATTACACAATCGAATCTTACTTTGAACATAAGTTGTACTTGCTCCATCATTGCCAACTAAAACAGCCGCTAAATGCGGATTTTTTTTTCCTGAAGTTATAAGCGCTTGAATTTCAGTTTTTATTTCCGACTGAATTTCCAGTGATATTTTTTTTCCGTCAAGTAATAATGTCATTGGTTATTTTTTTTTGGTGCGGGGCGCGTGAGACGTGAGTCGTGAGTCCAGTTCATTCTCGAAGCGTACTCATCAATCATTATTCATTTTGTCATTCCTAAGTCCGAATAAAACTAAACAGTTAACTCTGATTAAACTCATTACTCCCGTCCGTCCAGGTTCATGCGTGCGGGCATT
>CAZXBG010000034.1:4864-30352 GCA_964638865.1 uncultured Chitinophagales bacterium | reverse complement strand
TTTACAACCCTAAAAATATAATTTGCTAAAATTATAGGGGGGGGGTGGCGCTTTTGAAAGAATATCAATATAATATTTTATGATTTAAAATAAAAAAAAATGAGGCCCCGTAAGAGGCCTCATTTAAATTAAAGAGTGAAATTATTTTAATTACAACTATATTATTTAGTAAGAATTATTTGTTTTGTTGCAGTTGCATCTTCACTTGAAATATTTAATTGATAAACACCACTTGCAAATGTTGTTAGATCTATTTCAAAAGTTCCTGTTGTTATTGACCCTGGTTGAGCAGACCAAACTGTTTGCCCTAAAGTATTGATCAATTCCAATCGGAGATCTTCTGCTTCTGTCATGTTGATAGTTACTGTAGTTTTATCGGAAGTTGGGTTCGGGTATACACTGATAGCATCTGCAAGCGTGATATCATTGATAGCATCTCCGATCTCTATCACAAAACTGTAGAAGTCAGAACCACAACCATTTGTTACTGTGAGCGTTACAGTATAAGATCCTTCCACAGCGTAAGTATGTGAAGGATTGGCAGTAGTGGAAGTGCCACCGTCACCAAAACTCCAGTTATAAGTTGCACCTCCTGTTGAAAGATTGGTAAATACAACTGTAAGACCTGTAGCTGCAGAGGTAAAGTTGGCAATAGGGGTATAATTAACTGTTACGGTAATCTCATCTGTAACGGCACAACCAGTAGTTGGATTTGTGATAGTTACAGAATAAACTCCTGTTACAGTAACAGATATTGTTTGAGTAGTTTCACCAGTGCTCCATAAATAGGTGTTACCAATATTTGCAGCATCGAGGATCACTTCATCACAAACTGTCATGTTTGGTCCAAACTCAATTGTTGGAGTTGCAAATGATTCTAATTCTGTTGATAAAAGATCGTTTGTCTCATCCTCATCACCACTGAAATCTGTCCAGGTATCAAGTGTATGTGAAACTGCTGCCGCCAAGTTAGCTGTTGCATCAAAAGTATAAGTATATGTTCCTCCAACAGGAATAGGACCAGGAGCAGTTTCTACCACAATAATACCTGCGTCAAGTTGGAATTTTACCGGTGTATTTGTAACTGTTGTTGGACCATAATTTGTGATCACTATAGTTACCTCTTCTGTAGCAGTCATTCCGCAACCTCCAAGTGGAGATAACAATTCAGAAACTCCGATATCAACCGGGGTGCATAATTTCAGGTAATCAATAATATTCTGACGAAGATTTTGTGATTCAATTGCCGGCGTATAATATTCAGGAGCGCTCATGTTTCCGAACATCACACGACCATCACCCCAGGTTTTTTCAGACAACAAATAACAATCAGCACAATACAGATCATTTATTATTGGGGTTAAACCTAAACCGGAAGTTTTAGCATAACCAATATAAAATCCATAAAGATCAGCAGTAACGGGTGTGAAAGGACCATTCACAATTGGATGAGCAGGATCAGTTGCCTCAGTATAATAGGTATACCATGGATAATCAACTGTAACGCCACCAAACCCGATGGAACCGCCATCACCTTCCCAAGGAGAGGCATTGATAAATAAATTTCCTCCTGAGGATACCCAACCTTCTATCAGATCTGAGTTATTGTTAAAGAAGGTCTCAAATTCACTCCAATGACTTTCACTTGCTTCGAGGAATATGAAACAATTTACTTCACTGAATACACTATAAACATCCATTGATTCGTAATAATCGAGGAACCATGCATCATCTCCAAAAACCTCATCCATTGCAGTTGAGTTTGAATTCAGATAACCAGGTTCATATCCTACAACTTCACTATAAATATAATAAGCTCCTGTTCCTGAAACCGGTTCAAAATTAACCACAGGTTGACAACCCGGGATCTCATCGTTTGCGATGTCCTCATCTGTTGCAAGCGAGGTCCATGCACAAATAGTATAAATACCGGGAGTGCTGAGATTTGCCGTTGCTGCAAAAGTAAATACCTCAGTTTCGCCGATGTCCAGAGTTCCGGTAAAAGTTTCAGTAATTACTAATCCTGCATCCACCTGATAGGAAACAGGGAAAAGTGTTTGAGAAAGCAGTCCGAAATTTGTAACATTTACTGAAACTACTTCTGTTGCAGTAAGATCAACACCCGAAACCGGTGTAACAAGTTCGGTAACACCAATATCATTAGGGAATGGATCCTGCAGACGGAAGTTATCTAGACCAATACCATCAAAATTAAATATACCATCAGCTGCAAAAAAGAAACGGAATTTAACATCAGTTTCGCCCGCAAGGAAAGAAACATCGTGATGTGCTGTAACCCAACCCGGTCCATTTCCAACCCAACCATTCTCAAAACCAAGTGCAATTCCATAATTTGTATACCAGTTGTCACCGGTTCCAATATCACCCAAAAGGGTCCATGATGCACCTCCGTCAGTTGAATATTCTAATTGTAAACCATCCCAGTAATCCTCAGTAACCCACCAGAGGTCAACTTCAACGTATGGAATTAATAAAGATGTCATATCAAAACAAGGAGATTCCAGAGAACTGGTTTCACCATCATTGTAGTTTGCTAATAAGCTGGTAGCCCATGAATACTGGCTTCCGGGTGTTGCAACCGGAGGAGTATTAATAACAGGGCCATCAGGATATCCTAACTCCCAAGTGGAAGCAGCACCCGAAGCAACCCAACCTGCTTCATCACCCGATTCCCAATCCTGAAGGTAAGGGAAGGAAGCAATTACAGGAATATTAACAATATTGGCATTTGAAGTATCATTGCTATAAATAGTATCCAGTGCCAATTCTGTCCATGCAAACAGTTCATAATCTGTTATTCCGGAAAGGTCGACCGTTGCAGAAAAAGTAAAATCAACTGAACCACCTACGTCAATAGTACCCGGAACAGTTTCTGTAACAACACCACCACCATCTAACTCATAAGAAACCTGAACATCTGTTTGTGGTAGGAAACCGTAGTTTCTCACTTTAATAATAACCGGTTCGATTGCAGTAAGTCCGCAAGCTGTTTGTGGCGACAATATAGATTGCACTCCAACATCGTGATCAGATATTGTACAAACTGCTAGATAAGAGATAAGATTTTTTCTAAAGTTTTGCGCTTCTGTAAAGGGGCCATGAAAATCGGTCATGGTCATTCCTCCAAAAATTACAGTTCCTGCTCCCCAAAATTTTTCTGAAAGTACAATTTTATCAGGATTAAATGAATCATATATAATCGGTGTCCAGTCGTCACCTGATACCGTTGCGTGACCGTATGAACCACCTGTCATTGACGTAGCGGTCGGGGTAAATGGACCACTCCAAACAGGATGACTAGGGTCGGAAGCCTGCACAGTGCCAGTATACCAAGGATAATCAAGATGCACACCATCAAAACCAAAATCCATTCCGTCGCCTTCATTTGGTGCTGCATTTATTAATAAGTGCCCACCGGAAGCAACCCAGTTCTGCATAGCAGTCATATTCGTATTTAGGAATAATTCTAATTCATCAGCATGGCTATCAGAACCTTCCAAATAAATGAAACACGTTCCTGTTCCGAATAAAACAGCAGGGTCAACAGTTTCATAGAAATCGGTAGACCATTCACCAACACCAAATACATCATCCATATGCGCATCATTGGATACTACATACCATGGTTCATAACCGGTAACGTTACTATAAATATAATATGCTGCGGTTCCGGTCAGCGGTTCCAGGTTGCTGATCGTTTCAATGAGTGTATCATTTACCAGATCCTCATCCGGAGCAAGCGATGTCCATGCTTTAAATATATAATCTCCGTCAATACTAAGGTCTGCTGTAGTAATAAAGGTATGATTGGCTGATTCACCTGCGGCGATAGTGGCCGTAAAAATCTCTGTATAAATTGTGCCCCCGTTAACCTGAAAAGAAACAGGAAAACCGGTTTGTGTAATAGTTCCAAAGTTAGTAACCTCTACTGAAACTGATTCTGAGGCAGTGAGTGATGGCCCAGAAGTTGGATCAACCACATTTGTAACACCAATATCATTCGGATATGGATCGCCAATCCAAACGTTGTCGAAAGCAAATCCATCGTTAAAATTCCAATAATTACTGGAAGCAAAAACAAAACGAAGTTTAACAGAAGGTTCGCCGGCGAGGAAGGTTAGGTCATGATATCCATGCAACCATCCACCGCTGTTCCCTGACCATCCGTTGTAGCTATCAATATAAAAAGTTGGCCACATTGCATAACAGGCATTGTGATTGTACCAATTTTCGCCTGTGCCAATTCCACCGAGATCTAACCATGTTGCACCTCCATCTGTGGAGTATTGCATTTTTGTACCATCATCATATAATTGAATATCATAATTAAGATCGAATTCGATAAAAGGCAATAAAAGTGTAGAGAAATCTAAACAAGGAGAAACTACATATGATTTTTCATTCAAATTATAATAATCAGTAAGAGATGTGGTCCATGAATTCAAACTTCCCGGAGTTGGAGGTGGAGGTCCAACGATAGCGAATCCAGCGGGACTTCCAAGTTCCCAGCTACTTTCTGATCCACCAGCAACCCAACCGGCTGCACCATCTTCAAAATCCTGATAATAAGGAAAAGTTACAATGGTTGGAATGGAGGTAAGTGTTTCATCACTCGCATCATCGAGGGGTTCAATATCAGGGGCATAAATTGTATAGGCAATGATATAATAATCACCAATATTGGAAAGATCGATATCAGTTGCAAAAGTATATTCAATAGAAGTAAGTGAAGGGATAACTGCTCCGGTGTAATCTTCAGTAACTATGGGCAATAGGCCCAAAATAGGATCTGTTACCTGATAGGCAACTTCAAAATCTCCGGAGGGTTCTGTACCCAGGTTAGTAATTGTAACCGTTAATGGAGTGATACCGAGGTCGCAACCACTGGAAAGTCCAATAATATTTGTTACGCCAAGGTCATAGGGACCTGCTGCCGGTATAGTTATGGAATAATCCTCAGCTTCTCCATAGGCATAAATTCCAGCAGTGCATGGATCTAAAGAAGCTCCAGGGTAATAAACACACATTACACGCATACGCGTGGTTCCCGGTAAAGCTATAAAAGGAACTGTAAAATTGATTGAGCCGGTCATTCCGGGATCCAGACTAAGATCTGTTGCATTCAACCTTTCATCCTCTGTGAATTCTTCATCCTGATTCCAGTCTATCCATGCCGCATAAACTTCTGGCCATGATGGTGTATTATACAGAAACAGGTCGTAGGTTAAACCCGGATTAAGCAGAGTAGAAAGGTCAGTATAATCATTCCAATCGTCACCCGCACCTGTGAAATTTGAAATATCACCTAGTTCTACGCCGTCTATATAATCGCCGGCGCCGGTTCCATAGGTAAAGTCTGGTGTGCAATACTGTGCTGAGGCAGTATTTGAAATAAGAAATAAGCCTAAAAGCAGCGTTGCGCCTTTGAGAAGGGTTTGTAAAGTTTTAAACATAAGTCGCTAATTAAGTATGAAAATATTAGAATGTGTAAATTTAGGGAGCAACTGCTAAAAAATAAAATATTTCTCCATTTTTTTAAGTTAGTAAATTGGGGAAAGTTGTTATAATATTACTGATTATATTTGAGCGTCCATTTAAAAACTGATAAATATGCGTCCCTCGGTATTAATAATTGATGACGACCCAACTTTTTGCCTTATGCTTAAAAGTTTTTTAAGCAAAAGGGATTTTGCAACCGCAACTGCATTCTCAGGTGCTGAGGCAATTTTGCAGGTGAAGAAGGAGAATTTTGATGTTATTCTAAGCGATTTTCGTTTACCTGATACGGATGGGTTGGAATTATTAAAGGAGATCAGAGAAATTAAACCAGGAATGCCGGTAATTATAATGACCTCCTACGCAGATATTCGCATAGCTGTAAAGGCAATGCAAAATGGTGCATATGAATATGTTACAAAACCTGTAAACCCGGATGAGATTTTACTGACCATTAATAATGCATTAAAAAGGGAAAAGGAAACTGTTGCTATAATTCCGCCTTTACAAAGTAATAATAACAACAATCAACCTCCAAAAAAAAAATCTCCTAAAAATATTTTTGAATACATAGAAGGGGAAAGTGATACTGCGAAAAGAATAATGTCGTACATAGATGTTGTAGCGCCCACAAATTTATCGGTAATTATTCACGGTGAAAGTGGAACCGGTAAAGAATACGTTGCGAAAATGATACATCAGAAGAGTAAGCGGATGCATAAACCATTTGTTTCAATTGATTGTGGTGCATTGAGCAGAGAATTAGCGGCAAGTGAATTATTTGGACATATAAAAGGATCATTTACTGGAGCAATAGTTGATAAAACAGGGCAATTTGTTTATGCCGAAGGAGGCACATTATTTTTAGATGAAATAGGAAATTTATCCTATGAGATACAAGTGCAATTATTGCGAGCAATACAGGAAAGAAAGATCAGAAAAATTGGAAGTAACCAGGATGTCGAAATAGATGTGCGCATAATTGTTGCAACTAATGAAGATCTTCAGGAATCAGTTAAAAAAGGTGCATTTCGTGAGGACCTTTATCACAGGCTAAATGAATTTACCATGGTTGTTCCTTCCCTGCGAGATAGAGGAGAGGATGTTGGTGTTTTTGCTGAACATTTTTTAAATCTTGCAAATCAGGAATTAAATAAGGATGTTGAGGATTTTGATGATGAAGTAAAAGGGATCTTCAGGAAATATTCATGGCCGGGTAATTTACGAGAATTGCGCAATGTTGTGCGACGTGCCGTATTGCTTACTTCAGGTGAACTAGTGAAAAAAGAAACCCTTCCTCATGAGATTGTTTTCGAAAAACGCGAAGAGGTCTCCGGGAATCATACCAATCAACAACCTGTTGAACAACAACCGGGTGATTTGAAATCATTGGCAGAAAAAACAGAAAAAGAAATGATCTTAAATACTTTGATTAAGGTAAACTATAACAAAAGTAAAGCAGCAACAATTCTCAAGATCGACCGGAAAACTTTGTATAATAAAATGAAGTTATATAAAATTTTGACCGGAAACGACGAAGGTTGAAACGGTGTTAATAAAATAATTTATATAAATATTCTGATGTTGGTGGTTAAGCATTATTTTCAATAAACATCAACTTTTAGTCTATTACATTCCTGATCAAGTTTGATATATAATTCTTTACTTACGGTCTCAATTTTCTTATAAATATTCCAAATATCAAGTTCTGTGTTATCCAGAACAATCTCTAATTGTTTTAATTCAGATATGATGTCAAAAACGTGAAAATGATTATAAGAAGGGAGCATTTTATGCGCTGTATTCCTAATGACATGAAAATCTTTTTTTGAAACTGCATCCTTTAATGTAAATAAATTTAATGAATTATTATGCACAAAGGATTCAATTATGGAAATTAATATGGAGGTATCATTATCTGAAAATCTTTTTATTTCGGCAAGATCATATAATTCTGTTTGTTCAGATTGCTCCATAGAATTAATCTCGTCCTTATTTTCGCCAATCACCACAGGTGCATACTTAGCTATCATATTTAAGAGTTCCGCTTCCTTATACGGTTTTAATAAAATATCATTAAAACCACTTTGTCGTATTTTTTCCTGGTCATTTTGCATTACGTTGGCAGTTAACGCAATGAGCGGGACTTGCAAATATTGTTCACGAATTTTATTTGCAAGGGTGTAACCATCAACTTCCGGCATATGCAGATCTGCAAGTACGATATCAAAACTTTGCAGCTCTATTTTTTCAAGTGCAACTCTACCGTTGTTAGCAACAGAAATATGAGCACCGTGTTTATTTAATATAATCTCAGCCAACATTAAATTAAATGGCTCATCATCCACTATTAAAATCTCAAGGCCATGCAAATCTGATTTTCTGCCGATATCCTTGCCATTAATTTCTTTTTCTTTGGATGTAGCGAATCGCATTGGCAATGAAATAGTAAATACAGAACCTTTACTTTCTTCACTCGAAATTGTTATTTTTCCATTTAACAATTCGGCTATTTTTTTAGAAATGGATAGTCCCAATCCTGTACCTCCATATTTTCTCGAGGTAGATTTTTCTGCCTGTTCAAAAGATTCGAATATACCTTCGAGTTTATCCGCAGGTATTCCAATTCCCGAATCAGTGATCGCTATGCGGTAATCAATTGTATTTTTACCTCTAATGCCTTCGCATTTAATTTCAATCTGTCCTTTTTCAGTAAATTTAATAGCATTTCCGGTTATATTATACAAAATTTGTTTAACTCTGAAAGGATCTCCAACTATCAATTCATCCGAATTGTCATAAATAAATGTATTTAATTGAAGTCCCTTTTCTTCAGCCTTGATTTCGAGTATGGAAGCAATTTCTTCTATCACATCTTTCATAACAAATGGATGTTCATCAATTGCAAGTTTTCCTGCTTCGATTTTAGAAAGATCGAGAATGTCGTTTACCGTGTTTAATAAATGGGACCCGGCATTTGAAACTGCCCTTAGATATTTTCTCTGAGAGGTTTTTAACGAGGTGTTTTCCAGTTGTTCTGAAAATCCTATAATAGCATTTAAAGGTGTTCTGATCTCATGACTCATGTTAGCCAAAAACTCCTCCTTTGCTTTAGCCAGATATTCTGCTTTATTTCTGGCTTCAATTAATTGTAATTTAAAGCGGTTACTTCTATTAATATCAATCAAAATCACACCCATAAAGATCAAACCAAAAAATAAGGCAGCTGAGCCAATCAGCAACATGGTGCGAGAAGATTTTTTCGCATTAGCACTCGCTGCTAAAAGCAGGGCTTCCGAATTATTGAGTTGATCAATTTGTATCCGTTCAATTACTTCATTAATTTTTTTTATAACGATCTTATCACTTGCCAATATTTCTAATTCCTTTTTTGTGAGTTGAGTATTATACCTTTTTTGTTCATCATCAATTTCTTTAAATATCTTGCGCACGTCTTCCATATTCAAGGAGGGATTTTCAGCAATTTGATAATTATAGGCGGAGGTACTGCTTTCCGTTTTTACTGTATCACTTAAAATAACAATGTTTGAATTTGTGGTCGTTTTATTGCCTTTCTTATTTTTTCCTGAAAATAAATTAGTAAGAAAACCCTCATCCTTTTTCTTATTTTTTTTGTCACTTTTTTTGGTTTCGGCTTCCGGTTTTGAAATCGCCGGTTGTTTAATGCCGGGTTCTTGCGTTGGAGACTCCTGATTTAACCTGTTATTGCTTTCATTTACCTCTGCAGTAGAGGATATTTTTTGGACAGCCTTGGTATTGAGTTCCTCATATTCGCTCGATTGTTTAAATATTACCAGCGAATACATCAAATCTGCCTTATCCTGAAAATATTCGCCTAAACTGTCGAGTGTTTTTTCCGATTGTGCAAAGGCCTGATCTTGTTTTAGATTTTCCAACTCAATACTGATTTCCTCCATCTCTAACATATAAGTTTGCAGAGCTGTGTAATCATTTGTCATTATGTAACTCCGCATATTTCCATCCGCTTCAAACATGATATTTACAATATCCTGCAATTCCTCTGCTGAATTATTCGGGGAAGAAAGAGTTTCGACGGAGCCCAGAAGTTTATTGAAGTTTTGAAAGGCAAAATATGCTGCAAATCCAACAAGGGTGATCGAAACCATAAATCCGGCAATCAGCTTAGCGGTAAGGGAGGAAGTGGAAGCTTTTTCTGACATATTTCGATGATAAAGTTACCCTTTTTTGGTTAAAAGGGTAAAATTGTCCTTTAAAGTAAAGTAGTTGTTTCTTTAACGTTAAATTAACTTAATTTTGAGATTGGCTTAATACCCCAGGTCTAACTTTACATCAAATTCTAATATGCATAACGAAAAGATCAAAATTTTAATTGTAGATGATGAACCGGACATTTTGGAGGTGATAGAATATAACCTACTGAAAGAGGATTATGCTGTGATCAGAGCATCAAACGGGAAGATCGCTTTAGAAAAAGCAATTTCTGAAAAACCGAATCTTATATTGCTGGATATCATGATGCCGGAAATGGATGGAATAGAGGTTTGTCGCGAATTGCGCAGCATTCGTGAGTTTGACAATACGCTCATTGCCTTTTTAACAGCCAGAAACGAAGATTTTACGCAGGTGCAAGGATTCGATGTGGGTGCAGATGATTACATTACCAAACCAATTAAACCACGTATTCTATTGAGCAGGATAAAAGCCCTGTTGAGAAGAACTCAAACTGTAGATTCTCATTCTGAAAAGGTAACTTATGGTGATCTGGCAATAGATGAGGAGAAATTTTTAGTATATGTAAAAGAGGTTCCGATAACACTTGCCAAAAAAGAATTTGAACTCATTCAGTTGTTAGCTTCCAAACCGGGAAAGGTTTTTACCCGTCAGGAGATCTTTAACAGGATATGGGGGATGGATGTAATAGTGGGCGACAGAACAATTGATGTACACATCAGAAAGATAAGAGAAAAGATAGGGGAGGATTTTATTAAGACAATAAAAGGAATTGGTTATAAATTTGACCATTAAATGAAAAATGCCTCACCGGGCCGGATCGTATTTGCCTCGTCCTGTATCATATTATTGATTTTGCTCATTCTGGAGCTGTTAGGTTACTTAATACCTAAGTTAGATTTTCCGGTTTACCAATATATAATAATTCCAATCGTGGTCTTTACAGCCGTATTTTTTGTTTTTTATTATACGGTTGAAAAATTTATATACCGGAAAATCAAATTGGTTTATAAGAACATTCACGGATTAAAATCAACTAAAGGTAAAGCGGATGAAAAAATGACGATGTCGTCGGATGTAATTTCGGAAGTGAACAACGAAGTGCTCGAATGGGCCAAGGCTAGAAGCTCGGAAATTGATCTATTAATTAAACAGGCAGACTACAGAAAAGAATTCCTGGGAAATGTATCCCACGAATTAAAAACGCCCATCATGAGTATTCAGGGATATCTTGAAACACTTACTGACGGGGGAATTAGGGATGAGTCTATCAATAAGCTCTATATCGACAAGGCACTGAAAAATGTGGAACGCATGATCATGATAATTGATGATCTGGTAAATATTTCTATGTTGGAAAGCGGGGAGTTGAAATTGAATCTCAATAAATTTGATGTTTGCGAATTAACAAAAGAAGTTTATGAATCGCTGGAAATACAGGCAAAACAATCTAAAATTAAATTGGGGATCAAAGAAGGTTGTGACCATGTTTATAATGTGAAAGCAGACGAGAAATTTATACGGGAAGTTCTTGTTAACCTAATCAGTAATGCAATTAAATACGGAAAAGAAGGAGGATATATTCACGCAGGATTTTATAATATGGGTGAACATATTCTTGTGGAGATTGCAGATAATGGAACGGGAATTTCAAAGGAGCATTTAAACCGGGTTTTTGAGCGATTCTTTCGCATCGAAAAAAGTCGATCAAGAGATATGGGTGGCACAGGATTAGGTCTCGCAATAGTTAAACACATTGTGGAAGCACATGATCAAACTGTAAATGTGAGAAGCACAATAGGAGAGGGGTCTACTTTCGGGTTTACTTTAAAAAAGTGGAAATGATGAAATGATGAAATGATGAAATGAGTAATGAGTAATGAGTAATGAGTAATGAATAGATCTGTCGATTGATTATTACCGTCCTATTTAAAATTATTTCGTTTCTTCTTCAAATTTTAAAGCTGCCGAATTGACACAAAAACGTTGACCTGTTTCCGTTGGGCCGTCGTCGAATACGTGACCTAAGTGGCCACCACAATTATTACATAAAATCTCCGTGCGAACCATACCGAAAGTTTTATCAAAGATATATTCTATAACTCCCTTTTCAACTTCCTTGTCAAATGCCGGCCATCCGCAACCGGAATCAAATTTCGAATCAGATACAAATAATTGTTGTCCGCAACCGGCACAAAAGTAAGTGCCATCACCAAAAAAATGATCGAATTCTCCTGTAAATGGCTGTTCTGTCCCCTTTTTACGCAAAATTCGATACTGCTCCGGGCTCAATATTTTTTTCCATTCCTCTACCGATCTTATTACTATATATTTATTTTCGTTGTTTTTATTTTCCATAATCATTAGGTATTAATTTGATTATAATTAAAATTATTCCGATTTTTCCATTTCTATCTGATGCATAATTATTTCTTTCACTTGATCAACACCTATTTTTTTACCTATTATCTTTTTATTTTTATCTAAGATAAAGATCATTGGGGTTTGATCAACATTATATTTAACCTGATATGCTTCTTTCATTTTAATATTAGCAACGTTTATCCAGGGGTAAGGGTGCTCGCTTAACCATTTCTTCCATTTATCAAATTCTTCTTCAGAATACACTGCATAAAATTCAACACCTAAAGGTGAAAGTTCAGAATACAACTTTTCATATTTCGGCATATCTTTTTTGCAATGGCCGCAATCAGGACTCCAAAAAACAATCACAGTAAACTGATTGTTGATTGAATATAAGGCAATATCATTATTTAAAGTATCCTGCAATATCATTGGAGGAGCCTGTTTTCCGATTAGCGTAGGTCTTATTTTATCCGCTTGAGCCTGAATTCGATATAACCCTACATCATCCAACCAAAATGCCTGGCCAGTTGAATAATATTTATCAACCAGGTAAACATATACTGCATCAAATCCCATGATCTTGGAATTTGCATACTCATTCAATAACATTACCGTTACAAATTGAAAAGTGTATTTATTTACTTTTGTTTTGCTGATAATAAAGTCTATTGCAACATCAATGGAATCAGGTGTTTTCTGCACATAGTCCTTCAAATATTTTTTAATGCGGATGTCATACATATTTGTTCGTAATAAACGTTCATCATTAAAATTTATATTATCAAAATAATGTGTTCTTACATAACGTATCGGGAAAGTAGAATCTTTTGTGCCATCCGGATTTAAGGGCGCATCCGGTATCTTTATGTCGGTTACACATTTTAGAAACGATGTATAAAATAGTTCCGGATTTTCACTTATTATTCTAGAACGTTCATCTTCTACCTGCTTATTTACCGTTTTCATTTCCTCCTTTATTTGTTTTCCTTCTTCAGAAGTTTCACCAACACTTTGCAATTTATTTTTTAACAGCGTTATTTCATTTTTTTTGAAATTGATAAAATTGAGATCTTCATAAAAAAATTTATTTTCTTTTGAACCGGTAACTTTCATATTTTTTACGAAATCGGAAGTATCGGTTTCCATTTGAAATTTCTGCTCTTTTCCACTAACAATAAATTCAAAATATTTATTCTTTAAGGAAGGAGCAACACATAAATAAATTCCGCCGGGCAAAGTGTCATTTCCTGCAAAAACAGCTTCGCCATTGCTGTTTATTTTAACGGTGTCAATTACATATTGTTGAGCGCCGTAATGGTGCGCTAAAAAAAGTGTAGTATCAGAAACTCCATTGATTTTTACTTTGAATTCGTAGGTTGTTAATACCTGTGCCCTCAGGCTAAATGTTATAAAAATTATTGAAAGGAGGAGTAAATTTCGTTTCATTGTTAACTTTCTTGGTTAAAAAATTGATATTTTTCAGCTTATTAGATCTTCAAGCGCCTCAGCAACCACAAAAATACTGCCGCATATTAACAAGAGGTCATCATCTTTCATTTCTTGTTTCGCAGCCCGAACGGCAGTTTTTACATTTGGAAAACTTTTCCCAACTAAACCCTCAGATCCGGCCATTTGTTCCAATACTCCGGCATCGAGACCACGTGGGATATCCGGTTTGCAAAAATAATAAACGGCTTCCCGGGGAAATTGTCGCAGATTTGCCTCCAGATCCTTATCGGTTACTGCTCCGGTAACAATATGTAAACCACTAAAGTTTGATTTCTTTACCTGATCAAATAATTCAGCAAGACCAGCACTGTTATGAGCACAATCACAAATTACCAGAGGATGTTGAGATATTATCTGCCAACGACCGGCAAATCCGGTGTTTTTTTTCACTCGTTTTAAACCTTCATAAATCGCTTCATCCGGTATCTCCACACCAACATTCCGCAAAATTTCTATGGATTGCACAACTGTTTTGATGTTTTTCATCTGATACCTTCCTGTAAGATCCAACATTAAACCTGGATATATCAATTGGTCTAAATAAGAAATATTTAATTCCAATATATTTATTTCCTCAGTCAAAATTTCAACTTTTACATTATCCTCCGCTAAAAATATAGAGGCGGATGCGGAATTAGCTTTTTCTAAAAAAACGGAAAAAGTTTCATCATGAAATTCACCAATTACAACCGGTATGTCATTCTTTATTATTCCGGCTTTTTCTCCTGCAATTTCCTTCAGGGTATTGCCAAGCATGGTTTGATGATCGTAACTGATATTCGTTATTACCGATAGGATAGGGGTAATAACATTAGTAGAATCCAATCTCCCCCCCAAACCAACTTCTATAACCGCAATATCAATTTCTTTTAGCGCGAAGTATTCAAAAGCCATGGCTACTGTTATTTCAAAAAAGGAAGGTAAAATTTCTGGTATATGGGGTTTTATTCTTTCCACAAAGGCTGTCACAAATTCCTTTTCACACATTTTTCCATTTAAACGAATTCGTTCGCGGAAATCGAGCAGGTGAGGAGACGTATATAAACCGGTGGAATAACCGGCTTCCTGCAACACTGACGCCAGCATATTAGAAACAGAACCTTTGCCATTAGTTCCAGCCACATGTATACTCGTAAATTTTTTATGCGGATCACCTAATATTTTCAGTAAGGATATTGTGTTGGTCAAATCCTTTTTGAATGCCGCAGCTCCAATGCGATGATACATTGGTAAATGGGTATACAAATATTCTACTGTTTCTTTATAGGTCATGCTGCTTCAAACTAAATTGCAGTACAAATTGAAATAAAATACTTGTGAAATTATAACTATATCCAATTATCGATTCCTGAATAAGAAAATTGGGCAGTGGATTTCATAATTTAAAAACTGAGTTTTTTTATTCAGGGTGCTTTGCAAAAAAATGCCCCCGTTTTACCGGGGGCACTCATTTCATACTTCAATAACAGTTGTGTTTCAAAGTATTATTGTAATTTAAAGTGGAAGGTGATATATCCTATTTGTGTTTCGGTTGCATTGTTATCAACGCTAAAGGTTGTTTTCATTGCTGCTGCCTTTGATTGCGAGATCAAATAAGTATCCGTGATTGTTGAACCGGTTCGCTCGTAATCTGCTTTAATCACTTTTCCGTTCCTGTCCACCGTAATTTTAATCTTAACATCACCTATTTCATTGTGGTTAACACTTAATTTAGGGGGTGATTTTATTTTGCGGTCACCAAGACCGGATACATCATAACCATCACCCTTAGTGCCTAAACCATTTCCACCATCAGGAATCCCATTCGGATCACCCTGATTGCCTGTGCCACCTTTATCTCCATCACTGGAAGAGCCTTTGTCACCTTTGTTTTTTATCTTGTTAGGGTCAAATAACTCGTCTTTATTTACCGGTTTTGTGGTTTCTGTAGGCGCTTTCTTAATATCCGCCTTAGGTTTGGTGATTACCTTTTTATCAGGTATAACAACACTTTCTTCCACATCCTGTGTTATAGATTCCTGTTCTAAAGTCTCACTTACGGAAGATGCCGAAGATTCCGCAATTGCAGGTTCATATTCGCCGAAACCGGATATATCTGTTCCGAAATCTATTAGCAACCCTTCTGTTCCCTCCGGTACTGCAGGAGTTGTAAATCCGATAAACATTACGGCTACCAATAATCCAACAATGCTAGTGGTAATCACTCCGCTAATGCGTTTCGTTCTTGATTCTAATTCTTTCCAAGTTTTCATAATTATTCCTTTTATATAACAGATGCTCGTGATTATCAAATTACACAAATCTCATTCCCATTTTTGTTTAAATTGCAATTATTAGCGCTAAAAACTTCTAAATATTTAAATATAAGTGCCCTTTTGTGCTATTAATAACGTTTTCCGGGAAAGGTATGGTATATTGATCCTACAAATTTAATTTTAAATCCATCCTTAACATTTCTAGTTTTAACGACTATCTGAATGAATGTATGAAAAACAGGACAGATTTTTAATAAAGAAAATTTGAACAATTAGAAATAACAAGTTTTACTGCTCACAATTAACAAGCATTTAAAAAAAACTAATGTATAAACCCATAATATTGCCCCTTTTTGCGTTCATGTGAACGAAATTGCTAAAAAGAGTATTAAAGGTTCTTGCGCGTGCCAATAACCAATAAACAATAAGCATAATTATCCTGTTAATTGTATAACAATATTTATGAGTGAAGTTAATAAGAAGGAAAAAGTTTTTACAGGTTATGAAATGTTCCTGATAGCAATTCTGGCCTTTTTACAGTTTACGATTATACTCGATTTTATGGTGCTCTCTCCACTGAGTGCAATATTATTGCCCGAATTGAATATTACACCCGCACAATTCAGTCTGGTAGTTTCGGTTTATGCAATTAGTGCCGGTTTGAGCGGATTACTTGCTGCGGGATTTGCTGATAAATACGACAGAAAAAAATTGTTGCTATTTTTTTATACCGGTTTTATTTTAGGCACTTTTTTGTGCGGATTTGCACCTGATTACAACTCATTATTGATTGCAAGAATTATTACAGGAATTTTTGGAGGAGTGATCGGAGCCATCATATTTGCTATTACCACTGATGTATTTAAATTGCAGGTGAGAGGACGCGTGATGGGTTTTATTCAAATGGCGTTTGCCGCAAGTCAGGTTTTGGGAATTCCCGTTGGTCTCTATCTTGCAAATAAAACAAATTGGCATTCCCCATTTATTTTGATCGCTTCTATTAGTGTTATTGTATATGTTATTATCATTTGGAAGGTAAAACCTGTTGTGGAACATTTAGCTATCAAAAAAAATATTACTTCCTTTCAACATTTTAAACAAACAATCAGTAAAAAAAGATATATCACCGGTTTTGCGGCTACCACTTTACTTGCAACCGGAGGATTTATGTTAATGCCCTTCGGAAGTGCATTCACAGTAAATAATCTTAAAATTGAACTGGATCATTTACCAATAATTTATGTTATAACGGGGTTGTTTACTATTGTTGCAGGACCAATAATTGGAAAGTTGAGCGACAGAGTAGGAAAATACAATATGTTTATTGCAGGTTCAATTTTGTCGATGATAATGGTTGTTATTTATTGTAATCTTGAAGCTACTCCTTTATGGGCAGTTATTGTGATAAATGTCATATTGTTTATTGGTATAACCTCAAGAATTATTTCTGCATCTGCATTAATGTCGGCAGTTCCTGAACCCGCCGACAGAGGAGCATTCATGGGTATCAATTCCTCCGTTCAACAATTTTCAGGCGGCATTGCAGCATTTTTTGCAGGATTAATAGTTGTGCAGGAAGATTCAGGATATTTAGATCATTACGATTGGCTTGGATATGTTGTTGTTGTTGCCATGATAATAACCGTTTTTATGCTGTCATTCATCAATAAAATGGTGATGAAAAAAGAATAAGTTTTCAGAATAAAGAAATAGGGGAATTTTTAACCCATCAATATTTTTTATTTTTACCAAAAAAACACACCATGAGTGCACGACCAACTTATTATCTGCTTAGCAGTTTATTCATTTTAACCCTCGCAGCGTGCAGTGCTTACAAATCTACAACTACTGCACTTACCTATTCAAAGGATGTTAGTAAAATAATTGATTTCAATTGCGCCGGTTGCCATAATGCAGAACGACCGGCAGCCGGAATAAATCTTACAACCTATGAAAATGTAAAAGAGCAAAGTATTAATGGCAAATTAATTCCGGCTATACAACATGCAGAAGGAGTTAAATCTATGCCAAGAAAGTCGCCCAAACTGGAGGATGTTTATATTCAAACCATTGTGAATTGGGTTGCTACAGGCGCTGCCCTTTAGTATTGAGTTAATTCAACTCAATTGATTTTTTATAAGCCGCGACCATTTTTATTAACAAACAAATGGTTACAACTTTTTCATAACCCAGTTGGATTTTATCCAATTTTGATGTTAGTTATGAATTTGATCAAACGCAGATTTCATTTTTACTTCTTATCCTTTTTAAACCACGATCTCAAATCAAGTATCAGTGTTTTTTTTGTTGCACTACCCCTCTGTCTTGGTATTTCCTTAGCCAGTGGTGCCCCATTGTATTCTGGACTCATAGCAGGAATTATAGGCGGAATAGTAGTGCCGCTAATCAGCAGATCAGAACTGAGTGTTAGTGGACCTGCAGCAGGTTTAACTACAATTTGTGTTGCGGCAATTGCAGGACTGGGTGGAATTGAAATATTTTTTTTATCCCTAATGCTTGCAGGTGTTTTGCAGATATTATTAGGTGTATTCAAGTTAGGTGGATTTACACAATTTATTCCCTCCGGCGTAATTAAAGGAATGCTTACTGCTATCGGTATTATCTTAATTTCAAAACAAATTCCTCTTTTAATCGGATATGATCAACCTGACTTCTGGACCAACGAATTATTTAACGTATTCACCTTTGAACACGGATTTAAAATGACCGGTAATTTATTACAGCATATCTCTTTAGGCCCGATTGTAATAACAACTTTTTCCTTTTTAATTATTTATGCCTGGAAAAAAACACTTGCAACAAAATTCCCTTATATACCAACAACATTTTTAGTAGTTTTATTCGGAATAATATTAGCATTATTATTTGAAAAATATATTCCATTTTTAAAATTATCGTCGGCTCAATATGTAAACATTCCTAAAAATATTTTTTCAGAAATTAATGGTCCAGAATACTCTGCAATTTTTTCCAATGCAGAAATTTGGAAGACAGCCGTGATTATTTGTTTTGTTGCTTCACTGGAAACATTACTGAGCATCACTGCAATTGATAAATTAGATCCATACAACAGAATTACACCACAAAACCGCGAATTGGTAGCGCAAGGGTCTGCAAATTTTATTAGCGGTTTTTTGGGAGGATTACCAATAACCGCTGTAATTGTAAGGGCTTCAGCCAATGCCGAAGCAGGCGCTAAAACACGTTTGTCGGCCTTTATGCATGGTGTATGGATATTATTAGCTATCCTGTTTGCAGTGACTTTATTGAACCTGATTCCCTATTGTGTACTTGCAGTTATTTTAATAAGAACCGGTTATAATCTTGCAAAGCCAAAAATGATACAATCAGTTTATAAACAGGGTAATGAACAGTTTTTTCCATTTTTCGTAACTGTTATTTCAATATTATTTAGCGATCTTTTAATTGGTGTTTTGATAGGAGTGGTGTATGCAATTTATTTCCTTATTAAACATACCTATAAAGCAGGTTTTACGCTGAAAGAAAATTTGGAGGGACATACGCCTCACTACACACTCGACCTCGCGTTAAATGTAAGTTTTGTCAATAAAAAACGAATTTTGGAAACACTCGATAAAATGCCTCCATATTCGATAGTAGAAATCATAGGCACCGATAGTGTATACATAGATAGAGACGTATTGGAAATATTCGCGGAATTCAAATCCAAAGCACATATTAAACATATACAACTTATTTTAATAGATATTCCGGATGTGCAGATTCTGGAATTGCATTAAAGGATTATCCCCTAAAAAAAAATACCTGCTAATGTTGAATTTATGTTTCGGAAACCTCGTTTTGCACATATCCTTTTTTCTTTATCTGAACTACCATGACTACTTTTGAGTTGTAGCGAATCAGGTTATACATTATGAAAATTCTTTTTACTTATTTACAGCCCTTCCGTTGGCTCGTCTTTTTTGTTTTATTTTTGGCAGCCATAAATACCGGCTTTTCCCTTGTTGACCCGATAATTCTTGGACATCTGGTTACTTTGGCAAATACATACCAGACAAATTCTGCTGAATATACCTGGCATACCTTCTTTTATTCCTTTTCCTGGCAACAACCGGGAGTGCTGATGTTGCTTTTGTGTTCCGTTTCAGTGGCTATGATTAGTCGTATAGCTAAAAACTTCCAAGATTATTTTCTCAATGTTGTTACCCAGAAATTCGGCGCTAAAATATTTACCGATGGTTTGCAACATGCAATGAAATTGCCTTATCAGGACTTTGAGGATCAGCGAAGCGGAGAAACTTTATCTATTTTAACAAAGGTGCGCATCGATGTTGAACGATTTATGAATATGTTCATCAATGTGCTCTTGGGTATTTTGGTGGGAATCGTTTTCGTTTTCATTTATGCAGCAATTTATATCCATTGGTACATACCGGCAGTTTATTTTTTTGGTATCATTTTTCTCACCCTGATTTCTAATGTGCTCAGTAAAAAGGTTAAGATCATCCAAAAAACAATTGTTGGAAAAACCACTGCTTTGGCCGGAGCAACCACAGAATCTTTGCGCAATATCGAGTTAGTTAAAAGTTTGGGACTAACACATCAGGAAGTGGAAAGACTCAATAAAAATACTTATAAGATACTCGGACTTGAACTCACAAAAATTAAACGGATAAGAAGTATCAGTTTTATTCAAGGCACCTTCGTAAATACTCTGCGACAATTGATCCTATTTATTTTGATGTGGCTGATTTTCAAAAATGTGATGGATGCCGGTCAGCTGGTTACTATGCAGGTATTTTCCTTTTTTGTATTTGGTCCGCTTCAGGACATTGGCAACATTATTTTATCATACAGAGAAGCCGAAGCATCGCTCAATAATTTTAATATTTTGATGATGAAGGTGCCGGAAACAAAACCAGGTAATCCTGTTCATTTAGGAACCATTGAGAAACTCAAGTTTGAAAATGTTCGGTTTAAACATAAAACAGCTTCAAACCATGCAATTGACGGTATCAGTTTCGATGTAAAATCGGGTGAAACTATTGCCTTTGTTGGACCTTCCGGCTCGGGAAAAAGCACTTTAATGAAATTGTTGGTTGGATTATACCGACCTCAGGAAGGCAAGATATTGTATAATGGCATTGATGAAAATTCTATCGATTTTAATGATCTTAGAAATCAAATTGGTTTTGTAACGCAGGATACACAGCTCTTTTCCGGTACCATTAGGGAAAATCTGATGTTTGTGAACCCCGAAGCTACCGAAAAAGATCTTTTGGATGTGATTCATAAGGCGAGTTGCGACAATTTGTTGGCAAGGGCTGAAAAAGGTATTGAAACGGTAATAGGTGAGGGGGGATTAAAATTGTCGGGTGGAGAAAAACAGCGACTGAGCATTGCGCGCGCACTTTTGAGGAATCCTCGTCTGTTAATCTTTGATGAGGCTACAAGTTCCCTGGATTCACTTACAGAGGAAGAAATTTCCAATACCATAATTGGCATTACCCAACAAAGAAATCAGATTACGATTCTGATTGCACATCGCCTGAGCACAATTATGCATGCTGATAGAATTTATGTGCTGGAACAAGGCGAGATGGCGGAAACAGGTTCACATGAAAAATTATTGGCGGAAAAAGGCCTGTATTATGCAATGTGGAGACAACAAGTTGGGGAGAGAAAAAAGATTATCGCTCCACTAGTTGATGACAAACTAAACTAAACGGTTTGCTTGAATGCATTGTTTAACGCCTCAAAATTTCAACATAAATTGCCATCAGAACCTTAGAGTCACATATAAACACCTAATAATTAACGAAATTTAACGGAGTACCGTAAACTTATTTTGCACAGTTCCGTTATAGAGTTGTGTGTTTTCATGGGGATCAGGGGTCGTTTCACGAAAGTGGAGACCCCTGTATTTTTTTGATTGAGATTAATTTATAAAATCTCCAAAATTTTTAATTTATATGTTATTGTAATTGAATAAATTATAAAATTAAATTGCTTTATTATTGTAGTAAAACATGCTCCCAAATTCAAAATAATTTCAATTTTTTTTTAAACTATTGAGGTTTAAAAATTAAACCGTTGACACTTTTTTATAACAATCCGGTATTTGTGAGCAAATAACATGGAATAATTTATCGAATTTACCAAATTTAAGGGCTTGTTTTTATCTTCAAAAGATGTTGAAAACTTGACAATAAAACAGGCTTTGAAACTGTGTAATGATGGCACTTTTAGTTACCTTTGCGTGAAGTAAAAAATTATACTCTACCTAGAAGAAAAAAGATATGGCTGACGGCGAAAAAATAATACCGATCAATATTGAAGATGAAATGAAAACCGCGTATATCGACTATTCCATGTCGGTAATTGTTGCACGTGCAATTCCTGACGTTAGAGACGGTCTGAAACCGGTGCACAGAAGGGTTTTATACGGAATGCACGATCTCGGAATGGATTTCAACAAACCCTATAAAAAATCTGCCAGAATAGTGGGAGAGGTGCTTGGTAAGTATCACCCGCATGGCGACACGTCCGTGTACGATGCTATGGTTCGTATGGCACAGGAATGGAGCATGCGATATACGCTTATCGATGGCCAGGGAAACTTCGGATCCATTGATGGCGACAGTCCCGCAGCAATGCGTTATACAGAAGCGAGATTTGAAAAAATAACACATGAAATATTAGCGGATATCGAAAAAGAAACCGTTGACTTTTCTCCCAATTTTGATGATACCTTAGAAGAACCAACTGTTCTGCCCTCCAAGATTCCCAATCTATTAATGAATGGCTCTTCAGGAATTGCAGTAGGTATGGCAACTAATATCCTTCCCCATAACCTTTCTGAAGTTTGTGATGGAATTATCGAATACATAAAAAACAAGGAAATCAGTATACCGGAACTCATGCAGTTCATCAAAGGACCCGATTTTCCAACAGGTTCTACCATTTATGGAATTGAAGGCATCAGAGAAAGTTTTGAGACCGGACGAGGAAAGATAGTGGTTAGAGGTGTTGCAAACATTGAAGCTATGCCAAATGGCAGAGAACATATTGTGATCACGGAATTGCCTTATCAGGTGAATAAAGCATTGCTCATTACCAAAATTTCTGAACTTGTTCATGAGAAAAAAATTGAAGGCATTTCTGATGCCAACGATTATTCCGACCGCGATGGTTTACGGGTGGTAGTTGAGGTGAAGAAGGATGCAGTTGCAAGTGTGGTGCTAAATCAGCTTTACAAGTACACGCCATTGCAATCCTCTTATGGAGTAAACAATATTTGTTTGGTGCATGGAAGACCAAAATTGCTGAATCTGAAGCAGTTGATTTCCAATTTTGTGGAGTTTCGTCACGAAGTAATTGTAAAAAGAACACAATATGACCTTAGAAAAGCTGAGGAAAGAGCGCATATTCTTGAGGGATTACTCATCGCATTAGATCATTTAGATCAGGTAATAGCATTAATTCGCGGATCAAAAACGCCGGATGAAGCAAAAGAAGGATTGGTATCCAATTTTGCGTTAAGCGAAATTCAGGCTAAGGCTATCCTCGAAATGCGTTTACAACGTTTAACAGGTTTAGAAAGAGATAAAATTCGCGAAGAATACAACGAAATAATGGCTTTAATT
Organism: uncultured Chitinophagales bacterium; assembly: GCA_964638865.1. Taxonomy (GTDB): domain Bacteria; phylum Bacteroidota; class Bacteroidia; order Chitinophagales; family BACL12; genus UBA7236. Next base: position 6,822 of record CAZXBG010000034.1, on the reverse strand, counting down.
GGCCGTTTGAAAGAAATACTAGGCAATGAGGAAATGCGTTTTCAGATCATTATCGATGAAACGCTCGAAGTAAAAGCGAAATACGGAGATGCAAGAAGAACAAATATTGTAGCCAATGAAGGGGAAATGAGCATCGAGGATCTTATCGAGGAAGAAGATGTTGCTATCACCATTTCACATTTGGGTTATGTTAAACGCACAGCCCTTACCGAATACCGCAAGCAAGGCCGCGGAGGAAGAGGTGCAAAAGGAAGTGCTTCCAGAGAGGAAGATTTTATCGAACACTTACTTATAGCATCCACCCACGATACGATGTTGTTCTTTACACAACAGGGACGTTGTTTCTGGCTTCCGGTTTATCAAATCCCGGAAGGAAGCAGAACTTCAAAGGGTAGAGCGATACAGAATCTTATTTCCTTACCGGCTGATGATAAGGTAATGGCATATATTGATATTCATGATCTTGAAGATGAAGCCTTTATAAATTCGCATTATCTGGTTTTCTGTACTAAAAAAGGAACGATTAAGAAAACAACAGTTGAGGCATTCAGTCGCCCAAGGGCAAATGGAATTGTCGCAATCAATATCAACGATGATGATGAATTGCTGGAAGTGCGGTTGACCAATGGAAATTGTGAGATCATGCTTGCTGTGAAGAGCGGAAGAGCAATTCGTTTCCCGGAAGAAAAGGTGCGTCCAATGGGCCGAAGCGCAACAGGAGTGAGGGGTATAGTGCTTGCCGGCAAAAATGATGAAGTAGTTGGCATGATAACTGTTGAAAAGGGCGATGAAGAAAAATCAGTGCTGGTTGTGAGTGAGAATGGATATGGAAAAAGAAGTCAGTTAGTTGATCTTGATACCGGTGAACAGGAATACAGAATTACAAACAGGGGCGGAAAGGGTGTAACCACTTTAAAGATCACGCCGAAAACAGGCAATCTGATCACGATTAAAGATGTTACCAATGAAGACGACCTGATGATAATTTGTGAATCAGGATTGGCCATAAGAATGGGAATTGATGAGCTGAGAGTGATGGGCAGAGCAACGCAAGGAGTGAGGCTGATCAATTTGAGAGAGGGTGACCGAATAGCATCCGTAACTAGGATCCAAAAGGATGAAGAGGTGGAGGAACCGGAAAATGGTATTGATGAGGAAAACGGACCAAATGGAAATGAAGGGGAAAACGGTGGAGAATCTACCGAATCTAATAATATAGATGAATTAACATAAACAATTGATAATTAAAACAATAAACTACTAAAAACGTGAAACTATTTACAGGTTTTTTTATGATAGCAGTTTTGTTTACCACAGTTGTAAACGCGCAAAACAGCAAAGTGGTAACAGCCTCCAATGCTGAATTCAATAAGGAATATGAAAAGGCACGTGTTGCAATAGACGAGGCAATTCTGAATGAAAAAACAGCGGTTCAGGCAAAAACATGGTATTTAAGAGGTAAAATCTATAATGCAATAGCACTGGATACTACCGGGCAATTTTCGAATGTTACCGATCCAATTGGAACAGCCTTGCAGTCGTTTAAAACTGCGATGGAAATGTCGGATGTTAAAAATTACAAGACCGATATTGGTGGCGAGTTGTTTACCACCTATAATCTCTATTTTTCACGCGGAGCAACTGCATATAGTGCAGGAAACAGCGAAGTTGCCTATGTAAATTTTGCAAAAGCACATGAGGCAAATTTGCTGCAAATAGATGCATTTCCTTTGGCAGTACTGGATACCGGAGTAATCTTTAACATGGGTTTAATGGCGGAAAGAACCGGTAGAACAACAGAAGCCGTAGCTGCTTATCAGAAATTAGTGGAAATGAAATACAGTGAAACCTATCTGTATTCAAAGTTGTCGAATATTTACCTGGAAGCCGGCAGAACCGAGGAAGCATTGGCTATTCTTGAAGAAGGTCGTAAAAATTTCCCACAGGATAAGGAAATC
>CAZXBG010000034.1:0-4764 GCA_964638865.1 uncultured Chitinophagales bacterium | reverse complement strand
AGCATTGGCTATTCTTGAAGAAGGTCGTAAAAATTTCCCACAGGATAAGGAAATCGTTACAGCGGAACTCAATTATTATTTGACGCAAAACAAGTTGGATGTTCTGGTGAGTAAATTGGATAATGCTATTAGCCTTGACAATAAAAACACCGAATTATATTTTGTTTTGGGCACCACCCATAGCGAATTAATAAAACTGGATTCGCTCAATAGCCAGCAGCATTTTGATGCATCAATCAGAGCCTACGACAAGGCATTATCTTTTGATCCCGAACGATTTGATATCAACTTGAATGCAGGAGCACTTTATTATAATACTGCTATCGAGATTAATAAAACAATGAATGCGTTGCCTTTGGAAAAGGAAGCGGAATATCAAAAACTATCTGTAGAAAGGAATAAGCTTTATATGCAGGCTTTGCCTTATTTTGAAAATGGTCACCGCATCGATCCAAAAAATACCGATTGTATGTTGGCACTTAAAGAGATTTATGTAAGAACTAACCAAAAGGAGAAAGCGGAAGCAATGAAACAATTGCTTGGAAATTAAATGTCAAAATATAATAAAAAAGGGGATCATTGTCAAATATGATCCCCTTTTTTATTGAAATAAATTTACTTAAAACCTTACCCCCAAATTCAATCCAAATATCCTGGTTCCAAAAAAGAGACCACCAAGATCTACATCTATAGTTCCTTCTGCAACCGTTGCATCAATTGTCCAACCCGGAATAGGCACTCCCTCTATATCAGCTTCCAGATCAGCTCTGTCCTGTGCATCCATATCACTCATATCGTCAATTCCATGCGATTTACCGTTCAAAACTCCTACAAAAGGCCCTAGTATCCACCAATCGAGTGTCATCGATTTTCCAATCTGCCATTGAATTCCAATTAATTCACCGGCACCAAATCCATTAAAACTCGTTTCAATAAGTGGTGTATGCACAACACCGGCAGTTGAGGTGAACTGATAAACCTGAGAATGAGTCATATGTGTATATTTCAGGAAAGAAGCAGCATAAAACCCAAATGGAGCGCCTTTCACACCAACATAAAAACGATATTCCGGCATTAAACTGAAATTTGTAAAGGTTGTACTGTTAATTGCGGTAACTGCTTCATCATTATCTCCAAAAATGTCTAACAAGGTGTTTTTAAATGGAAGGTCTACGTTAGGAGCAAAACTTATCGTAATTCCTGTAGATTGTTTTGGATTTATAACTCGTTCATAGCCAATGGTATAATAACCTATAACCGGTCCGGTTAGGTTAAATTTAACAATGTTTGGTTTCAGCAAGGTGTTTTCCAATGCATTTTCAACTACCTGAGCGGAAAGGGTAGCAGAGGAAACAAAAACAAAGCTGATGATCAAGAGTGTAGTAAATTTTTTCATTTTTAGTTGGTTTATGGTTTAAGAATATTTTGATTAAGGTTAATCATTATTATAATCCTGATTATAAAGGTAAACTTTTTGTGGAAACTGCATATTAATTCTTCTGTTATGATCAGTATGAATAATTTCTATTACACTAAGAATCAAAGATGATATAAATATTCAAATGTTTTATATCTTCCCATTGTAAACTTAATTGTAGAGGTGAGCACTTTAAAGTTATGTAACTTGCGATTGGATGCAATGCTACTTAACATAATATTAATTATGGGCAAATAATATAGCCTATTTTATTGACAATCATTTGATTATATTTTATTAATATATTAACTAATTTTGTATGTATAGTCACAATGGGATTTGATTTAAGCCAATCTCCTAGGATCATTTACGAATAAATATTTCGAAATATACTTAAGAAATTTTGAGGGATTAACTCCGATATTACTTTCCCATTTTGGGCCAAAGTTTGAAAACAAAATGCCTTTACAGAATTTCTATAAAGGCATTTTGGAAGTATAATAATCCAATTTGTTTATAGCGTTTCTTCCAGCCATTTGTAAAATTCGCGCTGCCATGCAAGTGCATTGTGGCATTTTAAAACCCAGTGGTTTTCCTCAGGAAAATACACGAATCTTGACTTAATTCCTAGTAGTTGAGCTGCCTGAAATGCTTGAAATGCCTGATCTTCGGTAGTTCGGTAATCTTTTCCACCCTGATAGATCAAAATTGGCGTATTCCAGTTTGCCACAAAATTGATAGGATTGAAGTCGGTATAACTTTTTTGGTGTTCACCGGGTTCCCAGTATGGGCCACCCATATCCCAATCGGAGAACCAAATTTCTTCCGTAGTGCCGTAAAAGGAATTCAGATTAAACAATCCATCATGTGCAATAAAGGATTTAAAACGGCCATTGTGTGTTCCGGCCAACATATAAACGCTGTATCCGCCATAACTTGCGCCAACTGCTCCACATCTTGAACCATCTACGTAGGGCAAAGTTTTGGCATAATCAATCGCACTATAATAATCTCTTATTGCTTGTCCACCCCAATCACCACTAATTTCCTCGTTCCAAGCTGTTCCATGGCCTGGCATACCGCGTCTGTTGGGAGCAACAATGATATAACCCTTTGCTGCCATCAACTGAAAGTTCCAACGGAAGGAATAAAACTGGGTAAGAGCACTTTGTGGTCCGCCCTGACAATATAAAAGGGTTGGATATTTTTTATTGGGATCAAAATCGGGTGGGTATATAAACCAAACGAGCATATCCTTTCCGTCTGTGGTTTTCACCATTTTACGTTCCGTTTTGCCCATTTTTATCTTGTCGTATTGAGGTTTATTTATAGTTGTAAGAGCAGTCATATCTCCTGTTGCAGCATTTACCCGATAAATTTCCGTAGCGTGGTTCATATCTGTTCGTGTTACAATCAATTGTCCGTTTACCTCACCAACTATTCCGGTAATATCAAAATCACCTTTTGTGATCTTGCGAACAGGGTTTATTTTTCTGCCGCCTTCATCCACTTTGGTTAAAACATTAGTAACATTCAACTCAAACAGTTGAATTGTGCCATCAATTGGTGCTGTAAAATAGATAAACTTCCCATCCAGACTCCAACGAATAGCATCAATAGATTCGTCGAAACTTGCCGTAACATCAGTTTTTGTCTCTGTTTTCTTTTCGAGGATAAATAATCGGTTTTTATCCGCTTCGAAACCATCCGTTTCCATACTTAACCAGGCCATTTTTGATCCATCGGGTGAAATATTGGGATTTGTATCATAACCCATCATTCCATCGGTAACGTTTTGCACTTTTCCATTTTCTATATTGTACACGTATATATCAGTGTTCGTGCTTGTTGCATATGCAGCGCCTGTCTTTTGTTTGGTAACATAAACAATGCGTTTACTGTCGGGATGCCAAACCATATCTTCAATACCTCCAAAAGGCATTTGAGGACAATCGTATTTCTGACCCGCCATGATATCAATTTCTTCGGTAATAATGCCGTTGTTCCATTTTGCATAAAATACATGTTGATAGGCACCATCTTCCCAGGTATCCCAATGGCGATAATTGAGCTCATTTATGATCCTTACATTGGAGCCAGTTAGATCAGGATATACTTCTGCTGCCATTACTTTATCCATTTTGATCTCTTTTGAAAACAGAATAAACATACCATTTGGTGAAAATCGGACATTATTCAGGCCCCCTTCATAATTTGTAAGCTGCACAGCTCCGGTTCCATCCCATTCCGATTGCCAGATCTGACCCTTGAACATATAACCCATTTTTCCGCTTGGTAGCGCCATCACAGAGTTCTCCCCTCCTTTTTCCGTTGTAATTTGAATCGGGTTACCACCTTCTGTGGCAACTTTGAACAGATTTCTTTCCGATGTTCCTGCTTCTACATCGTAATAGGTGACGCCGAATATGATATTCTTACCATCAGGAGAAATTGTTTCCGCCCCTACCCTTCCGAGACTCCATAATAATTCGGGACTCATCACCGCTTGTGTGTAGGTTTTACCTACAATAAAAATGAACAAACCATAAAAAAGAATTTTCTTCATCTAAAGTATTTTTTTGCGAAGATACAAAAGCTATCAAAAACTGATCCTAAGAAAAAGTGGAATATTCTTAATTTGCATCCTAAATAAATTAGAACTTATGTCGTTATACCAATTGCATTTATCACGTGATAAAAAGTTAAAATCGATTATCGATAACAGAGATTCTTTTGAATTAAAACAGGAAAAAAACATCTGTTTGTATTTGTGTTACAGTATAATGAGTCAGCAATTATCTACAAAAGTTGCCAGAGTATTTCACCAGCGATTCCTTGATCTTTATAATGGCAAGCAACCCACTGCAAAACAAATTATAGAAACAAAATTTGAAGTTTTGCGTGCAATCGGACTCTCAAATGCCAAAACAAATTATATTTTAAATGTTGCAAATTTTGAAATAGCAAATGGGTTGAGTCCGAAAAAATTAAATAAAATGAGCAATGAAGAAGTGATTGATTATTTAACGCAAATAAAAGGAGTGGGGAAATGGACCGTTGAAATGTTAATGATGTTTGCACTCGGCCGCGAAGATGTATTTTCAGTGGATGATCTTGGAATACAAACGGCAATGATAAAAATGTATAATATAAATGTGGAGGATAAAAAAGAAATGCGGCAAAAAATGTTAAAGATATCTTCTAAATGGGAGCCTTATAGAACTTATGCGTGTTTACATTTATGGCACTGGAAAGATGAGAAATGATTTGTTATTGAAATAAAAAATGCAAAGGCAGTGTCTTCACGCAATTAAAATAAACTAGCCGTGAGACGCTGCCGATCAAGG
>CAZXBG010000033.1:24814-31439 GCA_964638865.1 uncultured Chitinophagales bacterium | reverse complement strand
TTGTGGGTTATAAAAGGGGGTAGCCACGAATGCACGAATGAACAGCCATTGGAAGGGTTGGTTTAAAGTATTTAATTTGTATTTTTTTTATTCGTGCATTCGTGGCTTATTTTTTTTCATCCGTATTGTGGGTTAAAAAAGGGGGTAGCCACGAACCTGACTGCCGTCAGGGGCACGAATGAACAGCCATTAGAAGTCGTGGTTTATGTTATTTAATTTATTTTTTTATTCGTGCACTTGCTGACGGCAGTCAGGTTCGTTGCAACTTATTTTTTGTGTTTTGCGGCTTAAATAAGGTAGCCACACTTGCACGAGTATTTTTTTTTGAATTAATTGATATTTAAAAACAACTTCCCTTAATTCCCACATTCCTGCAACTTCTTGTTTAATTAATTCGTATTTAAAAATATCTTCTCGATCCTTCCCGCGTTCCCGGCAATCTCATCCATCTTACAAAACTATTGTATGCAAATTGGTACAATTATCCACAATTTTGTTTACATCCCTATATTGCACAGAATGAAGTTACCTGTATTTTCGACTCAATATTTAACTATGGCGGTGAAAAAAAAGGCAACTGTGCAGAAAGAAAAAAAGATTTTCATTCTCGACACATCAGTAATCTTACACGATCACAATTCTGTAAATAACTTCGAAGAACATGACGTAGTCATCCCCATCACAGTGCTGGAGGAACTCGACAACTTCAAAAAGGGTAACGAAACCATCAATTTTGAAGCACGGGAGTTCATTCGTTTTTTAGATGCCAAATCCAAGGAGGATACCCTTCAGGAATGGCGTCAGATTAACGATAGAAGAACGGGCAGAATGATCGTAATGATGTATGAACACAACGGTGTGAATGCAGAAGAGATCTTCGGAGAAGAAAAACCCGACCATAAAATTCTGAATACAGCGCTTGTTGTTATGAAAAAACATCCGGAATGCAAGGTGATTCTTGTTACTAAAGATATCAACCTCCGACTAAAAGCAAAATCACTGGGTTTGTTTGCAGAAGATTATAAAAATGATAAAATTGAAGACCCCGATTTTCTCAAAGAACCTATCGAAACAATTGAAGGTATTGATCATGAAAATATTGATAAAATATACAGCGAAGGTTCCATTGGATTCAAGCAGATTCTAAAGCAGGAACCATTTGCAAATCAATGTTTTATATTAAAAAATGGAAGCAGCTCCGTATTGGCAAGTTATAATTCTGTTGATCAGGTTTTTGAACGTATTAATAAATCAACAGCATACGGAATTAAACCGCGTAATGCTGAACAAGTATTCGCATTAAACGTTTTATTGAATCCTGAAATAAAACTGATTGCATTACAGGGTCAAAGCGGTACAGGAAAAACATTACTTGCCCTTGCAAGTGCATTAGAACAAAGAAGAAATTACAAACAAATATTTTTAGCCCGTCCCATCATTCCACTTAATAATAAAGATATTGGATATTTACCCGGTGATATTAAATCGAAGTTGAATCCTTATATGGAACCACTTTGGGATAATCTCAAAATGATACAAAATCAATTTGAAGTTAATGATCCGGAATATAAAGCAATTGCAGGAATGATAGAACAGGAAAAATTGGTAATTCAACCTCTCGCATACATTCGCGGCAGAAGTATTTCTAATATTTTCTTCATCATAGATGAGGCGCAAAATCTCACCCCGCTTGAAGTTAAGACAATTATTACCAGAGCCGGAGAAAATACAAAAATTGTTTTTACTGGAGATATTAATCAGATTGATACGCCATATCTCGACTCGCATAGCAATGGATTGAGTTATTTAATTGATAAAATAAAAAATCATCCGTTGTGTTCCGTAATTACTTTGCAAAAAGGAGAGCGGAGTGAATTGGCGAATTTGGCGAATGAGTTATTGTAATGAGATAGTGGCAGTTAAGTTTGACTGTGAAATTTGTTTTGACAAAAATTTAAATCCAGGAATTATGAGATTCTTTAGGGTTACTCATTACTCATTACTAAATCCTAAATACTACTCCCTACAATCCAGTGACCAGTCAAGTCGTGAGTTGTGAGGTTTGAAATTACGTGAATTAAGCTCTAAACTAACTACTAAATACTAACAACTCACCACTCATTGTGCATATCTGCTAATAATTAACCGCCTACATCTATTTACTTTCGCAACATGGCTAATACAAATTACAATTATTCCGAAGAGCACGTCCGGACCCTTAACTGGATTGAGCATATGCGCATGCGTCCCGGAATGTATATAGGCAAATTGGGAGATGGATCGGCGCCGGATGATGGCATTTATGTGTTAGTGAAGGAGGTTATCGACAACTCCATCGATGAATTTATGATGGGTTATGGTAAAAAGATTGATATTGACATCAAAAATAATATCGTTACCGTACGTGATTTTGGTCGCGGAATACCGTTGGGGAAAGTGATAGAATGTGTAAGTGTGATGAACACCGGCGCAAAATATGATACAGCTGCTTTTCAAAAATCTGTAGGATTAAACGGTGTTGGAACAAAAGCAGTAAATGCCCTCAGTCATTATTTTAAAGTGCAAGCTTTCCGGGAAGGAAAATCTAAAATGGCAGAGTTTGAAAAGGGTGTTTTGAATAAAGATAATGCAATTCAAAAAACAGATGATCGCGACGGAACTTTGGTCACCTTTGTTCCCGATAATGCCATTTTTAAGAATTTTCATTTTATTCCAGAGTACCTCGATAATCTTTTATGGAATTATGTGTATTTGAACGCAGGACTCACCATAAATTTTAACGGAAATAAATATTATTCACAAAATGGTTTGTTGGATCTGCTTAAAAGAAAAACAAACGAAGAGGAATTGCGATATCCTATCATCCATTTAAAAGGAGATGATATTGAAATGGCAATGTCGCACGCAAATGAATATGGGGAGGAATATTACAGTTTTGTGAACGGTCAATATACTACCCAGGGCGGAACACATCAGGCTGCATTCAGAGAAGCAGTTGTAAAAACGATAAGAGAATTTTATAAAAAAGATTTTGATGCAACAGATATTCGTCAGGCAATAGTTGCCGCAATTGCAATTCGCGTGCAGGAACCTGTATTCGAATCGCAGACAAAAACAAAACTTGGTTCCATCAATATTGCTCCTGAAGGAATTGCGGTGCGCACTTTCATCAACGATTTTCTTAAAAAAGCCTTGGATGATTATTTGCATAGAAATCCTGCAACTGCAGATGCTTTATTAAAACGAATTTTACAAAATGAAAGAGAGCGAAAAGAAATAGCCGGCATTAAAAAACTTGCAAATGAACGTGCAAAAAAAGCAAATCTTCACAATAAAAAATTGCGCGATTGCCGGTTTCATTATGGAGAAGACAAGTCCGAGAAGGCACTGGAATCAACACTTTTTATCACAGAAGGGGATAGTGCTTCCGGCTCTATTACCAAAGCGCGTGATGTTGGAACGCAGGCAGTTTTCTCTCTAAAAGGAAAACCATTAAATGTTTATGGACTCACGAAAAAAGTAGTCTACGAAAACGAAGAATTTAATTTATTGCAACATGCATTAAATATTGAAGATGGCATTGAAGGATTGCGTTATAATAAAATTGTAGTAGCAACAGATGCCGATGTGGATGGAATGCATATTCGTTTGTTATTACTCACTTTCTTTTTGCAGTTTTTTCCTGATCTGGTAAAAAACGGACATGTTTTTATATTACAAACGCCATTGTTTAGAGTGCGAAATAAAAAAGAAACAATTTATTGTTATTCGGCAGATGAAAAACAAAATGCAATGAATAAATTGGGTGCTAAACCTGAAATTACGCGGTTTAAGGGTTTGGGGGAAATTAGTCCTGATGAATTTTCAGGATTTATTGGTGAGCAAATTCGATTAGATCCTGTAATTATCGGAAAAGAACAATCCATTCAAAGTACTTTGGAATATTATATGGGAAAAAACACGCCCGACAGACAAATATTTATTATTAAAAATCTGAAAGTGGAAAAAGATATTGTGGAAGCAGCGGAAGTAGTGGAAGAAGAGCTTACAGAAATATAAAATCCCTTAATAAAGTTGATTATTGAGTAATGGCAAAGAAAAAATCAGAACAAGAAAAAGCAGACGACATTGCAGCGAGCATAAACAGAAATCTTAAAACGGATACTGTGCATGTTTCGGGAATGTATAAAGAGTGGTTTCTGGATTATGCAAGTTATGTAATTCTGGAACGTGCAGTGCCCGATATTCGCGATGGTGTAAAGCCCGTTCAGCGCAGAATTATGCACGCAATGAAAGAAATGGATGACGGTCGCTTTAATAAAGTTGCGAATATTATTGGTCAGTCCATGCAATATCACCCACACGGAGATGCATCCATTGGTGATGCATTAGTAAATATTGGACAAAAAGATTTATTAATAGAAACGCAGGGTAACTGGGGCGATGTGCGAACAGGAGATGATGCAGCTGCTCCCCGTTATATTGAAGCGCGATTATCAAAATTTGCACTCGAGGTTTTATTTAATAAAGATACTACCGAATGGCAGTTGAGTTACGACGGAAGAAAAGCAGAACCTGTTTGTTTGCCTGTTAAATTTCCGTTAGTACTTGCAATGGGAGTGGAGGGAATTGCAGTAGGTTTATCCACCAAAATTTTACCACATAATTTTTGTGAATTAATTCAGGGAAGTATAGAAGTTTTAAAAGGAAATGAAACCACCATTCTTCCCGATTTTCCAACAGGCGGTTATATTGATGTAAGTGATTACAATCGCGCGGAAAGAGGAAGCAAAATCCGCGCACGCGCAAAAATGGAAGTTGCAGATAAAAAAACAATCCTCATTAAACAAATTGCTTTCGGAACTACAACGACTTCACTTATTGATTCCATTATTAAGGCGAATGATAAAGGAAAAATAAAAATTAAAAAAGTAACGGATAATACTGCTGCAGAAGTAGAAATTGCAATAGAATTAACTCCCGGAACATCCCCCGACGTAACAGTAGATGCATTATACGCATTTACCGATTGTGAAGTTTCCATTACGCCCTCCACATGTGTTATTGATGAGGATAAACCGGTTTTTTACAATGTGGATGAAATTTTAAAACGCTCCACAAAAAATACCAAAGAATTATTAAAACGCGAGCTGGAAATAAAATTAGAAGAATTAAATGAAAAATGGCATTTCAGTTCCTTAGAAAAAATATTTATTGAAAACAGAATATATCGCGACATTGAAGAGGCGGAAACCTGGGAGGCCGTTATCAAAACAATTGCTAAAGGTTTAAAACCATTTACCGCAAAATTGATCAGGGAAGTTACAGAAGAAGATATTGTTCGACTGACTGAAATTAAGATCAAACGCATTTCTAAATTCGATGGATTTAAAGCAGATACTTATATAAAAGATCTGGAAGCAGAAATGAAGGAGGTGAAACACAATTTGCGCCACCTTACCGACTATGCAATTAAATATTTTGAAGACCTGCTGAAAAAATACGGAAAAGGCAGAGAACGCAAAACAGAAATTCGGAAATTTGATGTTATTGAAGCAAAATCGGTAGTTGCCAATAACGCAAAATTATATGTGAACAGAGAAGATGGATTTATTGGTTTCGGTTTGAAAAAGGATGAGTTTATTTGCGATTGTTCCGATATTGATGATATTATCGCTTTTACTGAAGAAGGAAAAATGAAAGTGGTGCGCATAGCGGATAAAGTGTTTATCGGAAAGAAAATATTGTACGCCGCAGTCTGGAAAAAGGATGATGAACGTATGACTTACCACATGATCTATTCCGATGGGAAATCCGGAAAAGCATTTGCAAAAAGATTTAATGTAACCGGAATAACTCGCGATAAAGAATATGATCTTACTTCAGGAAATCCGAAAAGTAAGGTCTGGTATTTCTCTGCAAATAATAACAGCGAAAGTGAAGTGGTGAGTTTACATCTTCATCCAAATGCAAGAGCACATGCTAAAATATTCGATTTCGATTTCAGTGAGTTATTGGTAAAAGGAAGGAGCAGTATAGGAAATACTATTACAAAATATCCGCTGCGCAAAATTGTTCAGAAGGAAAAGGGAACATCAACTTTGGGGGGAAGAAAACTTTGGTTGGATGAAGTAGTTGGAAGATTAAACAACGATGCAAGAGGAAAATATTTAGGTGAATTTGATACCGGTGATAATATTCTTGTAATTTACCGCGATGGAAATTATGAACTTACCAATTTCGAATTAACCAACAGATTTGAAATGCGCGATGCATTATTGATAGAAAAATTTGATGTGGAAAAAGTGATCTCCGCTGCCTATTGGGATAACGACATCAAACAAATGTACGTTAAAAGATTTTATGTGGAAGCAATTGTTCCGGATAAAAAATATCCCTTTATTTCGGAAGCGGCAGGTTCTAAATTGTATGTTGCATCTACAGTAAAAAATACTAAAATAGAAGTTACTATTATAAAAGGTAGAAAAGGGGAGGCGTTTACAGAAATAATGGATATGAGTAAATTTATTGATGTAAAAGGATGGAAGAGTCAGGGTAACAGACTTAGTCAGTATGAAGTTAAAAAAGTAAAAGCCGTAATAGATATTGTTTCTTCAGATGCAGT
>CAZXBG010000033.1:0-24714 GCA_964638865.1 uncultured Chitinophagales bacterium | reverse complement strand
AGTATGAAGTTAAAAAAGTAAAAGCCGTAATAGATATTGTTTCTTCAGATGCAGTGCAACCCGCTGATATAAAAAAAGAACCCGAAGCTAAACAAGAACTTAAAACGGGCACTCAATTAGAATGGGATATAAATACTGGGGAGAAAAAAATTAAGGATGGGAAGCAGACGAAATTGTTTTGAAAGATATTTTGTAATCCGGCGAAAAATTTAATTTCTAAGTAATAAGTCTAAAACTAAATCCGTAGGGTTTAACGTATCACATTATTTTATTCAGAAGCAATTGTTTTACATTATGGAACCACTCGTCGCGGAGAATGCTTAATACGATGCTATCACGTCTGCCACCTGTATTATCCGGTAAATTGCTCCTCAAAATCCCATCTTCTTTGCATCCAATGCTGAGCATTGCGGCTTTACTTCTTTCATTCCTGTTATCTGCACGAAATTCAACGCGTTCTAACCCTAAAATTTCAAAAGCATATTCCAGCATTAAATATTTACAGTTTTTATTCATTCCTGTTCCCTGAAATTCCTTCCCATACCAAGTATACCCTAATTGTATGGTTTTATATAACAATTGAATATCATAAAACCGTGTAGATCCGGCATATTTATTTTTTAGTTTATCGAATACTATAAATGCATATTCCTTATTTAATACACGAGCCAAAACAGCATCCGAAATGTATTTTATCATATTTTCTTTACCTCCCCCCTGAGCGAGCGAATATTTCCAGATTTCCGGTTCGGTCATGGCAAATTCAAGTAAATGATCAATATCGGTGATCTCCAGTGGGCGCAATAAAACAAAATCATTTTCCAAAGTAATTAAGGAAGGAAGAATCGGTATCTCCATTTTAAATTTTTAGTGATGTAAAACAACAGAAATATTTTATTTTTTACAATTTAAAGTCATTGTTCCTATCAATTTCTATTAAAATCATAAAGTATTCACTCCTATAAGGCAGCAATCTGAAAAAGCGAAGCGGTTAGAATTTTAAGTTTTTTTAAAACTGTTTTTTTGTATGTCCTAAAATTACATTTTGTTTGGATAAATATTTTTCTTGTAGGTTTGAAAATAACAAAAAATACACATAAATTTAACACTGGATTAACCTCCTCGTAACAAAAAGTTATCCAAATGAACAGACTCAAAGCAGGGTTTTTAGTTGTTTTATTTTTAGTTAATATGCACGCCACACAAGTTGCTGCAACACTCGTATGGACAGAAAAGGCAAATTTCGGAGGAGAAGCCAGACACCGTGCAATCGGATTTTCCGTTGGTAATCGCGGGTATATGGGACTTGGACACTACAATGCAATAGTTGATATTCTATTTGAAGATATCTGGGAATTTGACCCGGGAACTAATACCTGGGCACAAAAAGCTGATTTTCCCGGCGGAAAAAGACTGCAGTGCGCCTCCTTCACCATTAATGGTATTGGGTATGTGGGGACAGGCAGGGATCCATATTTTATTGAACATGATGATTTTTATGGCTATAATCCAATTACAAATACATGGACCGCTATCGCTGATTTTGAAGGTACAGCAAGGCATGGTGGAGTTGGATTTGCAATAGACGGTAAAGGATATGTAGGAACAGGAAGTGACGCTACTTATAGAAAAGATTTTTGGGAATATGACCCGGCAACAAACGACTGGACACAAATGTCAAATTTGCCCGGTGCCGGAAGAATTGCGGCAGTGGGATTTGCCATAGGCGATAAAGGATACATTGGAACAGGAAATGCGTTTAGTGCAACCAACGATTTTTATGAATATGATCCTGTAACCGATACATGGATTATGCGAGCGGATGTTCCGGGCCCTGAACGGCAGGAAGCGTGCGGATTTGTTATGAATGGAAAGGGTTATATTGGAACCGGAGATAATTATTCCAGTGGAGATAACTACAGCGATTGGTGGCAATTTGATCCAATTACAAATGTCTGGGATTCCGTGCCTGAATTTCCCGGGATAGGCAGAAGATATATGACTGCATTTACCATTGGAAATATTGGATATTGTGGATTGGGAACAAGCGGAACTAATTTAAGAGACCTTTGGGAACTGAAAACGGAGTAACACCTTGATGTTTATATAAATAAAACAATTTGAAAAAAACATTTACACTCACAGCAATTTTATTTTTATTTACGCTGTGTTTTGGTCAAAATACCTGGTCTACCGTTGCTTCTTTTGGAGGTGGTGAACGAGAAAGGGCTGTTTCTTTTGTAGTTGGTGGGCGAGCTTATGTGGGCACAGGGTTAGATACTGCCAACACCTGTAGAAAAGATTTCTGGGAATATGATCCGGGCTCAAATTCCTGGAGCCAAAAGGCCGATCTGCCGGGATCTCAAAGAAGAGATGCAATAGCATTTGCAATTGGAAACCGCGGTTATGTTGGAACGGGAATTAACGGATTTATAGCATGGACCGGTTCAAAAAAAGATGATTTCTATGAATATAACCCCATAACAAATACCTGGACGGCCAAGGATGACTGGGAAGGAAATTTTGGTGGAGGTATTTATTACGCAGCAGCATTTTCCACTCCATTTAAAGGATATTTGGTTTGCGGAAAATTAGGCTCCAGTTATTATTCCAACGAATTATGGGAATATGATCCGGTTGCTGATGATTGGCTTAAAAAAGCCAATTTCCCGGCCGGCACAAGATACGGTGCAACGGCTTTTTCTATAGCCGGAAAAGGGTATGTTGGCTGCGGTGCAGATGAAGATTATTACCGAAATGATTTTTATGAATATGACCCGCAAACAAATATTTGGACTCAGATAGCTGATTTTCCCGGTTCACCGAGGTTTAATGCTGTTGGTTTGGAAATTTCAGGTCGCGGTTTTGTTGGTTTGGGCACTGATGGAGGTTATCAGAAAGATTTTTATGAATATAATCCGATAACAGATACCTGGATGCAAAAGGCAAGTATACCCGGAATTGAGCGAAGATCATGTGTTGCTTTTACTATCGGAAACTATGGTTATGCAGGCACAGGTAAAGGCCCTGACGGAGTTAAAAGAAGTATGTATAAATATAAACCTTATTTTCTTGCAGTTCCAGAGGATTATAGTGATACACGATTAGCATCAACCGTTTCGCCAAATCCAATGCATCAAAATACTGTTATTGTTTTTGAAATGCCTATTAATATGGAATCTGCGGATTTAAAAGTATTTAATACCAATGGTGTATTAGTATTTGAAGATAATAATTCAACAGATGATAAATTTAATTTTTATAGAAATGATCTCGCTGCGGGAATGTATTTGTACGAAATTCAAATAAAAGAACAGGATGGTCTTTCTGAATATGTAACAGGAAAAATTTATATTCAATAAATGTGGAAGTTGATGAGAAATATTTTGTTTGTGATCTGCATTTTATTTTTCGCTGATCAAAAATCATACGCAGTAAATAATTGGGAACAAAAGGCAGATTTTCCGGGCGACGGAAGAAGTGCAGTTTCTTCCTTTGGTTTCAGCGATTTTGGATTTGTTGGATTAGGATATGATGGAGAGGATTTCAGAAGAAGTTTTTATGCTTATGATCCAATAATGGATAGTTGGTTTCAAACGGAAAGTTTAGGCGGCGCTATCGGAGAGGGTTTGGAAAGAAATGTTGCTGCAGCATTTACTATCGGCAACAAAGGTTACATAGGAACCGGGCAGGGCGGAGATCCATTTTTAAACGATTTTTGGGAATATAATTATCTTACAAATGTTTGGACGGTTAAACCCTCTGTTGGAGGAATTGACAGAAGAAGTGGCATTGGATTTTCAGTGGAAGGAAAAGGATATATTGGTTTGGGTCAGGATGCATCAGGATTAAAAAAAGATCTTTGGCAATTTGATACGCTCTCAAATACCTGGACACAAAAAGCGGATTATGGCGGTACTCCAAGAAGATTTGCTGTGGCTTTCGTTATTGAAAGTCGTGTATTTGTGGGCACAGGAGATGATGGTGCGTTTAAAAATGATATTTATGAATATAATGCAGGTGCTAATGCCTGGTTCCTCAGAAATGAATTTGGTGGAAGTGCACGATACGGATCCGCAGCATTTTCTTTAAATGGCAAAGGTTATTTGGTTTGTGGATACGATACAACCTTAACCAACAGAAACGATTTTTGGGAATATGATCCAATATTGGATAGCTGGTTGCAATTACCTGATTTTCCCGGTGGTGCAAGATCGAATCTCACAGCTTTTGTAATTGATACTATGGCATTTGTCGGTATGGGTTATGATACCGGTTTCCACTACGACATTTGGTTGTGGGGAGATACAACAAATATAATTCAACAGGATACTACGGATACTACATTAGCCGTAATGAATTTAATTTTACCTTTAAAAAATATTGATTTTTTCCCTAACCCCGTTAAAAGTTATGCAACGGTGAATATTAATTCGCACATCGATTTTACGAATGCAACAATTCGTGTATTTGATATGCAGGGGAATGATGTTAGTAGCAGTTGTAATTGGAGTAAAATTTCTTATTTTAATAACACTACTTCCTTTACTTTCCAAAATAAGGATTTGCCAAAAGGTGTATATCAATTAGTTTTTACGCAAGGAGAGGTTGAAGGAGTTAAAAAATTTATTGTGATCTGATGCAATTCCCGACACTTATATTTGTATTTGTTTTTTTCGTTATATCCTGTAATAATAACAACCGGGAGTCAAATATTATTGAGGAAAACAATAAACGAAATGGTAATCTTATCCCTGAAGCGCAACCTATGGTTTACGAAGTAAAAACCTTTGTGGAAGGGTATGGGTTCGGATATGATATTTATGTAAACGGCGAAAAATATATTCATCAGCCTAATATACCTGCAGTAAATGGATTGCATATGTTTACCTCAGAATCTGATGCAAGAAAGGTTGCTGAATTAATGGTTCAGAAAATGCAAAATGGAATGGCACATCCCACCATTTCCATCGAAGAATTAAATGCACTTCAAATCGAAATAAAATAAATTCAATGCTAAAATTTTATGGTGCAACTTAAACCACTGCCCTCATTCCAATAAGCAGGGAAGAAGGAAATATTTTCATTCTTGATTCTATGCAACTCCGGGATAAAAAATCCGCAACTTGCGCCTATTATATATCCACCGGCAACATCTGTTAAAAAATGTACTCCTGCTGCCATTCTTAAATAGCCCACCCATGCAGGAATTAATGCAGCGCTTGCCCAATTAATAGTTTTTACAATACGATTGTTATCATCAATTAAATAATCATCTATCATTTTTGCCGCAAAAAAACAACTAAAGGCAGTTGAACTTGTATGGCCACTGGGAAACGAACTTGTAACGGCTCCGTGCAATCGGTAAGTTTCAGGAAATGCGGTATTATATGCATAGGGTCTTACCCGACCTACCGTTTTTTTTAATAAATCTGTTAATCCGGAATTTATCGACATTCCTTCATAATACAAAACAAAATTTGTCAGTATTTCGGGAAAATCTCCAATGGGAATCGCAATGGAAGTTATCCCAATCAATAACGATGTTTTATTAAAAACATCACTTAATTCAGCAGCGCGAGAGGCAGAAGCGGTATCGAAATAAATAATATGTCTTTCAAACCATGGAACATCATTTAAATCGAGTGATGTAAGATCGTCTGCAGTTAAAATTTTAGACTCCACAAAATAGTCAGTTATTAATATTGCCGCGATAGGAATTGTTATTAGGAGTTCTTTCTTCAAACTCAAGTCGTAAACATCACTTTTGTAGAAATGTAGTTTTTTATTTAATACCAAGCTGCTATCCTGTTTTACAGCAGAGTTTTCTGTAATATTTTGGGTAAAAACAGTACATGTTATTATTGTGAGTGTGAAAAACAAAAACTTTTTCATAAACAAGCTTTAATAATCATCATAATAGTTGTAATTAGAATTATCAGACTCAATGCTAACTCTTTGTCTTCCCAATAGTTCGATATTTTTTACAATAGTATCAATTTTTTTCTGCAGATCTTCCTCATCAAGAATTACAGAGCCGTAATCAACAAACATAGGTTCTATTTCAAATTTAGATTGATCTGCAGGTTGAATTCCAACACAATCCAAATTCCATCCTTTGTCATTTCCGATTTTACTTTTAAAGAAATAAATATACCCTGGGCCATTCTTTGTGTTGACTAAAGTTTTTGAAATGTATTTTATCGAATCTTCCTTCTCTTTGAATTCAAATTGATATAAACATCCCTCTGCAATTTTTAATTGTGTGGTAAATGAAGTATCCAGTTTATTAGTTTGTTCGAGTTTCTGTAATTGTTTAACGGTGAAATAACGCCATTCTCTATTTTCAAGCAGGTTGGTCCAAATGCTGTCCGGAACCGGCAAATTGTTTTTAGCTAAAGTTAAGGATGTGCGGTATATCAAACCATCATCGTTACTTTTATTTATTTTAGTAAAATATTTGATAACTGCAGGGTCATCATAAAAATTGGATAATAAAATGCTGTAATAATCTAAAAGATTTGTTGCCCAAGGATAATTGGTCTTTTTTTCCGAATGTCCGGGATAATAATCACTGAATATATTATCAGAATTATAGTCACTATAGTTACTATAATCGTTAAAAGTGGAGGAATAAGAATTATTTCCCCCCTCAGTGATATCCTTCAATTTTGGAAAATATGCTTTGGTGTTGTATGAATTATAGGAATAGTTATACTTATTTCCTACTTCATTTCCTGCCATAAAGCGTTTTAATTCGGAGTTTGCTTCCGCAATTATTTGTTTTTTATGCGATTCAATTAAATTGATTTTAGAGCTATCGTTTTTTGAAATTAATGCTAACATTCTATAGGTTGCATATTGATATTCAGGTAGATTGGTAAAATCGAATAGTTGTGGAAATAGATCAACTGCCAATTCCAGGCTATCGTTTAAAGGGGAAAATATCCAATTTAAGGAGCTTCCTTTTTTAGCAAGGGGAGTTTCAACATACAACAACTCATTAAAGGATTTTATAGACTCTTTTGTTTTTATATCTGCCAATCCCTTCAAAACAGCTAATTGAATTGTGCTGGTGTCACCGGCATCAAAATATATTTTCCTTAAAGCCGGAATCACATTCTTATTTTTTAATTCGGCCAATTTATCAATAAAAGATTCGCGTTCCTCCAGTTCAAGTTTTCTAAATTCCACAGACTCTATGAATTTTATTAAACTATCGGCATCCTTATCTTCAAGTTCGATCACAGCAATGGAATTAATGGCTTGTTTCCTTAAAACAGTATCTGCACTGAAAAGCTGACTAAAATATAAACCTGCACGGCTTTCAAAAATTGAAGGACCAAATGTGCTGTCAACGGGTGCAAAACTATTATAGAAGTTGGTCACAAAATCAGAAAATGTTTGTAGCGTGTCAACACAGGTATTTAAATTAAATATTACATTATCCTTTACAATTATCTTGTTGTATATTCCTCTGGTGCTGCCGGTATCTGTCAACAGAAACTCTATTTCTTTAATGTTTCCTTTGTCCGTGAATTTTTTTCTGCTCAAATTCATTCCTGAATAATTAATTATTGAAGAATCTATTTCACTCCAGAACTCCTCTTCCTTTATTTCGGAATAAAACTTATGAAATTTTGCGTAGGTAACGAAAATATTTTCCGGAGAGGCTTCAGATCGAAATAACCTATTTCTATATTCCGGCAAATAACTCAAATCTTCTTTTTCATCAGAATCGTTGTAACCATAGTCGTAATAATCGTTATATCCATAATCAATGTCGTCAAAAGTAAGAATAGTATCTACTACAGGAGCAATTGTAGTTACCGAAAAATTCATTGAGGTATCAATGTAGTGTTCAAACTTTTTAGTATATTCAATGTCCTTTAATTTTAATGATTTAAAATATTGTGCGGGATAATCATCTGTAGTATTTAATGCAGCCATAAAAACATAAAAGGGACCGTTTATTACAACTTTTGTATGTAAATACGCATCCTTTTTACTAAAAACTGTTTCTAAGGAAGGATGGCCATCATGTGTTAAAAATTGTTCAACCTTTTTTTCAAATTTGTTTTTTTTGAATTGTTCGTTGAACATATCCGTAAGACGAACGAGTTCAAAACTATCTTCTTCTATAAAATTATCATCGTTTAAATAATAGGTTGTGAACCAATAAAATCCTGATTCATCTGTAGCCTCTCCTTCACAAATTGTTTGCGAACTGCTTACCGTTTCTTCCGGTTTTACTGCATCTGTAATTCTGGTTGAAGGAAGGTTAATAGAAAACAAACCCCATGTGGGACTATAGGTTGTCCATTTCGTTTCTTTTTGTTCTGCAAATTGTATACTGGAGAAAAAATTCTGCGCCTCCTTCGATTTTATAACAAATTCGCCTATTCCACCTACCTTAAATACAAAAGTCTCAAGAGGAGAGATAAATATATTAAAACGCAAATAATTTCCTCTTTTTGTTTTACTTACTATATCATATCCCTTTAATCCGTTATTGGAAACAATCTCCGTTTTTGATTGTATATCGCCGGGAATATTTTCAAATAACATTCTGTCAATCTCGTTTTTAACATCATCAATATGCATATTTTTAAAACTTGCACGGTGTTTTATTCTGGTTGCAGTGTAATAAGCAGAGTTCGCCATATCGGGAAATAAATAAAATTCATTTCCTGAATAGTCAGGTATCTTATATAATTTTCCGGGAGAATTTACTGTGAACAACGAATCGTCCGAATATTGTTTATTTGTAGTTTGAACATAAAATGTATTATCAATTTTATCTTTTTCTTTTATGCTTTTTCCGGTAATTTTTCCTTTAACCGGTGTTACGGTATAACCCATTTCTCTCAATAAATTCAAAGCTCCGAATTCTCCGGGTAAATGCGCTGCTCCTATTCCGGTAAATATAGTTTTGCCATTTGCCATAATGGAATCCATGCGGCGAACCATATTGCGATTTCTTTCCTCTATAAAATAAAATTTATATTTTTGGGAGGGAAGTGTAATTAATTCTAGGGAATCTAATTTTTCAAGATCTCCATTTCTATACGCTTCATCAATTTGTTCGTAAAGATTAGTTCCATCCTCCTCCAATTCTTCCATGATCTTGCGCTGCGTGATATAATCTTTATCCTCCTCATCCTCGTCCTCAACAGGCTCATAGGCTTTTTGTAATAATTTTAATACTTCTTGTTCTCCTTCCAGTGCAGCAATTTGTTTGTTAAGTTTTTTCCCACATTGAAAAATAAAAAGATCGAGATAGGTCTCTTCTGCATAATCACCACGGTTGTCGTTATAGCGATATAAATAACCATTTATTAAATAAGAATTATCTGCAAATGCGGCAGCATAGGTTTTTATGTCCGGGATAACAATTGTGGTCGCCTGTGTATAAAAATCAGTTTGATCGTAATCATAATATTCACCATAATAATTGGAATTGTTTTGTTGATTTGAGGAACTGCTTTTACCAAAATCATTTTCTATCCATGTTTCCGGATTACTTTCTAACGCTATAATATCAGCATTTTTAAGTGCAATAAAGAAGCTGTCGGTAAGGTGAAATGCAATTTTATCACTAACGTGCATAGTGCCATAGATGTAAGAAGGTTTTGACATACCGTTACCGGAGATTTGCCACAAAAGTGATTTGGTTTGGGCGTCAGCAGAAAAAATTACGAATGGAATACAAAGTAAGAGGAGTAATACATTTCTTTTCATTGGAATTTCATTTTGGTTATGGGTGTGGCAATTATAAGCATAAATACGAAGAAACTGCAAATTAAATTGTTGCAGATTAGCATTTGTTTCAATTTTATCACAAAATTACCCGGCTTCCTGTTGCCCCATCACTTATTCTGCTCTGCTTTTTTACCTTTGTAATATGCAACAATTGGTAAGATACAATTATTCCCTTTTCACAGATTATGATATTCATCTTTTCCGCGAAGGAAAACACAGCAAATTATGGGAAAAATTCGGTGCACATATTATTGATGATGAAAATAATCCGGGTGTATATTTTGCATTATGGGCACCAAACGCAGTAAATGTATATGTTGGAGGTACTTTTAATAATTGGGATAAAACCTCGCACCCTTTAAGAGTTAGAGGTGATGGGTCGGGGATTTGGGAAGGTGTATTATCAAATATATTGGCCGGCGACCTTTATAAGTATTTTATTACCACAAAATCATCTGTTGTTTTAGAAAAGGCTGACCCATTTGCATTCAGAACGGAGGCGCCACCGGAAACTGCATCTGTTGTCTGGGATAATTCCTATACGTGGCAGGATGCACGATGGACAGTTAAACAAAAACCCTTTGAATTCAACAGGCCAATGAGTGTTTATGAAGTGCATCTTGGTTCCTGGGGAAGACCGACAGACCAGTCAAAACAATTTTTCTCCTACCGAGATCTCGCCGAAAAATTAGTGCCTTATGTGAAAAAAATGGGATTCACCCATGTGGAATTTATGCCTGTGAACGAACATCCTTTTTATGGTTCATGGGGGTATCAAACAACGTCCTATTTTGCTCCAACCTCAAGGTACGGCACTCCTCAGGATCTGATGTACCTTATAGAATGTTTTCATAAAGAGAATATTGGAGTTCTTCTCGACTGGGTGCCGTCTCATTTCCCGGATGATGGTCATGGTCTTATATTTTTTGATGGAACGCATCTTTATGAGCATGAGGACAGAAGAAAGGGATTTCACCCCGATTGGAATTCCTATATTTTTAATTATGGAAGACACGAAGTAAAAAGTTTTTTGTTGAGTTCAGCAATGTATTGGTTGCATATTTTTCATTTAGATGGATTGCGCGTAGATGCTGTTGCAAGTATGTTGTATCTCGATTATTCGCGGAAGGAAGGAGAGTGGTTGCCAAATGTTTATGGAGGAAATGAAAATCTGGAAGCCATTCAATTTTTAAAAGAATTAAATGAAACCGTTTACAAAGAAATTCCATCAGCAATAACCATAGCGGAAGAATCCACTGCCTGGCCAAAGGTTTCAAAACCAACTTATGATGGTGGGTTGGGTTTTGGAATGAAATGGATGATGGGCTGGATGCACGATACCCTGAATTATTTTAAGGAAGATCCGTATTACCGAAAACATCATCAAAATAAACTCACATTCAGCATGTGGTATGCTTTCAGCGAAAATTATATGTTGTGTTTTTCGCATGATGAGGTGGTGCACTTAAAGAAATCACTGATCAATAAAATGCCCGGCGATCACTGGCATAAATTCGCAAATTTGCGATTGATGTATGGTTATATGTTCACACATTCTTTCCCGAAATTGCTTTTTATGGGAGCAGAATTTGCTCAAACCAAAGAATGGAATCATGACCAAAGTCTGGAGTGGCATTTATTGGAATTGCCCGAAAATAAAGGCATGCAGCAGTGGGTAAAGGATCTTAATGATATTTATGTGCATGAAAAAAGTATGTTTGAAAATGATTACAATCAGGGGGGATTTGAATGGCTGGAAATCTCAAAAACTGACGACTGTGTTTTAATTTGGAAGCGTCAGGGAAAAAAGGCGAATGACCATTTGATCGTAGTTGGCAACTTCGACCAACAAACCTTTGTGGATTATGCAATTCCGGTAAAACAGCGCAATCATTACATCGAATTATTGAATTCTGATGCTGAAAAATATTATGGATCCGGAATCCTAAACGCCGGCCCTTTAAAACCCTATGCAATTGAAATGGAACCCGAAGGTGAATCATCTGAAAAGATAACAAAATACGAGATGATGATAACCATACCGCCGCTTTCTATCATGATATTTAAACCCGTGGTGAAATTGAGAAGAGGGAAGGGGAAGTAGGGTTTTTGGCGCAGTCGCAGTAACAGTGGGCAGTTTGTCAAAGCGGAGCAATATCCTCGGTAGTAAACGCCTTCAATCACTTAAAAAAGTCGCAGTTGCAGTAGCAGTCACAGTAGTTGCAAATTGTTTCTAAATTGTAGAGACGCAATGCATTGCGTCTCTACAATTTAGAAACAATTTGCAACCCGGAACCTGACGCTGACAAAGATAGAAACCCGAACTCAGAACCAAGGGCAGTTGGCAGTGGCAGTAGAGGTAGTGGCAGTAGGCAATTCAGAACTCAGAACCAGGGGCAGTTGGCAGTGGCAGTAGGCAACTCAGAACCCGGAACTCTTAACAACAATTAACCCCTTATCCCGCTGCAATCCCTTATCTTTGCACCCAAAAAAACCAATTAATGAAGAAGATTCAATTTTCAGTGCTCATTCTTACTCTAATGGCATTTGCAGCTTGCAAAAGTGTTAAAACAGGGGAAGATGATTCTTACAGTGCTATAGATAGCTCTATGCTGGATAGTACAGTTCGTCCGGGTGACGATTTTTATGAATATATCAATGGCAAATGGATAGCTCAAAACCCAATTCCTGCTGATAAAGCGAGTTTCGGAAGCTTTCATACCCTTTCCGATAATAGTTTGAGCACATTAAAATTATCGATGGAAAAAGCTGCAACTGAAAATGCAGCAAAGGGAACAAACACACAAAAAGTGGGAGATTTCTGGAAAAGCGGAATGGATACGGTAGCAATAGAAAAGGCAGGAATTGAACCAATCAGACCTTGGTTAGATAAGATCAATAAAATTCAAACTACCGACGATTTGATCAAAACTGTTGCTCAAATGCATAATATTTATACCTATGCAATGTTTTCTCATTGGGTTGGTCAAGACGATAAAAATTCTTCAGATGTAATAATGACTATGTGGCAAGGCGGACTTGGATTGCCGGAACGCGATTATTACACAAAACAGGACGCAAAAAGCAAACAAAACAGGGTTGATTATATTAATCATATCAAAAATGTATTCAATTTAACCGGTGTTGATGAGACTACCGCATTAAAAAATGCAAATGCCATCATGAATATCGAAATGCAATTGGCAAAGGCGAGCATGGATCAGGTTTCCATGCGCGATCCGAATAATATCTATCATAAAATGCCTGTTGCTGATTTTATCGCTCAAACACCAAATATCAACTGGAAATTATATTACAGCGAACTAAATACACCTGAGTTTAAAACAGGTGTAAACATCGGTCAACCGGAATTTTACAAAGCATTGAACGGGATGTTCAAAAGTGTGAAAATGGAGGATTGGAAGACCTATTTAACCTATCATTTTGTAGATGGCGCTTCTGATTACCTCAGTTCTGCATTTGTAAACGAACATTTTGACTTTGCCGGTAAAAAATTAAACGGAATTGAGCAATTAAAACCGCGTTGGAAACGAGTTGTGGAAAACGCCGGTTGGTCTCTTGGAGAAGCTCTTGGCGAAGAATATGTAAAAACTGCATTCTCCCCAGAAAGTAAAGAGCGTATGCTTGTAATGGTTGACAATATTAAAGCTGCTTTGGGCGAACGTATTAACACTTTAGAATGGATGACCGACAGCACTAAACAGGCTGCACAAAAAAAACTCAGCACTTTTACAGTTAAAATCGGTTATCCGGATAAATGGAGAGATTATTCAAAATTGGAAATTGACAATGGGCCATATGTTTTAAATGTAATGCGCGGAGCTGAATTCGAGGCAAAAAGAAATTTTGCGAAAATTGGTCAACCGGTTGATAAATCGGAGTGGGGCATGACACCACAAACGGTAAATGCATACTATAATCCTTCCAATAACGAGATTGTATTTCCTGCAGCAATACTCCAGCCACCTTTCTTTGATCCTAAAGCAGACGATGCCATAAATTATGGTGGTATTGGCGCAGTAATAGGACACGAAATAACGCATGGTTTCGATGATCAGGGTCGTCAATATGATGAAATCGGAAATTTAAATATGTGGTGGGCATCTTCTGATAATTCCAAGTTTGAAGCCCGCGCAAAAGTGGTAATTGATCAATTTAACAGTTATTGCCCTTTAGATAGTGTTTGTATAAACGGAGCATATACCTTGGGCGAAAATATTGCGGATTTCGGCGGAATTACCATTGCTTATCAGGCATACAAAAAAACGGAAGAATTCAATGCAGCAAAAACCATTGATGGATTTACGCCGCAACAAAGATTTTTCATCGGCTTTGGTAGAATATGGGCCGGTTCTTATCGCCCTGATGCAATGCGCAACCAATTGTTAACTAATGTGCACAGCCCCGGTAAATGGCGTGTAAATGGTACTTTGGTGAATATTCCGGAATGGTATGAAGCCTTTGGTGTAGTGGAAGGCGATAAAATGTATCTGCCGGTTGATCAAAGAGCAAAAATCTGGTAAAAATTATCATTAAAATATAAAGGCGGTTGTGATGAAAATTACAGCCGCTTTTTTTGTGGAACATCGGACTGTAAAAATTAAAAAAAACTAAAACGAAATACCATTATTTTTGTCGGGTTATTAATTTGTTTTACCTTAGAAAATTGGAAGAATATTACAAGAATTTCAACGAACATTTTAATCTCAACCGATAAAAATATAATATGAACACAATCCAAATTTTTACAAAAGGCTCAACCTTTTCTCTGGTATTCTTTCTTTTAATGGGTTTAGCAAACGCCCAAACTCCTGCCGGAACCTTAGTTCAGGACATTCAATATACTTTTAATCAAACAGATGGCACAAATGCGAGTTCTGTGACTTGGAACCCTGACTCCAGGATATATATAACTGTTATTGTCGGTAATGAGTCTTATCCTTTAGAAGGATTTAACACGAGTGCAGAAATGATTTTTTCTGCCCAGGCTAAATTTGATTATAGAGGATTATGGTATAATCCAGCGAAAAAACAAATGGAAGGAAATGGTGCCGGCGAAGCTGGATGGACAGCATTTTCCCTGAATGCGAATAATACGCCTTCTACTAATCAAACTCTCTTTGTAGGTCAGCATCAGCCTGATTTTCAGTCTGTTGGTGCCTATAATTACGATAAAAAACAAGTAGTTTTCTTAAATCCTGATTTCACCTCCATAATTTTGTATTCCAGAGAAAAACCTAAAAAAGTAAAAAAGATCACACTTAAATGGGGTGATTTATCTACTTTCAGCATAAATAGTAATTCACTGGGTTACACCGGAGCCAAAGGTTTTGAATACGTTGTATTGGATTATGTTTCTGGTAAATTGATATTTTTTAATGCAAAAGGAGCAGTTTCAGCAACAAGAGCACTCCCTGAAGGCACTCCTTTGAACGATTCTTTTGGTTTCTCCTTTGCAAATGGACATGCATTTCTATATGATAAAATAGAAAGGACCTGGTTTGGATTTAAGGTGTTTTGATTTAATATAACTCCATTCATAGTTATAAAAAATCCGATATTAGAATAAATCCCATATCGGATTTTTATTATACCCGCGTTATCAACTCATCCTCAGCTTTGCTTGAGCAGCTGCCAATCTTGCCACAGGAACTCTGGGTCCTGAGCAACTTACGTAGTTTAATCCCAAATGGTGACAAAATGCAATAGAATCCGGCTGTCCCCCATGTTCTCCGCAAATACCAATCTTCAACCCGGGTTGTGATTCTCTTCCGGTTCTTACTGCGTATTGCATCAATTTTCCGACACCTTCCAGATCTAGTATTTCAAACGGATTGTCTTTCAAAATACCACTTTGTATATAAAAGGGTAAAAATTTGTTTTCCGCATCCTCACGGGAAAAAGAAAATGTTGCCTGGGTAAGATCATTCGTACCAAAGGAAAAGAATTCTGCTTCCTTAGCTAACGAAGCTGCTTCCATGCAAGCTCTAACTACTTCTATCATAGTTCCGAATTTAAATGATAAGGTCATATGTAACTGATCCTCAATTCTTTTTCTAGTTTCACTCACATACTGTTTTACATGAATCAATTCCTGAGAAGTGCAAACCTGAGGAACCATAATTTCAGGCCTCACGTCAATTCCAACCTTCTGACATTCCCCCGCAGCCTCTAAAATTGCTCTGATTTGCATTTTATAGATCTCCGGATAGGTGAGTCCAAGTCGAACTCCTCTGTGACCTAACATTGGATTTACCTCAAATAGCTCGTGTACTTTTTTCAGCATCTGCTCCTTTTTCGCAATCGCCTGATCTATTAATTCTAAGCCTTTGTCGGTGAATGGATAAGCAGAAGTTTTGGCAAGTTCATGATCTGCATTTAGCAATCGCAAACTATTGAACAAGTTGCTTACTCCGCCGGCAGTTTCTTTCAAATGGTGTAAATTGATGATCTCTTCTCGCAAAACGTCCTCTGTAGGCAGAAATTCGTGTATCGGCGGATCGAGTAACCGAATGGTTACAGGTCGCGGAGCCATCGTTATCAATATTTCTTTAAAGTCTTGCTTTTGAATTGCCAAAAGCCTTGATAATGCAGACTCACGTTCATCGGTGTTGTTTGCCAAAATCATTTCCACTACTATCGGCAACCTGTCGGCCCCATTGAACATGCGTTCTGTGCGGCAAAGTCCAATTCCCATCGCTCCGAAATGAAGTGCTTTTTTTGCAGAATCGGGGGTATCAGCATTGGCAAACACTTTTAAGGATGCTGTTTCATCTGCCCATGATAATAATAATTTGAGTTCATCAGAAAATGTTGGTTCCACAGTGGGTATTATTCCCTGGTAAACAAATCCGGTTCCACCATCGATAGTGATATAATCGCCTTCATGTAATATTTTTTCGCCAATTGTAGCCTGGCGCAATTTTACATCAACCTGAATGCCTTCTGCCCCGGCTACACAAGGTTTGCCCATGCCACGTGCCACTACAGCCGCATGTGATGTTTTGCCTCCACGGCTTGTAAGTATTCCCTGAGCTGCAAAAAAGCCATGAATATCTTCCGGTCTTGTCTCCTCTCGCACTAATATCACTTTTTCGCCCGCATGACCCAGTAATTCAGCCCTGTCGGCATCAAACACAACATGTCCCGACGCTGCACCCGGGGAAGCTGGCAGTCCTTGAGCTAAAGGAGCTTGTTTGTGCAAACTGTCTAATCTTGGATGCAACAATTGTTCTAACATTTCAGGTTTAATTCTCATTAATGCCTGATCCCTGGTTATTAATCCCTCTTTAGCCATTTCTACTGATGTTCTCACCATAGCTGTGGTGTTCATTTTGCCATTTCTTGTTTGAAGGCAGAATAACACACCTTTTTCAATAGTATATTCAAAATCCTGAACCTCTTTGTAATGATTCTCGAGTTTTTTGCGCAATTCTTCTAATTGTTTGTAAAGCACCGGCATTTCCTGTTCCAACAAAGCCACTGCCTTTGGAGTGCGAATTCCGGCAACTACATCCTCTCCCTGAGCATTCACCAAATATTCTCCAAACATTAAATTTTCTCCGGTTCCAGGATCTCTCGTAAACCCAACTCCGGTTGCACAATCGTTTCCCATGTTTCCAAATACCATAGCCATAACGTTTACAGCAGTACCATTCGCCATTTCCGGCGTAATTTTAAATTCGCGGCGATAGTCAATTGCGCGTTTTCCCATCCAGGAATTGAATACTGCTTTCACAGCAATTTCAAGTTGTTGAAACACATTTTCGGGAAATTCTCTACCAGTATCACTGTGAATTACCCTTAAAAACCTAGTAGATATCTCTTGTAAGTTGTTGGCATTTAAGCCTATATCTACTTTTACACCGGCGTGTAATTTCACTTCTTCAAATTCCTGATCAAACTTTTCTTCAGGAACTCCAAGAGCAACCTTTCCGAATAATTGAATAAATCTTCTGTATGCATCATAACAGAATCTTTCATTGCTGGTTTGTTTTATCAAACCTGCTAAAGTCGTACTGTTCAATCCAAGATTTAAAATGGTGTCCATCATTCCCGGCATCGACATGGCTGAACCGGATCGAACAGAGACCAAAAGTGGATTAACTGCATCCCCAAAAATTTTACCCGATTTTTTTTCAAGTTGATGAATTTGCAACTTGATGTCATCCATTAAACCAGCTATTAATGTATGTTCCTCTGACTTTAGAAAATCCAGGCAGGCTTCGGTACTTATTACAAAACCGGGAGGCACATTTAGCCCAATCTGTGTCATTTCACATAAATTTGCTCCCTTTCCGCCTAATAATTGTTTGTTTTTTCCCTCGCCCTCCTCAAAGGAAAATACGTATTTTTTGTCTGATGCATTTTTGATTTTTTGCACTGTGGCATTTTTTAATAAGGTATCCATAATAAATTATTTTATGGTCTCGAAGATAAAGCGGACCTATCTGCCCGGAAATGATAGTAATCTTCTGGATGGGGAATTAAAATCATTATTTAATGAATCTGAAATCATCAACTATGAGTCAAAATCGAAAGAACTTGTGGAAAAATATAGAATATGAAAAAGTTTACTTTAAGTATAGCAATTGTGATTTACCTATTGCTATTCGCAACATTCCCAGTCAAAGCACAGCCTTCTCTTGACAATAGTTTTGGAGGAATTGGATACAAACTCACGGATATTAATGTTGCTCGTGACGATATTGCCCGGGCAGTGCTGGTGCAGCCAAATGGGAGAATTTTGACCGGTGGTAATAGTTTTGATATGATAGGTAATTCTAATATTGCAATCGTACGCATGAAATCCAATGGCAGTTTTGACAATACATTTGGTGTGGGAGGCATAACCACAATTGAGGGTGGTTTCTTTTGTGATATGGCCTTGTTATCAAATGGTAAAATTATTGTCGCCGGAAGTGGTGTTGGACCAACTAATGTAAACAATTACATTGTTTACCGATTAAACAAAAACGGAACTCTGGATAATACATTTGGAGTAGGAGGATCAGTAGAAATTAATATTCCGTATATCGGAATGATTTGTTACGATGTAGCTATTCAATCTGACGGAAGAATTTTGCTTGCAGGATATTCGGGTGCGAATGGCGGATTTGGCAATATGCTGGTTGTGAGATTGAAAGCAAACGGAGCTATTGATAATACGTTTGGTACTGCAGGAAAATTCACCCTCTTACTAAGCGGAAAACATTCAGAATGCCATCAATTAGCAATTCAACCGGATGGTAAAATAGTGGCAGGAGGTTCTATAGATACTTTGATCATGTATGCTTTTTTGAAGTATGATTTTGCCGCGATTCGTTTGAATACCAACGGCACTTTGGATAATACATTTGGGGTTGGAGGTATAGTAAGGGCTGATAAAGGCACTACAGACGAAAGTTATGCTACTGCTATTCTTTCCGATGGCAGAATAATACTTGCGGGATTTTCTAATTTTTATGTTAATTCCAGGTTTGCCGTATTATGTGTGCTGCCGAATGGTAGCTTAGACCTTTCTTTTGGGACCGATGGGTGGTTATTTCTCGATTTTTACGGAGGCAGTGCTATTGCGCAGGCAATTGCAGTGGAAACAGATGACGATATTATCATAGGGGGGTATTCTTTGTTATGGACAGATGGTATTCTCAACTATTCAATTGCTCTTGCGAAGGTTTCTTCAAATGGTATTGCAGATGCAACATTTGGGGCGTCAGGAATAGATACTTCGTTTCAAAGCACATTGTATAAGGCATGTAACGATATCGTTTTACAGGCAGATGGTAAAATTATAGCAGGAGGATATCAATATATTGGCGATAACGGTGCATTTCTAACAGTGAGATATTTAAACTCCGCTGCATTTGTGCGACAAGAAAGTAATGATGTTTATTCTGATTTTCAGGTTTATCCAAATCCGGTAAGTGGTAATACAATCAATGTCAATTTCGAATTGCAGGAGCCTGGAGATGCAATAATTAATATTTATAATTTAGGCGGAAAGGTGGTATTTCAGCAAATCCAATATTTTGGGATTGCCGGTAATTATAATCTGGAATTACAATTACCTGTAAGCTTATCAAATGGTATTTATTTAGTAGAATTAACTAATGGCAAAACTCGTCAAACACAAAAGATACAGATTGTTAGATAATATATATTGCTGATATACAGTCAAATGCATGTTAATTTTTTG
Organism: uncultured Chitinophagales bacterium; assembly: GCA_964638865.1. Lineage (GTDB taxonomy): Bacteria > Bacteroidota > Bacteroidia > Chitinophagales > BACL12 > UBA7236. The sequence goes on along the minus strand of CAZXBG010000033.1, from coordinate 4,733 downwards.
AAGGAGATTCGAATTTGTTCGGGTCTCTTTTTTTATAGAAATATTTTTTGCCGAAAACCGAAGTCGTAAATTGAAAGCACTTAATGGGTTTTTGTTTACTCGGGAATCGTTTCTTGCGCAGGCAATTTGGCTTTTCTATCACGCTCTAAAAAATATTTCATCATAGGGCCTGCCATCATGATTGTAACAAAGGTCATCACCACCAAGCCAACAAAAACCTGATCAGTTATTATTCCTGCGTTGAGCGCTATCAATCCTAAAACGATCTCCTGCGAGCCGCGGGCATTCATAGCAAAACCAATCGCCATTGCCTCGTTTTTACTAAATTTCCCGATTCTCGCACCAATAAATCCTCCCGATATCTTTCCTAAAACTGAAATTGCAAGAATAAAACCGATGATGCCCCAATCGAAATTTTCAAGAAAATTGACACGAAATCCAATGGAAACAAAAAATAACGGAGCGAATATATAAGTAACAATATCGTGAAGCATTTCTTTGGTTCTATGGCTAAAATGTTCTGAATCTCCAACTGCTATTCCCACCATAAATGCCCCAAAAATAGCGTGTAATCCAAGCCATTCGGTAAATATTGCACCTAATAAACAGAACACAATCCCGACAGATAATGTGCCTCCTCCTCGCGATAAGTATTTATTCGAAAATATGAAAGCAAGATGGAGAAATCGTTTTCCAATTGTTAATACAAAGGTTGCAAACCCTATTACCATGAACATTACCTGCCATGCATCAAAGCCGCCTTCGTGACTCAGATTTGCAACACTGATCACTAACGAGAATAACATCCAACCGATAAAGTCATCTATCATAGCCGCAGTCATCATCAGGTTGCCAAATTTACTTTTGATCATATCTATATCAATCAGGATCTTAGCCAATACAGACAAAGCGGTGATAGAAAGCGCAGTCCCCATAAATAAAGAGGAGGCTAATTTATCATCCATCCCTGCCGGAAAAAGATGATGGAAAAAATACCAGGTCCCACAAAATCCGATTGCAAAAGGAAATGCTATTCCGGAAAGGCTGATAGCGGCTGCTGCATTTGCCTTTTCCCTGATAGTTTTCAGATTGATCTCCATTCCTGCAACAAACAATAGAAGCAAAATTCCAATTCTTGCAAGTCCATCAAACGCAATTCCGGCATTTTCAGAAACTTCGAAAAAGTTGTGGTAAAATTCAGGGGCAAGACTTTTTAGGCAGGAGGGACCCAATAAAATCCCGGCCATGAGCTCCCCCATTACCTGAGGTAATTTCAGCTTCCGGAATAATTCACCGAGTAATCTAGCTGATAATAACAAAACTGCAACTAATAATAAAAACGGCAGTACATCTATGCTTGGGAGTCGAGTCATATCAAATTTAAGTTAGTTGGATTTAACATATTTAATTGTCTATCGCAATTATTATTGGTTCTACTTTCCTGAAAATAGATGAATATTTTCTATTTTCTGTTTGATACGGCAAGAATAAGTTGTTTTGGTTAAACCGCAAAAAAAACAAAGGTGAAACTGCCCGTTTTTGTGTTGCTTAACACAGTTATTATACTAAAATTGGAAAATTTTATAACGGCTTTTTTCTGCTTCCTGAGGTTGATTTTATTAGCTGTTTACTGCATGGGCAGCTTTGAGAATATTGTTTTGGAGAAAAATATATTAAGCAAAAAAAACACCGGTTTAATATAAACCGATGTTTTTTTAAAGATATTGGTCAAAGATCATTCACCTCCATCAACCATTGCAGCTGATATTGCAAAATCACCCACTTCGTTTCCAACAGTTAATCCAACTTCACAATCAAATCTGAAGTGAATTCTTCCATAAATTCTGGAATTGCTTGCTTCAACAGCAAAATTTTCAAACTCGTTTGCATCGGATGGGAAGAAATGACTAAGCACTTGCGCTGCTGCTCCACTGAAGGTAGAGTGCCCTGATGTATAACCCGGAAAATTAGGTGTCATAAAAGTTGATTTAATTTCCGGATTCGCTTGAGAAGGTCTCGGATAAAAATAATAATATTTCGTGTCCCAGCAACTTATTCCCGCGTCACCCATCGCCGTATTTAAATAAGCAAATATTCTTACTGAACGAAGAGGATTTAGTCCTGCTTCCACTATTTTTTCTGCAGCTAATAAATTCCAATGTCCGCAAGGTGTATATGTTCCCGGTCCATCACCCCAGTTAAAAGCCATCTCTTCTTGTTCTTTAGTTGCATTTTCAGTAAGGTCAAGTAATTCTTCCTCTGCTTCTAAATAGGCAACTGAACCAATTGCCGGAGGAGGACCAGGACGAAGTGCTTCTACATTAGGAATCCACCAAGGAGTTACATTACCAAAAAGTGGCGTAACGCCAACCGGGCGAGGAGGGAAATCAATATTTAACCAATGTTGCCATTGATCTCCCCACAACATCGTTGCAGTATCTTCAAGTAATGTATAAGTTGCTTTATCAACTTGCGCAAACTTAGCATTATCAACCTTTGAACGCTCGATATATATAAAAGAAACATAATTTCCTATCGAATCTCCAGCAACAAGGTCACTTTCGGTTGCCAAACCTGCCCATTTTCTTGAATCACGACATTCTTTTGCTTTTTCTGCAATAAATGCAACATCATTTGGGAATAAAAAAGATAAGATATTTTGAGCTGACATCGCAATCGCAGCATCTTCGGAAGGGTATGATGGAATGTCATTTTTAGGATAGGCTAATGTGATACTTCCGTCTGTAACATACAATGCAGGTCTGTTATAGGTAAATTTATAATGCCAAGTACTAATTGTTGCGTCGTATAACGAAGCACTTAAGTGCGCATACATTCTGCTTGCAAATGGAGGATGCGCAAAGGGAAAGTCGCTCGTGAGCGGTGAAGCAGTTGGCGGCGGATAATTTCCGTCAGGTCCAGGATCTGGAGGTAAATTATATTTAGCTACTAATGCTTCTGCTATTTCCATCCAACGAACTGCCGTATTATTACCCCAATATGCAACAATCTCCTTTTGGTCGGCGGAAAGTGAACTGCTAAAGGTTTTTACTTCGGCTAATTCTGCTAAATATTCTGCTGAGGTAACATCAGCAGGCGCATCAATTATTACGTCAGCACCTGATGTTAGTAGTATTGGTTTCCAGTTTCCACCATCTTCGTCTTTAGAGGAAAATGTGTATGCTTCATAAACTATTCCACCGGGGATGTCATTTTCACAAGAGGTGAAAACTAATACGGTAGCTGAAAAAAGCGCAGTCAATATTAAATTGTTGTTTTTCATATTATTATTTTGATCCGTGTTCTTGATTTTAGATTTGATTATTCAGTTGGTGTTGCAGTAGATTCCTTTTTATTCCAAACATTAAAGAAATACGTAATTCCTCCTCCAATGTTAAAAGTTTTCCATACATTTCTACCTTCCAAGGTGTAGGCAGTATTTACATGTAATCCCAAACCTTTTGCAAATTCAGGAATGTATTGGAAATTAGCACCAATGCGCATTGCATCCATTTCATTGGAAGGGAAACCTTGATCCCAGGCACGAATATCAAAACCACCCAGACTGTTCAGTATTAAAAATTCAGCTTCAGCTTTAAAAGTCAAATTATCAGATGTTATATAACCAACTGTTGCGGAATAATCGACTGCGTTAGGCATATCAACTATATTAGATTGATAGGCAGAATTATCAGTATAATAATATCCTCTAACTAACTCAGAATTTCCGCGAATATGATATCCACCTTGTGTTTTTATATATACTCCCATATCTGTTTTATATGCAAGAATTAATCGGCCTATCCCATCTGGGCATCCAAGTCCAATTGCGTAGGGATGTTCCGGAATATATTGTGATGCAGGTAAAATTCCTGTTGCTGAAACCAGCGCTTTTATATGGCCTGCTCCAACCTTTTTATCTAAAAATTGGTATTTAGCTGCAAACAAAAAATCCTGAATTCCTGATTCACTTTCAACATAACCTGCGCTTGGACTATTCTTAACCCAGGGCAATGTAGCGTAGATGTTTAAGTTTTTAATAATTCCCAATGTAAATCCTGCGGCTATTGATTGGCTTGTTAAAGTGCCAACATTGCCATTTGCCAATAAGCTATCTCCCTGCCAGTATTCAGATGCAGTGGAGTTGTTGTAAAAAATTCCTCCGCAAAACTGCCCGGGATTCATCAGAACGGCATCTGAAGGTGTTTGTGCCTGCACTTCTGAGGTAATGGACAGGAAGCATGTAACAAGGTAAAAAAAGTTGAATTTTCTCATTTTTAATCCTATTAGTAGTTTGTTTCTTGGTTAATCTTTTCTTTGAAAGCTGCAAAAATATAGGGGAGAAGCTCAACTATTTTGCGATTTGGAAAAAATTTAATGGTTTTAAAAATTATTTACAATTGGAAATGTTAAAAAGGGATAGACGAGAAAATAAGGACAATATTTAGAAATGCATGCATTAGCAACATCCCTTTAAAAATATAAGAGATGGTCCATTTATGGAGAGGATATTCAATTCCGATAATTAACAGATTATCGATCTTTTTTTAGTCTTTATATGCGTTCCTGTAAAAATAATCGTTTAAAATCTCGTAATTCAAAAATGAATAACCCCCGGCTTTAGCCGGCGGGATAAAACGTACCCCACACGGGGCTTTAGCCCAAACGATTTCGATACAGAAGAAATCAAATGGTAACATTGAAAATTAACATTTTGGCTAAAGCCGAACCCA
>CAZXBG010000032.1:0-31705 GCA_964638865.1 uncultured Chitinophagales bacterium | reverse complement strand
CACTATTCACCACTCACCAAATAGCTCTTGGTCAGAAATAGATGCATCAACCTATAAGGATCTACTCATTACTCATCACTCATTCCTCATTGCAGAAATATTACAAAAATCTTCACTCGGAGCATTCCGACCACTGCCGCTGCCCACTGCATATTCTCCATTCTCCATTCTCAATTCTCAATTCCTCCCCTATCTTTGCGGCGAAATGACTTTTGTGCTGCCGCTCCTTGTAGATCTTAGCACTCCTTTTAAGGAGCCGGTTATCATTTTTACTATTGTTTTGTGTATTATTTTATTGTCACCGGTTTTACTCAATAAATTGCGCATTCCGTCAATTGTAGGGATGATAATTGCGGGTGTTGCAATTGGTCCGCATGGATTTCATTTGTTGGAAAGAGATGGTGCAATTGTTTTATTCGGCACTGTTGGGTTATTGTATATCATGTTTCTGGCAGGACTGGAAATAGAGATGACGGGTTTTAAGAAAAATGCGACCAAAAGTACGGTGTTCGGACTTTTAACATTTATTGTCCCATTTATTATTGGATATGTTGTGTGTAAAAATTTACTGCACCTTGAATTAATTCCTTCCCTTATTACAGCGAGTATGTTTTCTACACAAACACTTGTAGCATATCCAATTATAACACGATTGGGAATTACAAAGGCCCGACCTGTAAGTTTAACAGTTGGAGGGACTATCATTACTGACACGATCGTATTATTATTATTTTCCGTGATCACCAATTTTTCACTGGCTAAAACAGATAGCATTTTTTGGGTTCGTTTAGCCATATCGGTAATTACTTTCGCATTTATAGTTTTATACGTATTTCCTCTCCTCGCTAAATGGTTTTTTCGCAAACTGGAGGGAGAGGGTGGTTCACAATTTATTTTTGTTTTAACTATTGTGTTTCTGGCGGCATTTTTATCGCAACTTGCCGGATTGGAACATATTATCGGAGCCTTCTTAGCCGGTATTGCACTTAACAGATTAATTCCACATCAGTCGGCACTCAAAAACAGATTGGTTTTTGTGGGGAACAATATTTTTATTCCATTCTTTTTGATCAATGTGGGAATGATTATTAATTTAAATGTATTGTTTAATGGAACCTATGCACTTTATGTAGCCGGAGTTTTAGTTGTAGTTGCATTATCTACAAAATACCTCGCTGCTATTATTACACAAAAGATATATGGTTTTACACGCAATGAAGGAAATTTAATATTCGGATTAAGTACGGCTCACGCCGCTGCAACGCTTGCAATTATTTTGGTAGGGTTTGACCTCGGATTATTAAACGAAAATATTCTCAATGGAACAATTATCGTAATATTAGTGAGTTGTTTGGTGAGTTCCTTTGTTACGGAAGCTGCAGGCAGAAGATATGTAATTGCACAAAACAGAAAAATTGATACCGACCCCGAAATATTGGAACGCATTTTAGTGCCGGTTGGAAATCCCGACTCTGCGCATAATTTATTGGATCTTGCTTTATTGATAAGAAATCCCACATCAAAAGAACCAATTTATCCCCTTGCCGTAATTGAAGATGATGCAGATACCAGGGAAAAAATAGTGCGCAGCAAACGCGGATTGGAACTGGCTGCCGAACATATTTCTTCAGCGGACACCTCTGTTCAGATACTTACACGGGTTGATGTAAATATTGCATCCGGTATTTCCAGGGCCATTAAAGAATTGGGTATTACAGAAGTGGTAATGGGTTGGCATGAAAAAACTACCACCAGCGATAGAATATTTGGTTCATTATTACATAATATTATTCATGGTAATGAACAAATGTTATGGATAAGTAAAATAATTAAACCGGTAAATACTTTTAATAAAATTGCGATATTAATGCCCCCGAATGCAGAATTTGAAAGTGGATTTTTTCGGTGGTTGGAAGGCATTAATCAATTATCTAAACAAATTGGAGCACCTTGTATTTTTTGGGGAGAACGCAAAACACTTGAGTTGATTGATGGAATTAATGCAAAAAATTTCAAACTGGATGCTACTTACAGCGAATTTACCGATTGGGATGACTTTAAAAGTATTGCCAATGCACTCACCCCCGACCACCTGTTTATAGTGGTAAGTGCGCGACAAAAAAGTGTTTCTTATATCTCATCACTGGAACAGATACCAACTAAACTCAACAAATACTTCGAACCCTTCAGTTTCATTTTACTTTTTCCATTTCAATCTGAATTTAATACTTCAGATATTAATTTTCAGTATTCCGTTTTATCCCCCTCTCCCTTTAAAGAAAATTTTGAACGAATAAATACGATTGGGAAAATAGTTTACAAGGCCTTTACCTCAACAGGCTCGAAAAAGAAAAAGTAAATTGACAACAATCAATATCTCCGGATTAACTTATTGTGAATTTTTACGATAAGTTCTTGGCTGACTTTTTACTTGTGGACTTTCATTACAGTTTATTGCGCGTTATGAAATACAGGTGCAAATCAAGATATATTCCCATCCCACCAAATAAAATTTGCAAATTTTTAGTAATATTGTTTGTCCTAAGTAAGCCCTTTAGAATCATTAATTAGTGAAAATAAAGCAATTTTAAATAATGCATAAACCAACAAACACCTAAACCCAAATATTATGAAAATATCTGTAAAATCGGTATTAGTGATAATACTACTTGCATTTAATCAATTATCCATAGCCCAGACCAATGAAGAAAAAGCCTATGAAAAGGGCATGAAAGCCATAGAGTTAATGGACAAAGGAAAAATTGAGGAAAGTATAACACTTCTTGAAGAAGCCCAAAAACTTGACCCAAACAGGTTTGATTACCCCTATGAACTGGCGTATGCCCATTATTTACAAAAAGACTATAAGGGAGCAATTAAAATTTTAGAAAAAGTGGAAAAACACAAGGATGCAACTGCTCAACTTTTTCAATTATTAGGTAATAGTTATGACAATATCGGGAAACCGGAAGATGCTATTGAAATGTATGAAAAGGGAATAAAGAAATTTCCCGATGCAGGAAATTTGTATTTAGAAATGGGGATTATGCAGATGGGGTTAAAGGAATACAATAAAGCATTAGAATATTATGAAAAAGGAATTGAAGTTCACCCGCAATTCCCATCAAATTATTATTGGGCCGCAAAAATATTTTGCAGTTCATCAGAAGAAGTTTGGGGTATGATATACGGAGAAATATTCATGAACCTGGAACGCAATAGTAAAAGAACTGTAGAAATTAGCAAATTGCTTTATGATACCTATAACAGCGAGATACAATTTACCAGTGACACAACTATATCTTATAGTTTTAGTCAAAATGCAACAATAAACATCGGTAACCTTTCTGACCCGACAAAATTTAAATTGCCTTATGGAATTGGCGTGTATGAACCTACCCTTATGTTATCACTGCTGTCGGTGAGAGCAACTGATATAAATTCCCTTGATACAATCAGGAGTATTTTTGTAGATAGTTATTTCAGTAATAAACACAACGAATCGTACCCGAATCCTCTTTTCAGTTACCAAAAACAAATAAAAGATGCCGGACATATGGAATCATACAACCATTGGATTTTAATGCAGGGAGATCTTGATGGATTTGACAAATGGTATGCCGCCAACGAAAATAAATATGACAATTTTATTAAATGGTTTGAAGAAAACGCGATGGAAATAAATGAAGAAAATAAATTTTACAGAGCACAATATTGATCAGGTAGAAATTTGTATTGAATACAGGTTAAACGATTCCTAACTATGTAAACCGTGAAAACAAATAAACAACAAACAAATTTTTAAACCATTGTCAACAAAAAAAACATTAAATTCTTTTCAATTTTATTAAGTTAAGCATTACCTTATGAAAACATGTTTGATTTTTATTTTTAGCATCTTTACCTGTAAAGTTGGATTTTTACAGTCGTACGATTCTGTTGCAAATTACCATTATAAAAATGGAGAGCCTTTAATAAATTGTACCGATTCTAATGGGCAAAAACAGGAATTTTGGATTGATTATAAAATTTTTCAGCTAATAAAAGTTCAGGATAATTATTTAATGCAAGGTTATTTCACCTCCATTTATAAGGTAGCACAGGGGTCATACAAAAACAATAAAAAATCAGGTATTTGGGAATATTACAAGGGCCCGGAATGTGCAATTAATACATACAAAACGGAAAATTATTATGACGATGGTTCTGTTGAGGAATGGAAAAATGAATACTCCACCGTTACCTATTTTTCCAACGATTCCAATAAAGTCAGTTCTAAGGTGTTTTTTAAGCGGGATACAATTTTAATTAATTGTGAAAACAAATCAACCTGTTTAGCAACAGTTGGAGGAAAAGAATTAATACATTTCTTATATGCAGATCTTGATTATGAACAATTTCGAATGTATCTTGGTGAATATGAAAGACAAATTCTAAGATTAAAGGAGTAAGAATATTAATCTGTTTTCAGCTACTCATGTCATGATGCTTTCGTGAACAATTAGCTTTAAAAGATATATTTTAAACTGTTCTAAACCTCCCTGTTTTATGGTTTTGGATATTAAGGAAAAGAGTCTAATTTTGAGTTTCCTAAATCACTAAAATCAATATCCATGTCTCCACAAACTACCTTGAATTATCCCCCCTCCCCTGCCAATGTTGATCCTGCGATACTGTTCGTTTCTAAAGATTACAAAAAGGAAGTCACCAAGGTAACCTTTGCAATAATTGCATTCATTATAACATATCTAATACTGATAGCAGTTGTTGCAGGAATTTCTGCACTGAGTTTCTATTTAGGGATATTGGTAATGACTGCAGGAATACATTTTATCACCATAATAGGAGGTTTGGGTTTGATGGCATTATCTGTTATGCTGATCTATTTTATATTCAAATTTATGTTCACAACAAACAAGGTGGACAGAAGTAATCTGATACAAATTACGGAAGCAGAAGAGCATGTATTATTTGAATTTATCCGCAGGATATCGGAAGAAACAAAAGCAGCTTTTCCTAAAAAAGTTTATCTCGCTACAGATGTGAATGCGGCGGTGTTTTACAATTCGGGATTGTGGAGCATGTTTTTTCCGGTTCGCAAAAATCTAATGATAGGATTAGGTTTGGTAAACAGTTTAAATACCAGTGAATTAAAAGCTGTATTGGCACATGAATTCGGACATTTTTCACAACACAGCATGAAACTTGGATCTTATGTGTACAATGTAAATAAGATCATTTACAATATGCTTTATGAAAATGAAGGTTATAGTTCCACATTAAATTCATGGGCGCAAATTCACGGAATATTTGCTTTGCTTGCAAACCTTACTGTTTATATCGTTCAGGGAATTCAATCAGTGCAAAAACAAATGTATAAACTGGTTAATAAAGCATATTTGAGTTTATCGCGGCAAATGGAATTTCATGCAGATACCGTTGCCGCATCAGCCAGTGGAACTAATAATATAACAAATTCTCTCTACAAAATCGATATGGTGCATTCCTGTTTTCTGAGACTAATGGACTTTTACAATTCCATTTTAGGGGATAATAAAAAACCCGAGAATATATATCCTCAACTGGCAGAGGTAGTAAAATATACCAGTATACAAATGGGTGTGGAATTAAAAAATGGATATCCTGTTGTAGACTCTTCAACCTTTAGCCGTTTTAATACATCGCGTATTGTAATCAAAGACCAGTGGGCATCTCACCCTGATAATCAGGACAGAGAAAAATATTTATTAAAATTTAACCTGTCCGCCGAAATTGATAATTCACCTGCATGGAATTTATTTCAAAATGCAGAACAATGGCAAAAACAGGCAACTGACATCATTTATACAAATGCGACTTTCAAAACTACACCTCATCTGTTCAATGTAAACCAATTTAAATCCATGTATGAGGATAAATTAAAAGAAAACTATTTCGACAAGGCCTACAGTGGGTATTACGATGGCAGGGATATCAAAGAATTTGATCTGCAGGAAGTTCTTAGGATTTCTGAGATTGTTTTCAATTCAACATTCGACAATATTTATTCGGATGTTACCATAGAAATTCCTTATAAAATAAAGGGAATCACTTCAGATTTAAATATTTTATCGCAATTGGAAACACCAGGACATCCAATAAAAACCTTTGAATTTGAAGGAACAAAATATACAAAATACGACATTCCCAATTTGCGCAAATTTTTACAGGAAGAACAAGATATTTTAAATGGGGAGTTATTGGAAAAGGACAAAAATATATTTTACTTTTTCTATAATAAAGCAGGAGCTCATGATCGGGAAAACCTTACCGCAGCATATACACGTATGTTTCAAACAGACAAAAAACATTTGGAATACGTTGAATTTTCAAACCAGCTTGATGAAGTTTTACATCCCATTTATACACAAAATCTATCCCGGGATGCTGCTGTTAAAGCTTCTTCGATACTAAAGATAAAGGAGATCCCGTTAAAAAGAATTTTATCTGAAATTCTTGCGGAAGAAAACATGCAAATTTTTATTAGTAATGAACAACGCATTAAAATGAATGATTTTCGAAATACTACTTTAGAGTATATTACTGATCTTGGTTATCACGAAACCAATCTCGACACGCTGCACAATATTTTCATGGAAACTCAAAATATTTTGGGAAGAAAAGCATTCAGGGATGAAAATGAAATGTTGTTATTACAATTAACCATTTGCAATAATTAATCACTGAAATTTATTTATGTCTCAAAAGAAAACAATTACCTTGCCTATCGCAATTTTAATATTACTGATAGCAGGAATTGTTGGGGATATATTATTATATCTGCATGTTCACGAATTTGATAGTATTGTGAGAATTGTAACCGGTTTGGGAACTACTGCAGCATTAATTATTTTATTGAAAGAAGGTGTATTTATAAAATCGAAATTATTTTTATCATTTACAATCCTTTTCATTTTGGCAACAACAATAGGACTGTTATTTAAAATACTTCACTGGGCAGGCGCTGATCTTTTACTATTAATCGGATTGACAGGAATCCCCTTCGTTTATACAATCCACTTCCTGCTTAAAAAAAATAAAAATTTACCCGACTATTTAAAAGTTATTTGGATACTGTTGCTTTCCATGGGATTAATGTTTACTATTTTACACTGGCAATATGGTAATTTGGTGTTACAGGCCCAGGCGATCTTGTTTTTAATACAATATGCGGTTTTTGTAATTCGCTCAATCAAAATTGACCGTATGAATAAAATTGCATAACGAAAAATTTTCACCTTCAAATCGCTTAATATAGGTTATCCAAATTATTTACAAAAAAAAAGACCGGAAAAATTTCCGGCCTTCAGGGGTGAATGATGGGGCTCGAACCCACGACCCTCGGAACCACAAACCGATGCTCTAACCAACTGAGCTACAATCACCATTTATTGGTGGGCAAAGGTAATCCAAAAAAGTGGATTCAGAAAATGAAAATATTGGTGTAAGATTTTCAAAAAATCTTTACAAAATCGCAATTTGCGCAGCTTTTCAAGTCAGAAAAAGATATGTAACTAAATGGTTACCTATACTTCAGCATACCATTTTGTCACCTGATTCCAATCTACTACATTCCAGAAATCGGTGATATAATCAGCGCGTTTATTTTGGTGTTTGAGATAATAAGCATGTTCCCAAACATCAATAGCCAAAATAGGTTTCGTGCGTTGAGGCATAATATCCATTACAGGGCTATCCTGATTAGGGGTTGTAATTATACTTAAACTATTTTCCTTGTCCTTCACTAACCACGCCCATCCTGAACCAAAAACTCCGGTTGCCGATTTGGCAAATTCCACTTTAAAATTGTCGAAAGAACCCCATTTGGTATTGATAGCAGCCGCTAAAGCATCACCAGCCTTTGAATCTTTAGCAGTTGGCGACATTAATTTCCAGAAAAAACTATGGTTATAATGGCCGCCACCATGATTTCTAACCACACTCCGCGCTGATTCGGGCAGTCCATTAATATTAGTGATAAGATCCATCAGCGATTTATGCTGCAATTCAGCCGTTTTTGCTACCGCTTCATTTAACTTTGTAATGTAGGCCTGATGGTGTTTGCTGTGGTGGATAGTCATTGTTGTAAGGTCGATATACGGCTCCAAAGCACCATAATCGTAACCCAGGTTCGGCAATTCAAACGCCGCATGCACAGGATTAATTTCGCGAGGCAAATTTTTATCCGCAGCTGCCAGATCCTCTATTTTTAAAGAATTGAAAACGCCTAAACCCAACGCTGCTACTGCGCCTTTCTTTATAAAAGCCCTGCGCGAATTTTTATTTGAATTTTCCATATAAAAAATTGTTTTTTAGTAAAGTAAAGTCTAAAAATAAACATTATTCATGTTTTTGATTGTAAAAATTTCGCAAAGGGATTAATTACCTTTACAACTATAGCAATGAACGCCAAAAAGGATACTACACAATTGCAGGTAGAGGGAATGACCTGTTCAAATTGTGCACTCGGAATAACCAGATATCTGGAACAAAAAGGTCTTAAAAAAGTAAATGTGAATTTTGCTACCGGTGAGGTGTACTTTGACCTGAACGGCGAAAAGAATCTGGAAAGTGTTATCACAGGAATAAATAAATTAGGATATAAGGTTATAACAGAATCTGCAACAGAAGAAAAAAAGAGCCTACTGAATTCAACGGAGAGAAAATTTTTCATTTCTCTGATCTTTACGATCCCGCTCTTATTATCTATGATTCCGGCATTAAAATTTTTGCATGATCCCTTAATTCAATTATTATTATGCACTCCGGTATATATTATTGGAGCCCTACATTTTGGAAAAAGCGCGATAAGCTCTCTGAGAACCGGTGTCCCCAATATGGACGTTTTAATTATTACAGGAAGTACGGCAGCATTTATTTACAGTTTATATGGATTCATTCGTGGGCTTGGGATGGATTATATGTTTTTTGAAACCGCAGCAAGCATCATCACGCTTGTTTTACTTGGTAATCTTCTAGAACAAAGAAGTGTAAAACAAACAACAACAGCTATTCGTGAATTAAAACAATTACAACCTGAATTAGCAAAAAAAGTGATGTTCGATCTTTTAAGTGGTTTAGATCAGGTGGAAGAAATTCCTGTACATCAATTACAAAAGAATGATATCGTTTTAGTGAATACCGGTGATAAAATACCTGCCGACGGAATAATAATTTCAGGCGAAAGTATTGTCGATGAATCGATGTTGACCGGAGAAAGTATTCCGCTCAAAAAAGGGAAAAACGATGCTGTAACAGGCGGCACAATAAATTTGGATGGTTTTCTGAAAATAAAAGTAACAGCTACGTCAGAAAATTCAATTCTTGCATCCATTATTGAACTGGTAAAAAAGGCACAAACGGATAAACCCACCATACAAAAAACTGCAGATAAAATTAGCAGCATTTTTGTTCCGGTTGTAATTGGAATTGCATTGGTAACTTTTATTATTGCCGCATTTATATTTAATATTTCCCTGGAAAGGTCGTTGATGCAAAGCATAGCTGTTTTAGTAATTGCTTGTCCCTGTGCGATGGGACTAGCAACTCCAACAGCTATTATGGTTGGATTAGGCCGCTCAGCCAAAAACGGAATTTTAATTAAAGGTGCAAATACTGTTGAAACTTTTGCAAAAACAGCAGTGGTGGTATTCGACAAAACCGGAACACTTACAACAGGTAATTTTAGTGTATCCGGATTAAAGATTTATTCGGGTGAGGAAAAAGAAATATCGGATATAATTTATGATTTGGAAAGCAGATCGTCACATCCAATTGCCCGTTCATTAGTTGTCAATTTCCCATCTGTTGCAAATATGTCGTTTACCAAAACAGAAGAGGTAAAAGGTGCAGGAATGTTAGCGGTTGACAAACAGAACAATACTTATGGTGTAGGTTCTTCTTCCTTATTTAGGGATTTGCATTTACAGAGACATGATATTTATGTTGTGAAAAATAATATTTTACTTGCAGGATTAAATATAAAAGATGAATTAAAGCCGGATGCAGCAGAAACAATAAGTTATTTCAAATCAAAAAATATTAAAACAATTTTGTTGAGTGGCGATTCTGAAATAAAATGTAAAGAAATTGCGGCCTCTATTGGTATTGATGAGTATTACAGCAAACAAACGCCTGCTGAAAAACTCATTAAAATAAAATCGCTAACAGAGTCCGGTATTACTACAATGGTAGGCGATGGAATAAATGATTCGCCTTCTCTGGAGATGGCACATATCGGAATTTCGATGAGCAATGCTACACAAATAGCGATCAATTCCGCACAGATCATTTTATTGAACGGGAATTTAACACATCTGGTTACGGCACATCAATTAAGTATCCTTACCTTAAAAACAATTAAACAAAACCTTTTCTGGGCATTCTTTTACAATGTGATCGCAATTCCCGTTGCGGCGGTTGGATTATTAAGTCCGATTATTGCAGCACTTTCTATGGCATTTTCCGATGTATTTGTAATTGGCAATTCCATACTTCTGAAAACAAAAAAAACAAGTTAAGCGGTCGGAATGAATATGAAAACTTTAAGTCCGACTACAGCCATGCAATTTTTTCAAATTGCGCGTTATGGTGCACTTGTTCTTAGTTCCATATTGCTTACAAAGAGCAGTTTAACCCAGGATGATATCGGTCATTATGAAACATTTATACTGATGTCGGGGACACTTAGTTTTTTTTGGGTGAACGGCATCATGCAAAATTTCTTATCACAGTTTCATAAAACTGAGAATAAGAAATCGTTAATTACTAATACTGCAATCATTTTATTGGGATTTTCTTTGTTAGTGATAGTAGTATTAATTTTCGTTAAACAACCCATTCTCGATTTATTTAAATTTGAGATCAGCGGAAATGTTTTTATATTATTTCTACTTTATTTCCTGTTTAACAATCTTACCTTTCTTACAGATTACCTTTTTCTGGCAAAGGGGAAAAGCAAGACCCTAATTTATCTCGGAATATATCATCTACTGTTTCAAACTACCTTACTGGCACTTCCTGCTTTTTTATACGGCAGTTATAATATGGTAATTAATGGCTTAATAGTTTTCATAAGCATAAAATTCATCATCACCCTTATTTTTTTATTCAAAAATGGTTCCTTAACTATAGATACAAAATTGATACGCACATTTTTAAATTCTGCCTCCCCATTAATGCTCGCTTTTTTTTTAGGAGGAATGGCAATTTATGCAGATGGTATAATAGTGAATAATTTTTACGACAAGGCAACCTTTGCAATGTTTCAATATGGAGCTCGGGAATTCCCATTGTCGTTATTACTTGCAAATGCCTTCAGTGCCGCTATGGCCCTTCAGGTTTCAAAAGATCCACAAAATATTGAGTTGGTGAGATCAGGTTCACTTAAATTGATCAGACAATTATTTCCGGTATGTATAGTGTTGATCATCATAAGTCAGTGGATCTATCCCATCATATTTAACCCGAATTTTAAGGAGAGTTATATATATTTTAATATTTATTTGTTGCTTTTAATTCCCCGAATGGTATTCCCACACTCCATTTTATTGGGTTTGGGGAAAACTAAACAAATTTTAACCGCTTCGCTGATAGAATTTATACTCAACATTTCCATAAGCCTTACTTTAATGCAACTTATCGGTTTGCAGGGAATTGCTTATGGAACTGTAATAGCATTTGTTGTGAATAAATTGTTATTGGCAAATAGTCTCAAAAAGAATGGTGTGCAATTAAAACAATATATTCCGTTAACCCAATTATCGGCGTATAGTATTATATTAGTAGCTGTATTTATTGTATTTACGTATTTTATAAAATAACAATGTCGGGGAAAGAAAATATTAAAATACTTGGTTGGTTAACTGTAATTTTTATAACCTTGTTGTTTATATGGGGATATTCTTATGGACACAACAATAGCATACAACTTATTCCCTATGCGCAATATCTAAACGACAATTCGTTGTTTCCGAATGATTTTTTTATTCAGAATGCAGCTAAAGATTTTCCCAATGAAAGGTCTATTTTTATTTTCTTGATCAAGCCATTTGGTGCATCCATGGAATGGGTTGTTTTTATTGAGTATTGTATTTTTAGTCTCTTTTTACTTTTTGCACTGTTTAAAATTGCATATTTTTTTCTGAAAAATAACCTTTATGCTTATGCATCCATAATACTTTTATTTTTTCCCTTATTATTTCATACACTGGGGTTAAATGAATTATATAGTTCAGAATTCAGTTCCACGCTTGCTTCTGATACATTTTCCGCATGGGCGATATTGGCCTGGCTGCGCGGAAAAAATGTTCTGGTTTACATTTTTCTAATTATAGCCACCTTATTTCATCCACTGGCAGGCCTTCAGGTGTTTTTGCTGATTTCGGGCACTTTATTTATCAGTGCAATTCAACTTCGCTCACTCAAAACCTATTTTAAAAATATATTTCCATTAGTTATAGCTTATGTATTTACCGCCGGCCTGTTTATATATTCTCTAAATGGCAGATTAAATGATGTACCCTTTGATTCTGCTGATTTTTTTCGCATATTTTTCGTGTTTCGCAATGCACATCATTATATACCATCACAATTTGTATTAAAAGATATAATTATTTTAACTCCACTTTATTTACTTACGCCAATATTAATTTACAGGTATAATAAAAAAGTTTTCCTATTGAGTTTAATAATTCTTATAGGCTGTTTATTTTATATAATTGGAGTAGAAGTATTCAATAGCCCACTTATTGCATTGGCACAATGGTTTAAAACAACAATTTGGTTAGAATTTTTCGGAGTGTTAGCTGTGCTGTTATTTATTCGCCACAAAATTCCACTGCTGAACCAGGCTAAAAGGGTGAAACAATTTTTTGTTTTAGTTACTATTATTTGTGCAGCTTGGGTTTTATTCGTTTTTCCGGGTTTGCCTGTATTAAAAAAAGATATTGCCTACGAATTCCCATTTTACACAAAAATGACTGCGGAAATTGATATCAGTATTCAGGCAAGTAAATTAACTCCAACCAATGCCTTATTTATTCAGCCCTGTAGTTTTGACGAATTAAAAAATTACGGGCAACGAAGCTCTTATGTCGACTATAAAGCTTTAACACATACCAAAAGTTTTATAAAGGAATGGGCGGAAAGGTTTGAGGATGTTTATGGAGTAAAGGCCCTAACCTCAACAGAGATAAGTTTTGATGCAATGGATTTGGCTGACGAGAACTTTCTTAAAATAACCCCTGAAAAACTCGAAAAATTAAAAAGTGAAAAGGGTATTACCCATATTATTATCTCCAACGAAACAGTGCTGCCCTTTAAACTAATAACCGGCAATGCAGAGTATACCATTTATGAATTATAACTTTACAGCAATAAAATCGCATCATGTACCACGGAATCGCATTTCAAAGTCTAATACCCGTCAGATCTAAACCAAATCATGCAGCAGAGCAGGTAACGCAATTGCTGTTTGGTGAACTATACGTTGTGCATGAACAAAAAGAGAACTGGTTAAGAATAAAGACCGATTTTGATCAATATAGCGGTTGGATACATGAGAAACAACATTGTATTCTCAGTGATGTTGAAACAGAAAAGCTTATGAAATCGTCAAAGTCGGTAGCGGCAGAATTAGTTTTCACAATTACCAACAACGATAAAAGTTTTCCCATTTTAATAGGAAGCACTTTATATGATTTTGACGGAATGAATTTTAAACTTGGAAAAGAAAAATTCGTTTATTCGGGACAGGCAGTAAATGAAAATTTGAACCTGAGCAACGGGGAACATATCAGAAAATTTGCACTCAAATTTTTAAATGCTCCCTATCAATGGGGAGGAAGAAGTCCTTTCGGAATAGATTGTTCAGGATTAACCCAGATCGTTTTTAAATTATATGGAATTAATCTTCCAAGAGATGCATATCAACAAGCGGAAATGGGGAAAACAATTCATTTTATAAATGAAGCCAGGGAGGGTGACTTAGCTTTTTTTGATAATGAAGATGAAAAAATTTCACATACCGGTATTATTTTAAACAATGATCAAATTATTCACGCTTCCGGATCGGTGCGTTTAGATACCATTGATCATTATGGTATTTTTAATAAAGAATTAAAAAAATATACCCATAAACTGCGTATCATAAAACGCGTATTATGAAAATATTATCAGCACAACAAATTCGCGAAACAGATGTATTCACAATAAGGGAGCAACAATTGCACAGCAGCGAATTAATGGAACGCGCTTCTAAAGTATTTAGCAATTGGTTTTCGGCACATTTTAATTTTTTTGAGTCTGTTCAAATTTATTGTGGCACCGGAAACAATGGTGGAGATGGGTTATGTATAGCACGTCACTTAATTTTAAACGGTAAAAAGGTTCAAGTTATAATTGTTGGTGATACAACAAAAGCGAGTGACGATTTTACATTGAATTATACCAGATTTCTAAAAGTTGCACCGGATAAAATCAAATCTTTTGACCAAAGTATATTATTGCCTGTTGCGGATTGCGATTGTATTCTGGATTGTATTTTTGGGACAGGTTTAAACAGATTTCCTGAAGGGATCTACAAGGAAGCCATCACACGTTTAAATAAAACGGATTCTTTTAAAATTTCAATTGATATGCCCTCGGGTTTATTTGCTGATGCACCATCTGAACACCCTTGTGTAGAAGCTGATATTACCTTTTCATTTGAATTGCCAAAACTGAGTTTTTTCTTTCCGGAAAATAAGAAATATATTGGCGAATGGATGATCAAAAAGATAGGGCTATCACAAAATTTTATTGCACATTGCAAAACAAACTTCCATTTTATAATAGAAGAAAATTTAGATGGGATCATTTCGGAAAGAAATACCTTTTCTCATAAAGGAAGTTATGGCCATGCATTAATTATTGCAGGTTCTACGGGCATGACGGGAGCTGCACAACTCTGTGGAATGGCATGTCTCACAACAGGTGCGGGATTAGTAACGCTCTCCTCCGATAAAATAGCAATTGATCATCCGGAATTAATATCGATACCATTTCAGACAATTCAGGAACAAATAAAAAAAGGCAAATTCAACGTTTTAGGAATAGGACCGGGTTTGGGTGCATCTGCTGAAATAGCGGAATTGTTCAAAACAATTTTTCCTCTTATTTCATTCCCAATTGTAATAGATGCTGATGCACTAAATTGTATAGCCAATAACAAGGAATTATTAACACAGATGCCTCAAAATTCTATTCTTACACCGCATCCGAAAGAATTTGAGCGTTTATTTGGCTCCTATAATTCTTGGGACGAATTGATTGTCTTAATTTCAGAAAATTCAATAAAATACAATTGTATAATAGTTTACAAAAGAGCTTATACTATAATTGCTATGCCTGATGGAAATCTTTACTTCAATTCCACCGGTAATGCAGGAATGGCAACAGCCGGAACCGGAGATGTATTGACGGGAATAATAACCGGATTACTTGCACAAAAATATGCACCAGCAAATGCAGCAATCCTTGGCGTTTATTTACATGGATTAGCAGGTGATATTGCTTTAAATGAAACTGATGGTCAAAATTTAATTGCAAGCGATCTGATTGCACATATTCAAAATGCTTATGCAATTATTTTAGGGGAATAACAACTCACTTAGAATGTATTTTTTATTCTTTATTCGTGCACCTGCCCGACGACTTTGGCAAGCGCGTTCGTGGCTAATTTTTACTTCCGTATTGTGGAGAAAAATAGGTTGCCAGGAATGAACAGCCCTCGACCTCACAGGTTTCAAAAACCTGTGAGGTCTGAGGGAAGGAATCCCATCAATAATATTCACTTCCGAATTAGTAGTTGGTGAAGTGAAGAAAAAAGGGTTGCCACGAATGCACGAATGAACAGCCGTAGGGTGGGGTTGTTTGCATATTATTTATTGTTTATTATTTTTTATTCGTGGCTTCGTGGCTTATTTTTTCATCCGTATTGTGGAATAAAAAAGGGTGACGATGTGATTTTTTTCCCTTTAAAAAGTGCAGAAATCGGAAGGAAAGGCAGACTCTTAACTACTCCCCCATTTTTTTGTTGCTGCAATCAACCCATTTGTGGATGCATCATGTGATGTTATCATCTGGTCTGTTTTTAATTCCGGTAAAATTGCTGATGCTAATTTTTTCCCCAGTTCTACGCCCCATTGATCGAAACTGAAAATGTTCCAGATAATTCCCTGAACAAATATTTTATGTTCATAAATAGCGATCAGTGTTCCCAAATTATAGGGTGTTATTTTACTTAATAATAAAGTATTAGTTGGCCTGTTTCCTTCAAAAACACGGAACGGAAAATGAAATTCAATTTCTGTTTCACTAAATCCCTTTGATTTTAGTTCTGCTTTTACTTCTTCCGCAGTTTTTCCATTCATAAGAGCTTCAGTCTGCGCAAAAAAATTGGATAATAAAATGTTATGATGATCCCCTACCTTATTTAAAGAAATTGCCGGGGCAATAAAATCTGCAGGAATAATATCCGTGCCCTGATGCATCAATTGAAAAAATGCGTGTTGGCCATTTGTTCCCGGCTCGCCCCATACAACAGGCCCGGTAGAGTATTGAACCCTATTACCAAAACGGTCAACCGATTTTCCATTACTTTCCATATCGGCTTGCTGAAGGTATGCAGTAAATCGGTGTAAATATTGATCGTAAGGAATAACTGCACAAGTTTTGAAATTAAAAAATTCGGTATACCAAAAACCGAGTAATCCCATAAGCACCGGAATATTATTTTTAAATTCCGTTTTTCTAAAATGTTTATCTGCTGCCTCCGCTCCTTTTAATAGTTGTTCAAAATTTTCATACCCAATTGCAAGACAAATGGACAAACCAATCGCGCTCCATAAACTATATCTTCCTCCTACCCAGTCCCAAAATCCAAACATATTATTTTTATTGATGCCAAATTCTACAACTTCTTTTTCTGCCGTGGATAATGCAACAAAATGGTCAGCAATAAATTTTTCAGCCAGAGCAGAATTCATAAACCAATTTCGCGCAGTGTGCGCATTGGTCATGGTTTCCTGCGTAGTAAATGTTTTAGATGCAATTAAAAATAACGTTGTTTCAGGGTTTAATTTATTTAATGTTTCGGTGATATGTGTGCCGTCAACATTAGAAACAAAATGTATATTTAAATGCGGAACCTTATAATGTTTTAAGGCTTCACAAACCATGTATGGACCAAGATCAGACCCTCCTATGCCTATATTTACAATATCGGTAAATTGTTTTCCTGTATATCCCGTTAATTTTCCGGAAAGAATATCGTTGGAAAATAATTTCATTTTTTCCTGCACTTCGCGAATTCCGGGAATAATGTTTTCATTATCTACATAAAGGCTTTCCTCCGAAAAATTTCTCAAAGCTGTATGTAAAACTGCTCTGTTCTCGGTTTCATTGATCTTTTCCCCGTTAAACATTGACTCAATTGCATCAGGAAGTTTTAATTCCTCCGCCATTGAAATCAACTGCGCAATAATAACATCATCCATTCTGTTTTTGGAGTAATCGAAAATCAATTCTTCCAGTTGAATGTTGAATTTTTCAAAACGAAGTTTATCTGCTAAAAAAATATCACGCAAATGTTTATTCTTTATCCTTTCAAATTCAGTAACTAATTTTTGGTAGGACCGCGTTTCTTTAAAATGTATTTTTGGAAGCATTTTTTATGGCGCTATTTTTTGTTTTTATTAATATGATATTCTGCTAATTGGGTAATTGGAGATTTTATTATTTTACCAATCTTTAAATTATTTTTTGAACATAGTTCATTTAATTTATCATTAAAATAAAACGCCACTGATCCAACAAAATGTATTGGCAATGTGGAATGTTCCTTAAATCGCTGAATATAAATTCGCAAAAAAATCTTCAATCCGTTTGAAATAATATTTTCGAAATAGATATGTTTTATATTTTCAGTATAAAATGGAAGAAAAGAAGCAATAAATTCGTTGGGGAATGACTCTTTATAAACTCTTTGGATTACATCTGCTCTCGTTATTTCAAATTTCTCCATGAATTTCACTGTAAGATCCCGAGGTAATTCACCATAAAAATAATCCCGCAATAGTATTTTTCCGAAATAATTTCCACTGCCTTCATCACCTAAAATATACCCCAGACTATAATCTGCTCCGGTAATTTCATCGCTTGTAAATAAACAGGCATTTGAACCCGTTCCCAGAATTGCTACAATAGCCGGCTTATCCCCGCAGGTGGCGTACACGGCTGCTTCCATATCGGATTTTACTGCTATTGTTGCATTTGTAAAAAAGGAATGCAGCATGTTCTGCATTCTGTGCAAATTATTGGAACCTGAACATCCTGCACCATAAAAAAATAGCTCCAAATGTGATTCACAAAGTGCTGTTAATTGAATTTCCTCTTTTAATTCTTTAACAATCTTTTCATCTGTTAAAATATTAGGGTTTAGACCCTTTGTAGAAAATGTTTTAATTATTGCATTATCCTTATCAATTAATACCCAATCCGTTTTTGTAGATCCGCTGTCTGCAATGAGTTTCATTCCAATAGTATTTTTAGTATTGATCAACAGCGTTGTGTTATTATTTTTTCATGAACAAAACTTTATCTATGCGTGTAGAATCCATATCTAAAATTTCAAATTCATATTGTTTCCAGTCGAGTTTCTCTCCTTCTTCAGGAATTCGTTCCATTTGATGCAAAATAAATCCCGCCAGCGTATTGTATTCCAGTTCATCCAACATTTCAAATTCATCTTCCATTTCAAAATATTTAATAAAATCGTAAAACGGAAGCGCAGCATCTACCAAAAAAGAACCATCTTCGCGCGGAATAATGGAATATCCGGGCAAATTCAATTCATCAAATTCACCTACAAGCGCTTCCAGAATATCGTTGATGGTTACCATACCCTGTGTTCTGCCATATTCGTCCACAATTAATGCATAGTGTATCTTCGACTCTTTAAATTTAGCGAGAACGGTATATGCAGTATTATTTTCCGGAAGATACAAAACGGGTTTTACAAGATCGCGCAAATTATTTAAACTCTTTCTCGCATCGGCAATAAAAAGATCTTTGATATAAACTATACCTAAGGCATTATCAAATTCGGTATCACATGCTGGGTAAATACTATGTACTTCACTTTCAATATCTGCGAGAATTTTTTCCATTGGTTCGTTTACGTCAAGCCAAATAATATCATCCCTGTGGGTCATTAAACTTCCGATCTTGCGATCACCTAAATGAAATACTCTTTCTACAATATCTTGTTCTATTTCGTCAATTTCTCCTGTATTTGTACCTTGTTGGATCATTGCTTTAATTTCTTCCTCCGTAACCTGATCGTCGCTGGCGGCTTTTACACCAAGAATTTTGATTAATACATCACTCGATCTGGTTAAAAACCAAACAAAGGGTTTTGTGATTCCCGACAAAACCAACATGGGTCCCGCCAATGTCATTGCAATGGGTTCCGGGAAACGCATTCCAATTCTTTTAGGAACCAATTCACCAACAATAAGGGAGAATGAAGTGATGACGATCAAAACTAAAATTAATGCAATAGTACCAGCATATTCCGCGATTACTCCAACATTCAGCAGCCATCCTTCCACGATAGATTTGATCTCCGCTCCTGAAAAAATACCTGTTAAAATACTGATGAGCGTTATTCCAATTTGAACAGTGCTGAGAAATTTTGCAGGTTCATTATGCAATTTCAGCGCTCTTTTTGCCCGAATATCTCCTCTTTTGGCAAGATTATCGAGGCGAATCTTTTTAGCACTCACCATGGAAATTTCACTCATGGCAAGTATACCATTCAACAAAATTAAAACTAAAATAATAAGCAGTTCACTAAGCATAATAGGGCTTAAAGATAAACAAAGTTTGGGTTTATGCTTTTCGGGAATGCTTTAATATCAACATTTTAGGTCTTTAACCTGCAACATAAATTTATAAAAGTGGCGAGATTTTAATACATAAATTATTACAAATATAATATTTCAGACGGAATAAAATTTCAGTCTAAATAAGTCCTGATTTCCGAAAATATTACTCCGAAAGCAGACAAAATAAACTACTTATTGCCGATTAATTTTTATAGGTATAAGCTTTAACAGTATCTACAAAGCACTTCACATTATCTAAGGGTGTATCGGGATATACCCCATGTCCGAGATTAGCGATATGATGTGATCCGAAAAGCTGAAGCATCTCGTTTGTGGCCCGTTTTACTTCCGTAGAATCTGCAAAAAGCACACAAGGATCAAGATTTCCCTGCAATACCTTTTTATTACCGATGATACTTTTTGATTCTGAAATATCCATGTTCCAATCTAAACCTATCACATCACAATTGATATCTGCAAGGGCTTTTCTTGCAAAAAATGCACCTTTTGCGAATACAATTTTTGGAACTCCGTGCACTGCATTGCAAATTTTTTCGATATAGGGCAATGAAAAAGTGTTGTATTGGTGCGGCGATAAAATTCCTCCCCAACTGTCGAACACCTGAATAATATTAACCCCTGCATTTATCTGCGCCTGAAGGTACTTAATGGTTGATTCTGTGATCATTTCGAGCAGTTGATGCGATGCTTGCGGATGCTGATAGAGGAAAGTTCTGGCTTTGGAGAATGTTTTTGAGCCTTTTCCCTCTATCATATAGGAGAAAATGGTCCAGGGAGCACCGGCAAAACCAATAAGGGGTATTTTACTGTTTAATTCATTTTTAAGGAGAACAATTCCGTCTGTCACAAACTTCAGATCCTGGCCAGGTTCCGCGATCTTAAGTTTCAAAATATCTTCCGGTGTATCAATTGTGTTTTCAAACCAAGGGCCCTTCGACTCCACCATTTGATATGGGAGACCCATGGCTTCTGGTATTACGAGAATATCAGAAAACAATATCGCTGCATCTACCCCCAGGGCTTTTACCGGTTGTAGGGTAACCTCACAAACTAACTCCGGATTTTCCACAAGGTTCTTAAAACCTTTCACTTTTTCACGTAAAGCTCTGTATTCAGGTAATATTCTTCCTGCCTGTCGCATTAACCAAACGGGTGGCCTTTCTACTTTTTCTTTATTCGCTGTCCTTAATAAAAGGTCATTTTCCAATTTCATCACACAAAATTACGTTACAATACTATTAAATGGTGTGAATAAGTTTTTGTTCATATTTATTTTTTGAAATTAACTTCGCTCTAAAGTTTTGAATATGAATAACGATATCATTTTTTCTGAGGTAAATATTTTTCAAGGCAAAACTTTGGTATTGAGTGATGTAACCTTTACGATCTCCCATGGTGAATTTGTGTATCTGATCGGAAAAACGGGATCGGGAAAAAGCAGTTTATTAAAAACGATCTATGGCGACCTGAAATTACGCTCAGGAAGTGCTCAGGTTGCAAGTTTCAACCTTTCTACCCTCACTTGGAAAACAGTTCCATTTTTGCGGAGAAAACTCGGTATTATATTTCAGGATTTTCAGTTATTGATGGATAGATCGGTAGATGATAATCTGGAATTCGTATTAAGGGCCACCGGTACAAATGATAGGGCACTTATTCGCCTCAAAATTGATGAAGCGTTAAAACGTGTGGGATTACAATCGAAAGGATTCAAAATGCCACATGAACTTTCTGGTGGCGAACAACAAAGAGTTGTAATTGCAAGAGCAATTATTAATGATCCAATAGCGATAATTGCCGATGAACCAACCGGAAATCTGGATCCTGAAACTTCCGATGATATTATGCAACTTTTGCGGTTTTTAAATCAAGAATACAATACCACAATATTAATGGCAACACATAATTATAATATTCTGGAAAAATTTCCAATGAGGATTTTACGCACCGTAAATGGACAACTTATTCAGGAAGGGGCAGCTGCAACAGTGTAATTATTTTTTTTACCTCTTCAGTATCAGAAAATTCCTTAATTAATTCATATCGTTTACTTATCATTTCAGCAGTAAAGTTCAGCTCCATTGTCTGGGTAATTAATTCAATCATTTTTTGAGGTTCATCTGCCGATAAACAATACTTTTCCAAACCTGTGTAATCAGCCATAATACTGTTCACAATACAGAATCTGCCGTTAAATAAGGCATTGAGTAATTTTAGTTTAATGCCGGTATTCTGAAAAGTTGGGAGTAAATTAATTTGTGCTTCGCTGATAAGTTTATGCATTTGTACACTATCAGGATTTTCAATAATTTTGACATGGTGTAAACCTGAACATACTTTTTTTAATTGTTCAGAAGGATTATTTCCTGCAATTATAAAGGGTATTTGCAAACTATTAAAAATATGTTTCAATAAAAATAGGGCAGCTTCGTTATTTTCACTTACCCCGAGGTTTCCGTGATATAAAATATAAGTGCCTTTTCCCGTTAAACTATTAATTTTTATATTACCATGAAATGGTGCAAGATATTTTACACCCCTAAATTTATTTTGATACTGAGTTGTTTCCTTTGGAGAAATACAAAAAATTGTATCCGCAAATTCTAACACTCTTTCGTATTTAATCAAACGACGATATTCTGCAAAATAATACACCTTTTTTACAAAACCTGTTTCTCTATTAGCAAGGTCGATATAATATTTTGCCTCGTCGTTGTGCATTCGAACCATCCTCAAGCGATTTCTTAAAAATTCATCCGCCAAAAAATAACAACAGTGCAACCCTTCAAATAACACCGGAAAATTATTTTTTAATAAGTTATTTTTGAGTTCTTTACTATTTCTTGTTTGAACAATAAAAGGTTTATCAGATAAAAAACCCTTCCACATTTTATCTCTTTTGTAATAAATTACCTCTTCACAAATTGCATTAAGTTCAGGTGCTTTTCCTCTGCCGTATTCAAAACAATGCAAATGCACTTTTATTCCTGCATCAAAGAGGGCTTTTATCTTGTAAAATACATCTATAACCCCACCGTAGTCCGGAGGAAAGGGTACATCAAAGGAAATAATATTAATATGTGTTTCAGCGGATATCATCGTAAAATTTAAGTAAAGATATCTCCTCTTTTTGCCAGTTCAGCTCCTTGGCTGCAATAATACTATTATTTTTTAATGTAGAATATAATGTAGTATCTGCCAACAGCTTATTGATACTAGTTGAAATAGTAACCGGTTCAAGATCATCTATCAACAATGCAACCTTGTATTGATCATTCAATTTTTTATATTCAGGAAAATTCATGGTTACCTGAGGTAAACCTGCATGTATATAATCAAAAAATTTATTGGAAAGTGAAAAGTAATAACTCAATCCCATATTTTCTATAAAATTTACCCCGAGTTTAGCCTGAAATGTATATTGTTTTAATTCGGCAGGACGAACATAACCCAAAAAACGAATCTTTTTTGCATGAGGTAATTGGGCTGCAAAACTTCTTAATTCTTTAGAGAGATCACCTTCACCAGCAATATACAATTGTGTATCGATGTTTTCCATAGCCAACATTAAATTCTCAAGTCCCCGGCCTTTGTTTAATGCCCCTTGGTATAAAATGAAATTTTGTTTGTTTACATACTGTTCGTTTTCTGACAGAAGTGGGACATTTCTGACAACGATATATGGCTGTTTATATTTTTTGGACAATGTTTCAGCAATAGAATATCCCACCGTATAATTATATTTTATTCGGGGTAATAAAAACCGCTCCAATAAGGTCCACATTTTTTTGATAAGCGGTCTGTCCACGATCTCCGGCAATTCTGTATAATATTCATGCGCATCATACACACAGGGTTTCCTTTTAATCCGCGAATTTAAATAAACAGGTAAAAGCGTATCAAGATCAACGCCGCAATAAATGTCATATTTTTTAAATACCAAATACCAAAATAAACGGAAATTATACTCTAGGTAAAACAATTTGCCTTTTCTGAAAAAAACAGGAAGTCGTATTTGTTTATAAGGTTTGTTTTCAGGCTTTACAGATCTTTTTTTAAAAAAACCAATGAGTGTCACATCATAATATTTACTGCTGAGGGAGGTGCAAATACGCTCCATCCGTTGATCATAAGTAATATCGTTTGTAACAGTAAAAACTATTTTTTTCATGCGCACCAGATAAGAAGATTATCTTTAGTATGTTTTATTTTTTTATTATCCGTTAAAAAACTCAAAGCCTCCGCAACCTTTTCTTTCCTTACCGGCAACTTTAACTTAAATAGTTCCTCCGGCATCATCACCTTTGTTTTTAATTGTTCTTCCATCCACAGAAAAATAAGATCAAATTCTTTTTCCGTTAAATCTAACTTTCCCTTTTCAATGCAAATGTCGCATTGTCCGCAATTTGCTGTTTCCTCATCAAAATAACGCAATAAATTTTTAACTCTGCATTCCGACTTATTTCTTACATATTTGGTAATGGCATTATACCTGTTTTCTGCGGTTTGTTTTAAATGGGCCAACAATTTTTGGTCAATTGCCAATTGCGCCGCATTTACACGCGCTTTTACAAAAGTGAGTTGTGGTTTTGTTTTTACAGGTGTGTATTCTAACATTCCGTGGTCGTGCAAAAAATGGAGTATCTCCATTACTTTCTCAATACTGATAGATAAATGGTATGCAAGTTCCCGTTCGTGAATTGGCATGCTATTATCGAATACACCAGGGGAAGTTCGCAAAATAAGTTTAATTATAGGTTCAAATTGTATATTTTCTATTTGAAATCGATAAATTGTTTCCCGATCAACCGGAATATAGATACCCGACAATTTATTTAATGCATCACTTACATAGATATAATTATTTTGTTCTATTATTTTCAAAGCACTTTTAGTTTCTGCAGGTTTAAGCTGAAATTGTTTACAAAACTCCATGAGGTCGAAATCAAAATTTTCTGCCTCCCCTGCTCCAAATGCCAATTGAAAATAATTCCCTAACTGATGATAAACATTTCTTATAAAAGTGATATCAGGAAATTGTTTATCTAAAAATTCTTTTAGTGCAATAATATCATGTTCATCAAACAATAATCCGGCATAAGCCTTGTACCCATCTCTGCCAGCTCTTCCGGCTTCCTGATAATAAGCCTCCAAACTTTCAGGTATATCCAAATGTACCACAATACGCACATCGGGTTTGTCGATTCCCATTCCAAATGCATTGGTGCAAACAATAACCCTGGTCTTGTTATTGATCCAGTTTTCCTGCCTTGTATTACGCACTTCGTGTTCAAGTCCGGCATGGTAAAAATTTGCACTTATTTTTTTTCGGAGTAAAAATTCAGCAATTTCTTTTGTTTTTTTTCTATTGCGAACATATACCACTCCTGTTCCCGGCACATTTCTTAAAATTTCAATTAATTTTTCTTCCTTGTTATCTGTTTCCCGAACAATAAAACTCAAATTCGGACGCACAAAACTGGAGCGAAATATATTTCTTTTTTTAAATTGTAATTTATCCTGAATATCCTCACACACTTTAGTAGTTGCAGAAGCGGTGAGTGCAATAACAGATACTTTTGGAAACAAAGGTCGCAACTCTGCAATTTGCAAATAAGGTGGTCTGAAATCGTAACCCCATTGAGAGATACAATGTGCTTCATCAATTGCAATAAGATTGAGTTTCATTTTTTTTACCCGTTCCTTAAACATTTCGGTAAGTAAACGTTCGGGTGAGACATACAAAAATTTAATATCCTTATAAACGCAACTATCCAAAGCAGCATCAGTTTCTTTATAACTCATACCACTGTAGATCGCAATTGCTTCAATATTTCTTTTTTTAAGATTATGCACCTGATCCTTCATTAATGCGATGAGCGGTGTAACAACTATACAAATGCCTTCAAGATATAATGCAGGAATTTGGAAACACAAGGATTTACCTCCACCTGTTGGCAAAAGGGCAAGTGTATCCTGCCCGGCTAAAACAGCATTAATGATATCTTCTTGTAATGGTCGAAACTTGTCATACCCGTAATACTCTTTTAATATGGTATGAATTGTCTGCATTCTAATGTTAGCTAATAATTAAATATTTCTTGCGAAAGCAAATTTTTCCTTAAATGCAGTAAGTTCTTCCAATAGCGAATTTTCAAGTATTGAAATATGATCCCAAAGTTTAGAGTTTACACTTACATGTATGCTTCCGAGATTTAAATGCTGATTTATAAATATTCTCTCACAGGTTGGATACAGGGTCAACACAACTTCTGCAATATCATTCACAGCGAGGTTTTTAGTTACGAGATTAAATGTTCCCGAAAGCATTTCAGTTTTCAACATATTAGCCAGCGCTTCGGCAGCATTTTCAATATGAATAAAGGCCCTCGTTTGTGCACCAGTTCCGTGAATGGATATCTTATTTTCAAAATTCGCCTGCAACATGAAATTGTTTATCACAGCATCAAAACGCATTGATTTGCTATATCCGTATACATTACCACATCTTATTATATATTTTGAGGGAATATTTAATAAACGATGTACATGTTCTTCCCCGCGTAATTTTGAAATTCCATAATAGGTATTCGGGTTTGGAATTGTATCCTCTGTTGCTTCTTCAATTATTCTATCATAAACAGATGCACTACTCAGATAAAACAATTTTTTAATATTGTTTTTCTCTACTGCATCCACCAGTTCAGAAGTGCCCCAATGATTTATCTGCTCAAAAAAATGGGGATCCTGATTTGCGAAAGGTGTAATAACCTTTGCTGCAAGATGATAAACGATATCGATATTTTTTAATGCAGCATTTAATTTTCTTCCGTCCAGTATATCAGCGCGAATAAGGTGAAATTTTTCATGGTGTATCAGTTTGCCAAAAAAAACATTCTCATTGTGCCGACTTAAATTATCATACAATATAATTTTATCCACCGAAGCATTTTCGGCCAGTTTTTCTGCCAATGCAAACCCAATATATCCGGCTCCGCCTGTTATTAATATATTCATTTTTTAATTAATTCGGTGTGTAACCCACATTCTGTTTTATTCATTCCGTACCATCTCGCCTGGCGTTCATCCAGCATAAACTCCGGGTTGATCTTCCGGGTACAGGGCTCACAACCTACACTTAAATAACCCTTTTCATCAAGTGGATGTTTGGGGATGTCAAATTCACGTATATAGGCATAAATCATTTTATTTGTCCAATTTAACATAGGGTGAAAACGAAATGCCTTATGATTCGTTTTTTCTTCCAAATTAAAAGTAGCCCTATTTGCATTTTGGTCAGCACGAACGCCGTTGATCCATACATCAAAAGAATCCAATGCAGGTTCCAAAGGTTGTATTTTATTTAAATAACAACAATAATCAGGATCGCTGGTAAATAGAAACTTTCCATGTTCATCTACCTGCATTAATTTCGGAGTAGATGATTTAAGTTCTATCGTATTAATTCCGAATAATTCGGTGATTTGGTTTTTATACATTATGGTTTCCGGAAAATGAAATCCGGTATGCAGAAAATAAACAGGTATCGACTTATCGATTCTGGAGATCAAATGCAATAAAACAGCACTATGTGTTTGAAAAGAAGAACTGCTGAATAACGAAAGTCCGCGCTCCTTATATTTATTTATCTGCAACTCAATTTCTGCAAAGGAGGTCATAAAATATTTTTTTTAACC
Organism: uncultured Chitinophagales bacterium; assembly: GCA_964638865.1. Lineage (GTDB taxonomy): Bacteria > Bacteroidota > Bacteroidia > Chitinophagales > BACL12 > UBA7236. The sequence goes on along the minus strand of CAZXBG010000032.1, from coordinate 4,020 downwards.
GATTATTAATCTGAATAATTTCCTAAAAACAAAAAATGCATTTTCATCCCAAACTCAAAGCAAGTAGATCGGCGAGATGCATCACTTTTATATTTTTGTTTTGTTTTTTGATATACGCATCAATATGCATCAAACAGGAATAGTCTGTGGAAACAATATATTCGGCACCTGTCGCCAAAGCATCATATACTTTTGAATCCGCCATTCCAGTTGAAATTGGTTCAAATTTTACTGCAAAGGTTCCACCAAATCCGCAACAAGTCTCTGCATTTTGCATCTCAATTATTTCTAAACCCTTAATATTGGAAAGAAGTTTTCTTGGAGCTTCTTTTATTTTACATTCGCGCAGAGCTCCACAAGCATCGTGATAGGTGATCTTTGCGTTTAGTTTGCCACCCAAATCTGTCACTTTTAACACGTCTACTATAAATTCACTGAATTCAAAGAGGTTTTTCTTCAAATTTTTATGATAATTATGAACAGGCGTATTTGCGTATAATTCACCATAAAAATTTCTAACAAACCCAACACAAGATCCTGAAGGACCTACAACAGAACGGTCGGAATTTGCAAAATCTGCTAAAAATTTCTTACCTACATCTTCCATCTCTTTCCAATGTCCGGCATTGAAAGATGGTTGACCACAACAGGTTTGATTGGGGTTATAATGCACTTTGCAACCCGCCTTTTCTAAAACCTTCACCATATTAAACCCGGTTTCCGGAAACAGCTGATCTATAAAACAAGGAATGAAAATATCAACTTCAGTCATATTGGCAAATGTAATAAACAGCAGTTAAAAAGCACCTGTCCTTTTCAACATAACAAAAGGTTATAGCTAATTATCGTCAATAACGATAGTTTCCTTAGCCGATATAGGTGTGCCTCTTATACAATATTCCCTTTGCATATTTGAATTGAGCGTTGCAACAATTTCGTAAGTTCCGGGTTCTCTAAGGTCGAGGTGAAATTTATCGCTATATACACGTGACACTTTCTCGCCATTGACGTACAAATTCACAAATCCCTCTCCCATCAAATGTTCCGTATTGATCTTATCCGGGGTGAAATTAAATTTTATAGTATTGAATTGAATATTATATCCACTAATAACATCAGGCTTAATTTCCATCCAAATACTCGGCAATTCTGATTTTGGATAACCGGCAAGTTCTATTTGACCCCCTTTGTTATTTGGTTTTTTTGCCAGAAACTCCAATTTTTTTTCATATTTTGTGTTCGCCAATTCTGAATAACCCATAACCAAACCTGCAAACAGCGCAACGAAAGTTACTGCTGCAAAGGCCATCCTTCTATAAACATTCTTAAATTTCCCTCTGAGTTTAATATAATATTTTCCCGGACCTTCCAGCAAAAACACAATAAGTGCACCATGTATCATGGTATGACCTATTATTTCTACCTTTCCGAATATGGAAGATGTTATAAAAAAAACAATGGTGATAGTAATTGCCAATGGGCGCTGCAGAAAACATATCAGAAGCAAAAATCCGAGTCCAAACTCCACAAAACCAATAGATTCTAGAAAAAAATTGAAATTGAGCCCCATAGCCAATTTCGGGTGTTCCTTTATGAGGAATAACGCCCAATTTGGGTAAATGAATTTTTCTAAAGCTACCCAACACAATGAAAAACCAACTGTTATATAAAGAATTACAACACCGATATCATGGTATTTAGCATTTCGTAAACTACTGAATATCAAGTAAATACCACAACCTGCGATCATTAAATAATCGAGCATATGGAAAGGGTGAAGCGTAATATTTCCTATTACCCAGATTACAACAATACCAAGACCACCAATAGGAACCAATTTAGGTATAAGAAGGCAAAACGCCAGAACGAACTGAAACCATCCCAACCATGCATACTCCTTAGGTATTGGAATAGTAGGAACTATCATTGCATTGCTCTGCCACGATAAAATAAGCACCATGGCCGCCGCAACTCTTAAAACAATGGGTGCAAACGATTTTCTCGTTTCAAGCCAATTGTCAATTTTATTGTACCAACCTGATTTTGAAATCCTGCTATCTAACCAAACACCAAGAATTACAGTTAACAGACATAAAGCCATTAATCCGTAAAAAAACCTACCTTCGGTAACCTCTCCAAGTCGCAAAGGTCTGTCTGCATAACTACCATCAGTAAACCACTTTACATGCGCTTCCGCCTCCGGAATACAACAAATACCGGCAAAAAATAAGGTAAGTAAAATTTTATATGTGTTCTCCCCCACTCTCATGTATACTTCCAATTAGATTCACGAAACCACAAATCTAAAAACCCGCCTTGCGTCACTTATACTTTAATTGTAAAAGAAATGTAAATGGAGGCGAAAATAAAAACTACTGCACTCCGGAGAAAAGTAAATTAGATTTAAGGAACCCGAAATGTTTTTTTATTTAAAAATGCTTTATTTTTGACAAATACAAATACGATTATGAAAAAAAATATACTCCTCTTGACTTTAGCGTTCATTACTTGTGCTTTCAACTTACAAGCACAAGGTATTTGTAACCCGGCCGGAAATCTGATAATTTACTCCAATTATGATGGTGGTGATTTTACGATAAATATTGATGAAAATATTCCTGATATCCGAATTGGATTGTGTTCTTATGAGGATTTTCATGTAACAATTACGGGTGCTTATGCTGCCAATGTAACCCAGGTACTTTATGCAGGATATAATAACGACCTGACTACAAGTGTAACAGGTGTTGCAGCAGGTTTAGTAGATATTTTAGTATATCCACCCGTAACATTATTTGATGAAGACGGCAACGATTATATGGTTTGTGCATATGAATGCGATACTGCATATATACCCGGTGGTTGCAACACTGTTGATCAGGCAACTGATTATTTTTTAACTGAATTAGGCGGAAGTATACGTTACGGATATTTTCAATATGGAATATTCAGTGGTTCCTACAATATGACCGATGGTGGAAATTGTTGTGTGGATGCCGCCTGCTCTGTTGCAGTGGATGCAGGACAGGATCAAACGATTTGTATTGGCGACAGTGTACAATTAAGTGGGGATGGTGCATCAACTTATAGTTGGTTTCCTGTTGCATTTTTAGATGATCCTTATGTTAATGATCCCTATTCATTCCCAACAACAACAACAACGTATTATTTAACAGGTACAGATGCTGATGGTTGTACCGGAATTGATACAGTTACCGTGTTTGTATCTCCATTACCTGTTACTGATATTACAGCAACTGGTGCTACATTAACTGCAAGCGGCGGAACAACTTACCAATGGTTATTGAATGGTGAAATAATTCCGGGTGCAACATCATCAACTTATACCGCAACAGAAACAGGAACTTATTCGGTGATCGTTTACTCAGCAGACGGCTGTGAGGCGTTGAGTGATCAATTGGATATTTATCTTGATGGAATTGAAGAATCATTTATAGCGGATCAAATAAAATTGTTTCCAAATCCTGCCGGTGAATTTATAAGTTTAGATTTCCATTTATTAAACGGGGATACACAAATAAATATACTCAACTCGTTTGGACAAAATATTTATTCGTTAAACACATCCCTAAATTACATCATTGACATTCCACTCGAAAAATTACCAAGCGGAATTTATCATGCTCACATTATTAATGAGGAACACAGGGTGTTAAAATCATTTGTGATAAAGTGAGGAATGGTATCGGGGAGCTGGTATCGGGATTGTTTTTCGAAAGTTGGGACTTTTATTAATTATTAGTGCAATAGGTTGTGTTGTAAATTAGGTAGCTGAATTCAGAGTTGTTTTTGTGGTTTGCAAAAGTTTCATGGTAACGATCCGATTGATATTTATTATTTTTTGATTTTTATTTATTAATTTTTTTGTGCTAACCAATGACCCCTGTCTATCTAGAAATTGTTAAGATATTTTATTCGGAGCAGAGTGTTAACTCACCTCTCACGGAATGAGTAATGAGTAATGAGTAATGAGTAATGAGTAATGAGTAATGAGTAATG
>CAZXBG010000031.1:0-31792 GCA_964638865.1 uncultured Chitinophagales bacterium | reverse complement strand
TATGTTCTACTCTTGCTCTTGTTTTTGATTTGATACGGTTATTCTGTTTTTGTTGGTCTGTAAGGGGCTCAACTAAAATGATCTGCAAAATCAGAACGAGAAACAATATTGTTAAAATAATTTTACATTTAAGCATATGCAATTTTCACAAAAATCTATTTTAGGGTTATTTGATGGTTTGTCGTATTCCGCAATTTTGGAAACTATTTTCAAAAATTTTTGTTTGAAATCCAAAGAAACAAAAACCTCGTTTATATGTCTATACCAAGCACCTATAACATCATGAAAAAGCATTTGATGATTTTAACAATTGCCTTGCTACCGGCAATTTTCAGTTGCGGACAGAGTAATACAAGTAATTTAGAATCAAAATCATCCGTAGATTCTACTGAACAGGAGATAATGGTTACATTGGAGTCACCGGATTATATTTGGGATGGAGTTAAAATCACCAAAACTGATGCCGAATGGCAAAAAATCATGACAGAGCAACAATTTTACGTTGCAAGACAAGCAGGAACGGAAAGAGCGTTCAACAATGCATTTCACGATAATCATGAAGATGGAATTTATTACTGTGTAGGGTGCGGAATACCCTTATTTGATTCTCAACATAAATTTGATTCAGGAACAGGTTGGCCGAGTTATTATCAACCTATAAATGCTAAAAATATCGCTTCCGATACCGATTATGAAATTGGATATGCCAGAAATGAAATTCACTGTGCGCGATGTGAAGCGCATTTAGGGCATTTATTCGACGACGCACCATCTACACCAACAGGTTTGCGGTATTGTATAAATTCTGCTTCTTTAATTTTCAAAAAAAGATAACTTTGCTGCCTCTTATCACTTGCAGTATTGATATTATACATAATTCATAAGGTTCCGCTTTTCAGAAAACTCTATTTTAACAGTATAGGAAGACCTTTCGTTGCTAAAAAGATAAGTCCTTTACTAACTTTATTGCCAAAGGATTCTCCCATACTGGATATTGGCTCCGGAAACGGTCTTGCAGCGCATCTGTTGAAAGAAAAAGGGTTCCATATTGTTCCCATCGATATTCATGAAGGTAATTACCATCCCTCTGTAAAACCCCTTGTTTATGACGGGAAAAATATTCCTTTCGAAAATAATAGTTTTCACACCGGAATTATCTTAACTGTTTTACATCATATAGAGGATCCCGAAGCAATCTTAGAAGAAGCTCTAAGAGTTTGTGAAGAACTGGTGATAATGGAGGATATTTACGACAATAAATTTCAGCAATATCTTACTTACCTTTTTGACCGAATGGCCAATTTGTTTTATTCTCCCTGTCCGCATACAAACAAAAATGACGCTGAATGGCGCGCAACATTTGCAAAAAACGACCTCGAGGTTGTTTCCGTGCATTACCGAAAAGTGATATTTGTTGTAAAACAAGGCATCTATCATGTTAAAAAAAACGGAGGTAAAAAAGCAATAACAACTTAATTGCTTAGGTCAGATTCAAACTTCCTTTTAGCCGGATTAAACTTAAAATTGTTTGTATTGAAAAAATACTCAAATTGTTTGTCGTTTATAAGAGTTTCCGTTTCGCCGAATATATATTCCTTGTTATGGCTTAACAGAATACAATAATCTGCAATTTCTATCGCAAGATCTAATTCATGGGATGCAAAAAGTATGGTTTTATTTTGAGATTTTAATTTTTTTATATGTGAAAATATTTCCAACTTATTTATTATATCTAAATGGGAAGTTGGTTCATCCAATAAAATAATCGGTGTTTCCTGTATTAAAACTTTCGCAATCATAACTTTCTGCATCTCCCCATCACTGAGTTGATAAACAGGACGGTTTGCGAATGCTTCTACATTAAATTGCCTGATCACATCCTCTACAATTTTTTTATCCTCCTTTTGCAGTACATGCATAAAGCCTGTATAGGGGGATCTCGCCATATTTAATATTTCCATTACTGTTAAAGATTGCACTACATCTCCCCTACCCGATAATACAATGCCCAGTTTTTTCGAAAGCGCTTCGGCGGAATAATGTTGCAATAATTTTTGATCCAACAAAATTGAACCCGAGTTAATTTTTTGTAATCCCGCAATGCAACGCAATAATGATGATTTTCCGGTTCCGTTCAATCCGAGTATAGCAATAATATTATTTTCAGGGATATCCAAATTAATATCCTTCCATAAAACACTTTTCCCATACGCAATGGCAACATCATTTAATTGAATAATTTTTTTGTTTGTAGATGCCATCAGAATATTCGTTTCATGTGTTGATTTTTCCAAAGAATATAAATAACAAATGGAGCACCCATAATTGCTGTAACGGAATTTAAAGGCAATATTCCGGTATCACTGGCAGCGCGAGTAATGATATCGCATAACAACAAAATAATGATCCCCAATAATATAGATGCCGGAATTAATAGAAAATGATCATTGGTGCGAAACAGCATTCTTGCTAAATGCGGAACTGCAATTCCAACAAAAGCGATAGGTCCGCAAAAAGCAGTTATACTGCCGGTTAATAACGCTGTAATAAAAATAATACTATATTTCATTTGCTGAATATTGAGCCCCAAACTTCTGGCATAATTTTCACCCAACAATAGAAGATTTAATTTTTTAGAAAGGAACAGGGAACTTATTACTCCTAAAATAACAAGTGGTGCCAACAAATAGAGCTGCGACCAGGTAACCCCTCCTAAACTGCCGAAGGTCCAGAGAATAAATAATTTTAATGCTCCTTTCTCACTGTAATATTGCAACAATCCCACAACGGCACTAATAGCCATTCCAAACATCAATCCGAAAATGAGTAGAGTTACAGCATCCTTTATTTTATAAGCAACTGCTAATATTATTAATAACATTAACATTGATCCAACAATTGCTGCAAGAATAATGGTATAACTATTATAGGCATAAACAGAAAAAACAGTTCCTGCAGATAACATCACAAATGCCACAAATAAACTTGCACCCGCCGAAACTCCAAGTATATCGGGACCGGCAACGGGATTTCTGAAAAATGTTTGCATCATCAATCCCGCAATGGGCAAAGCCACACCTGCAAGAACAGCCGTTAATGCTTTAGGCAATCGGGATTGCATTAATATAATGGCAGATGCGGAATCACTGTTGCTATTATTAAAAAATATACCCAGGATTTCCGTCAAGGGAATATATACCGAACCCGTAATAATATCCCATAAAAAAATAATTATTGCGAGCACAAACAGAAAAATAAAAAGTAATATAGTAGACTTCTTTTTCAATTCAAATGTTTGTAATATACAAAAGAATGATTCAACATTAATTCAGGATGAAAAATTTTCACCAAGTCTTTCAGCACAACTTGAGGGGCAAAAACTGCACTTTCCCAATAATCGTTGCCGCCCGCACTATTTACCCTATTATTATTATTATATACATTTTCTATACGAAAAGCATTAAAATAATTAAACCGAATATCCGTATTTACCATTTCCTGCAGGTTTTGCGATGCTCCCGGGTGTATCCAGAAATCGGCGTCTTTTGTTTTATTGATCACTTCCTCAAAAGCAACCGGAAAATTACCGGTTTTATCATCAGCGCTCCAGATATAATTAGCCCCTGCATGTTTTAAAAATGTTGCGGCAAAACTTTTTCCGCCAGGTACCGTCCATTCGCCCTTAAAAGCCAATCCGGTAAAAACAGTTGGCTTATTTTGTATGGTATCTGTTATTTTTTGTATTGTTTTATATTCTGCTTCCACACTGCTAAATAAATTTTGAGATGCTGATAATTTATCAAAAAATGTAGCAACAAATTTTATCCATTCCGCTTGTCCCAGTGGTATTAATTCGAGATACTCGTTATTTAAAACAGGAATAAGTTTTAAGGACCTCATTTTATCAAATTGGTCATATTCCGGATTACCACTATTATATGCCATAATAATATCCGGCTGCAATACCACAAGTAATTCCACATTTATTCCTCCCTCATTTCCAATATCATAAATTAAGTTTTCCTCAATGCGTTGATTGAATTTCTCAGAATATATATATTTCAAGCCGCTGAAAGCGATCAATTTATCCTCCACCTTTAAAGCTTCAAGAAAAGGTAAATGTGTTGTGGAAAGGCTTGCGAGATCTGTTATTGGAATATGAATATATTCCATACCCTTTATTTTAATTTCGGGTTCAAGAGACCTATAGAGGTAATATTGTTGAATTGTTTTTGATGAATCAAGGGGATCCCGAACAGTTAAAATATAGTGATCATTAAAATCTTCAATCGTGAATCCTTTTGCATAACTTATTTTGATTTGTTCGCCTTTTTCGCTGCTGTTTAATTCCTTAGTATTTTCCTTACAGGAAATAAAAAGAAAACTACCTATAAAAATGAAAAAAACAAGTGAGAGTCTAAACATCAGCTAATTATTAAATACTAAAAGTCCGAAATCAGGAAAATTTTGTATCCCTGATTCCGGAACCTTTACATTAAATTTTTGAAACGATCTGAGTTTGTGAATTTGTTGCTGTTATAATGGAAATCAAATAATTACCGCTAACAAGATCCTTAATATCAGCAGAAAGAGTAGTAGAATTTACATTGTTGAATTCCAATAATTTCTTTCCAAAGATATCGGAGATCACCACTATTTGAATTTGTTTTTCAGCACTGATCGTTACCTTATCTGCCGCAGGATTTGGGTAAAGAGAGATCAATATTTCTTCCATATTATTGATAGCAGTTGAAGTACGCACATCGAAAGCAAAATTTCCCGGCGAAACACTTACATCGAAAGTATTTACCATAATGCCACTTGCATTAAAAATATTTACTTTACCAAAACTAAAATAATCGGTTTCAGAAGTATAGGTGAGGTTATTTAAATTATCAAATGCCAAACCATAAAAACTAATACCATATTCCTCTTCACTTATTATTGTTCCCACTGCAGGGTCAAATTTACTTAAGGTGGTGCCAAACATTTCCTGGTAATATATACTTCCATCCACAAAAGCTGAAGTTCCGCAACCTGATGAGATATTTTCAAGATCGGTTGTTGTAATATCTCCCGAAATAATTTTATAAGCAGATACCGAACTACCGGTAAAATCTTTGTTGTTCAAAGTATAAATATTATCACCGTCTAACATTAAATTATCCGGATTAATGCCATTTGCGCCTAAGTCAACCAAGTTGTTAAGCGAATGTGCAATAAGGTCAATTTCAGCGATCATACCTACTTCAAATCCGAAATTAAAACCGTTGTTTACCGCAACGTATGCAATACCATCTTTAATAACAACACCTTCTGTGGTATAATTAAGTTCCGCATTTAAAATTTCAAATTCGAGGTTCAGGGTTGATTTATTATACACCTGAATATAAGAATCGAAGGATACTAAATATTCACCGCGTGTTACCACGATATAATTATCGTCCACAGCAATTTTTCTAATACCGGGAATTTCGATGGCATTTAAAAGTTCGTCCGTTAATAGATTGTATTGCAGCAGATATTTATCCGCAGCAATATAATAACTGGTTTCATCCAGAACGATATCAGATGCAAAACGTGCATTTTCAATCTCATCCAGCATAACATATGTGCCGATTTCAGGATCGTAAGCACCAACAGAAACGGGGGTTAATATATCCCCCGAAAAATAATCGAAGTAACCTTCGTTTAAAATGAGAATTCGCTCTACGTATGATTGTGCGAATAGAGAAGTTGTGATAATACTGAGAATAAGCGTGTAGGTTATTTTTTTCATAATTTAGTATTTAGTTGTTAGTAGTTAGCATTTATTATATAGGAATTAGTATATAGTATATAGAAACCCATCGATTATTTGAATAATTTAATACAATGCATACAGATATTAATCTGAAACATCATTCACTTTTGCCCCAAAAGTTTTGATCGTGCAATTACAGGCAGGTCTTCTGACTCATCCGCCTTTTGATTTGCCTTCCCATGCGCCGAGGCGGACAGTGGCAATGAAGTATCAAAAGTTTTAAGCAATGTCTGCGGATTTACAGCAGTGGGGACTGTTCCGGATTCTCACCGGATTCCCTCTTAGGATATAACCAAAAATACCGGTTAAATCAACCTAATTTGCGATACAAAATTACGAAACAGAATAGAAATCGGTAACAAACCTTTAAAAATTTATACACAATTAGGAAACATCACACAATAATTTTCCGGGAAAGGCGTTTTTTCTTTGTCTTGTCGCAGAGACGTTCAAGTAAGAAAAGGCGCTGCGCCCCAGGGGTGCGGCGTCCTTATTTTTTAAGGGGGTATTTCCTGTTTACCTTTCCTTATTACCACAAATGTATGATACAACACAATTCCACCAGTGGTTGTCGACTTCCTCCGCATAATTTTCGATAACCTAAAATTTCTTTTCTCTATTTGCAGCTATTAAATCGTTTTTTTATACCCCGATAACAAATTTAAACCAAATTTTTATTTATAATTATTAATTGCAAGACAAAAAATCGAAGCGACAATAATATAATAGGCGAATAATATCAAACATCAAACAACAACCAGATTAAATAAAAAGAAGACAACACACCAATTACACCAATTATTATATAATTTGCAAGCGCAAATTTTTCACCCTTGAATTTTTTGGGATCTGCTTTTATTTTTTTCCAGCCAATTGCGGTAACAAATGCGCTTCCCGCAAGTAACAATGCAGCTACTGCAAATAAGATAGGCGCTCCGAAAATACCTGCAACCGCAGCACCTAATCCGGCCAGTGCTAATCCTGTTCCGCTAACAACTAATGGCTCTAATTTTGGTTCAACTTCCGTGCTATCCTTTTCGTCTTTAATTAGTGCGGGCACAATCAAATTTATCGTTTGTGATTTGCGATTTATTTCATTTGCCAACACAGCTTCGGCGAAATATACAGGTTCTTCTATCGCAGAATAATTTTCCATCAATTCTAAAGAAAACCCCGAAGGCTGTCTTGAATTATGGTTTTCGGCAGCAGAAGTTTGGGTTAGTGAAGAACACCCATTTGTATTAACCAAAACCACAGAATCCTGATTAACCGTACATCGGGAAAACAATAAAATTAGAGGTAAAACGAGCAAACAGTATCTTTTCACAGTGTTTTTGGTTGGTTAACGGGCAAAAATATAAATTATTGTGCTGTTTTAGGGTACTATTCTAATATCAGTTTTTGAATTGATCGGAAATTACCGGATATAATTTCTACAAAGTAAACCCCTTTACTAACGGTTGGGTTGATAGAAATTGCACCTTCCAATATATTTATTTCAGTCGCCATTAGGAGTTCACCTGTAATGGTATAAATGTTCAATTTAGTTCTCTCATTAAATTCCTCCTCTAAATTAATGGTAAATTGATCTGATGCCGGATTAGGATAAATGGTGAAAGTGGAAGTTGATCCTTCTCTCATGCCAATGCCAACTTCAGCATTAATACTGTTGATACAATTATGTGCATCCTTCACCAAAATAGTATAACTACCGGCACTTAACCCCATAAATTTTTTGGATGTCTGCCAACTCACACCACCATTTTTTGAGTATTGTTTTGCACCAAATCCTCCACTGGAATTTACCGTTATTTTACCATTTGAAGCTCCTGCCATTGTTTCGTTAATTATACCTGTTACTGAAATGTTCAAAATCGGATCTTCTGTAATCATTAATGTGCTTGTTAAAGACTCCCCACACGCATCTGTTATTCTAACCTTATAATTTCCGGCACAAAGATCGGAAACAGGTACAGTATACGTTGACCATGATAAACCGCTTGGTTTAAATTCCATAAAATAAGAACCACAGCCGTAATTACCATTTAGGGTCAATACTCCATTACAAGATCCATTACAGGTAACAGGAGAAATCACAGCATTAATGCTCAATGGCAATATCAAGGTTTCATCACAACCAATATCTACCACACCACTTAATATCCTCATTTCGCCATCCAAATCAAGATCAGTGGCATCAAAAACATAAGTTGGATCACCGGCATTAATACATGGAGAACCCGGAATTAAATGAAAATCGGGAATGAGTGCCAAAATATCAACCCACTCCGGATCCGTGAAAATAGATTGTGCATCAGATCCGGTTGCGGCAATATAATTTGAATATCCAACTATATAATCATTGTCAAAAAAGAATTTTACGTCCGTTTCTCCTTCGGGATAATAAAATAAATTATAATTATAAATATTATTAAAGGTGATATCAGTTGTTTCTGCATTTACTAACCATGCATTTGTAGATGTATAAAAAATATTATTTTTTACTATACAATTTAAGGCATATTGCACCCATAATTGTCCGAAACCAGTATTTAACAAATCGTTATCAAATACAGAATTTCCTGTAAAAATGCAATTTTGAACCATTCCAGTTGTCGGAAAATCGTATCCGCCAAATCCAAGTCCGGCTTTTTCATTTTTATAAATAATGTTATTTCTCACTGTAATATTTTCTGCGATAAATCCTTGATTTTCACACCCAACCTCAAGTCCCACATCACTTCCGGTAATGGAATTATTTTCCACTACTATATCTTTTCCTCCATCCACATATACACCTGCCGCATAACCTCCTCCATAAATAGAGTTCGCATTTATCACGGTATTGCCTTTACATACGCCATTTCGCGCAAAATTTACGGCATCATTAGTATTTACCCAATCCTCCCCTCCTATCATTACAATTCCAATATTATTTACATCCTCCACAAGATTATTGGTTATTTCAAATCCGTTGATATTGCCATTAACAGCAATACCTTCACTCGGCGCAGGTTCAATATTCTGGAGATGATTATTTGAAATAATTACATTTGAAAAGGGTGTAACAGTGTGTGAACCAACAAATAAAATTCCGGCAGCGTTAAAGCCCATCAGTTCATGGAAAAAATTATTTTGAATTAGAATATCATCTCCACTTCCTTCACATAAAATTCCATAACTTTCATCACAATCAGTGCCATAAAATTCACAGTTTGTTATTTCAATATGACTGCAACTCCCGTATAAATTTATCACTGGCTGATAAGATCCGTTATGGCCGGTAAATTTGATCCCATCAATTTTAATATAATTCTTATTCTCGATATACATCAGCGACTGATTGTTGCCAATAGTGCTTCCATTTAATATCACTTCATCACTATTGTAATTTTGTAAAACGATATAATTTCCTGCAACTCCTCCATCATTCCAGGTCAATTTCCCGGTATATGTTCCTGCCATAACATTGAGAATATCACCATCATTAGCCTGATTTAGCGCAAATTGTATGGTTTTCCAAGGCGATATAGTGGTTGTTCCGCTATTGGCATTATTACCGGCGGGTGAGATATAATAAGTTGTTGCCAATACATTGGCAATAATATTCATCGCGATAAGGAAACCAAGCGCTTTTTTCATTGTTGTAATTTATTGCACCAAATTACTACAATTTATCACAAAAAAAACCTCCGAAGAAACAAATCCTCGGAGGCCTCTTATTCACACTTGATCAATGAACTGTAAGCAGGTATTTACTCAGCGATTCCACACTGTTGCTATACCAAAATTCTTTATTTACCAGATAATAATCCGACTTATCCAATACTTTGGAATAAGCACTTTTTGCCAAATTCAATTTAGTATCTTCATACCACATCGTATGCATCATCCGCGCAACCTGCGCAGAAGTGAACCAATTACTTTGTAACGCCTGTTCAGCAACTTGCAATTTACTGTCGTCGTACCATTGATCTTCCATTACATTTAATAATTGAACAAAAGCAACTTCCTGCATCACCATTGGTGGAGTATAATAAACATCAGGTTGGAAGTTCGGTTGCTGATAATATGGTTCGTAATAAGATTCAGTATAAGTAATTAATTGTTGCACATGCTTAATATAAAATCTTCCGAAATTATCAACAACAGCATAAATTAAGGAGGAAGGTTTAATATATATGTTACCCGAATAGATCTTCACTCGTTGTGTATTGGAATAATATCCGCTATGCTGAATTTTTTCTGTAAAAATTTCTACAAAATGATTTCCTGCCGGAATATTATTTAATGAAAAATGTTTTACGGGCTCTCCAAAATATTCGCCATCTAAAGCCACCGTCATAAATCCTGTACCCGTTAATTTAATTTCAAAGGTTGAAGCATTATACAAATTGTAATCGTATGCATGGGGAGGGTATGCGAATACGTTTTGCAAATTAAATAACATCAAAAACATTAATTTAGGTAGTACATTTTTCATAATTCCTCCTTTTTTATTTCCCTGAATTCCACAATCATGCCAATCCCTAGAAATTAATCAAATCAGAGTATTAGATAAATATCCGCGCGGATATTTTAGAAATTGAAAAAAGGCAAGACCTTTAGGTTTAAACTCACTAAAATTCTGCGTATTTTTGCAGTGTGATCTCAAAGGAAACAATAGCTAAAATTGTTGATGCAGCTCGAATTGACGAAGTTGTGGGGGATTTTGTGCAGTTGAAACGCAGGGGGGTAAACCTCATAGGAGTGTGCCCCTTTCACAATGAAAAAACCCCTTCTTTCACTGTTTCTATTCCAAAAGGCATTTACAAATGTTTTGGGTGTGGTAAAGCCGGAAACTCCATTTCATTTGTAATGGAGCATGAACATTTCACGTATCGGGAGGCACTTAAATATCTTGCGGTTAAATATAATATTGCAGTAGAAGAAAAAGAACGCACCAATGAAGAATTAATTGAAGAAAGCCGTAAAGAAAGTTTATATATTATAAATAGTTACGCGCAAAATTATTTTTCTGATTATTTATTGAATAATGAAGAGGGAAAAAACATTGGATTAAGTTATTTTATTGAAAGAGGACTTCGTCCGGAAACAATGGAAACTTTCAAGTTGGGTTATTGTTCTGCGGAAGGTGATATTTTCACAAAAAATGCAATTGCTTCAGGATACAAACCGGATTTATTACAACAATTAGGATTAACCACCCAGTACAATAAAGATTTTTTCAGAGGGAGGATATTATTTCCGATTCACAGTGTAAGCGGAAAAGTTTTGGGTTTCGGGGGGAGAACTTTAAGTGCGGATAAAAAAATTCCTAAATACATCAACTCTCCCGAAACGGAAATTTATTTTAAGAGTAAGATTGTTTACGGAATATATCAGGCGAGGAAAGCGATAACGCAACTCAATGAATGTTATTTGGTGGAGGGATATATGGATGTAATTTCTCTATTTCAAAGCGGAATAGAAAATGTTGTCGCATCTTCGGGAACTTCCTTAACGCAGGATCAGGTAAGATTAATAAAACGATATACCACTAATTTAACAATATTATACGATGGCGACAGCGCGGGGGTTAAAGCAGCAATTCGCGGATTGGAAATTGCACTGGAAGAAGGTGTTAATGTAAAAGTTGTTTTATTTCCTGCAGAACATGATCCGGATACTTATGTTCAAAAATTAGGTGCTGATGGATTTATAAAATTTATATCGGATAATAAAAAGGATCTCATAACACTTAAAACAGATCTCTATTTAGAAGAAGCTAAAGGTGATCCGGTAAAAATTGCCGGTATCATTAAAGATATTGTTCAGAGTATATCACTCATTCCCGATTCTATTGTAAGAAGTTTATATTTAAAACAAACTTCCAGGGCATTAAATGTAGAGGAACATTTATTGATCTCTGAGGTAAATAAAATTCTGCGTCAAAAGGCAGCTAATAAATTAAACCCCGGCGACAAAGCATCTTATGAATCACAAGCTGAACCACCACTTTTAAAAGAAACAAAAGTTTTTACCTTCTATTTAGATGAACCTCAGGAACGCGATATCGTGCGACTATTACTGGAAAACAGCAACTTTGAAGTAGAAGGCGAAAATGCTATAGCACGAATACTACGCAACTTAACTGATGTGGAAATTGAAAATATTACCTACAAAAAAATTATTGACGAATACCGGACCTATTATGAACACAATGAATTTTTACCACAGGTATATTTTATTTCACATGAAGATGAATCTGTAAAAAGTTTAACACTTGACTTGCTGCAATCGCCTTATGAATTAAGTGACAACTGGTTAAAAATGCATGATGTTCCCATTACAGAAAAACAATTTCTGGTGCGCAAGGATATTGTGAAATCCATTTCCATGTTGAAATTGAAGAAGATCATTAAAATGAAATCAGATGTAGATAACCGGATAAAAGAATTGCAGGCAGAATCTACGGATAACAACTACGATGAAATCATGCTTTGTCTGCGTGAATCCATGCAATTACAAGTTTTTATCAATAAATTATCAGTGGACACCGGCACCGTTGTTTTACCTGTTGTAAAATAATATATTTTATACCCGGAACCAATTTCTTTCCTTTAATTTAAAACCCAAAGTTCGGTAAAGGTCAATAATATCTTCCCACGCTGTATCTTCCAGAGGTTTGATAATTGACCAACTTTCCTCAAACCAAAATTCCTCAAAAACTTCAATCGGGCGACTTTTATCCAGCGCAAATTCTGTGAGGCCAAGTGCTATTTCTATACAATTAACTGCGGAATTTATTTTCGTATCAAAACGGTTAGCTTGCCTATATTCGGTAAGTCGTTTTCTCAGTTTTTCGGCAAGTGCAGATAAAGTCATAATAACAATTTTAAACAAAAATAAAATTCTTATAATTTAACAGCATATCGCACTGTTAAATTCCTCGGAGCCTCCATCATGGCGGGTCGTATGGAGTAATCACGGTTAAGCAGGTTAGTACAAATGAGCGATATTTCGTTTGTTTTATTCACTAAAAATGCCACCCGCATATCCACTATACAATCTCCTGTATTATGTTCGTCGCGATATTGTTGCAAACCGGGAACTATATAAATAGTAGTATTCGGAATAATCGGATCAACAAAAGCAGCATCCACTGCTTCCATAAAAGAATAATAATTAACTGTTACTCCTATTCTGAGTTTTTTGATGGTAGATTCCGCATCAAATTTAATGGTATGTTTAAATCTGTATTTTAAAATATTTTCATCTGCACTCGACAAAGCATTTTGCAAGGAATCAAAATCCTGAAATTTAGGATCGATATAGGTATAACCTGCAATTAAGGTTGTTGGAATTGTTCCAAATTTCCCTTCTCCAATTACCGATATTTCCCCACCCAATATTCTTGTTGCACCAATATTTAAACTTTTAAATCCATAAGGAAAAAACACTCCCTCATCAGGATAATATCCGAAGGTAAATTCCATCATATTATTGTATTCCGAAATAAACCCGGAGAGATCAATAAATCCTTGCCATGAACTTATTTTCATTCCCTGTTTAATTCCGATCTCACTGCTCCATCCGGTTTCTGAGGTAAGGTCAGGATTTGGAAAAACGCCCAATAAACTAATGGAAGTTGAAATATATTTTTCTGCAATTGTTGGGAAACGATATCCTTGTCCCCAGGAAGCTCTGATATAAGTATATTCCGCAGCCTGATAATTTGCTCCTAACCGAAACACAGGACGCGATTCTTTTAATCCTGCAATCTGATTAAATTCATAACGCATTCCACTACTGATATTTAACTTATCAAAAAACTTTTTATCAAATTGCAAGTATGCTGCTTCATTGCTGGAAGTAAAAGTGGTGTCACCATATAACTCTGCCACCACTTTTGTGAAACTGCCAACCACACCCGCAGAAAGCACTGCGGCACTATTTTCAAAATGTTTTTGATATTGATATTCCCCATAATACAGATCGTTAAAATTACTTTGTGCTGTTGTTGCAGTAGCGTTGTGATTGCCATAATAACGCATCAATAATTTATGTCTGTTTCCTTTTTTATCGTAATAATTAAAATAAGGATCTACCGTTATCTTAAATCCCTGATTAAACGCAGCGGTTCCATCAAACGGAATATATAATCCGGAATCAATTCCACTCCAAAAAAAGAAACTTGTTGATCTGTTTACTTGTGCATTAACATTTAACCCAACTGCAAGATTATTATTTATCCTGTATCTGGTATTGATATTCGCCCTTCCACGGCGATTGTACATATCTTTAAAATAACTGTTCTGATTATATACATAGGCACCGGTTGAAAGATCAAATCTTCCGAATTTTTGCCTGTGTGCAAAACTGGCTCCTGCGGTAAATGGAAAATCATCATCCCACCATTTTTGTGCTGTATCTCTCGGAGAAAAATACATTCCGTTAAAAAAATTAAATCTTGTTTCGGGGGTTGATGTTGGATATGCAGTGCGCACATTAATAATGCCATTTAATGCACTCGATCCATATAAAGCACTGGAAGCACCTTTAATTATTTCTACCTGCTCAATATTTTCCATAGGAATAAAATCCCAACTCGGAAAAGCCGCATCTCCTGTCAATACAGGAAGATCATCCATTAATAATAATACCCGACTTCCTGCACCAAAACTATATCCCGATCCACCACGAATATTTGCCTGACCATCAATTACACAAACACCCGGCATTCGCTGCAAGGTTTGATCTAATTTAACATCGTTGGTATTATTTATAAGTGTTTGTTTTATTACATCAATAGAAACCGTTTCCTCTCCTAATTTTTTTTCGAATTTACTACCACTCACTACCACCGTATTTAAAATGCCATTATCCTGTTCAAGTGTATTATTTATTTCAACTACCTGGCCGACTGTCAAAATAATTTCACGCGATTGTTTTAAATATCCAACATAACTAATGGTAAGTGTAAATGTTCCAGCAGGAGATTCAAATTCAAAGGTCCCGTCAATTCCTGTTGCAGCTCCGGTTTGGTTACTAAGAAATACCGTAGCCCCAATTAAAGGTTCCTGTGTATCGGCATCTGTAATCAATCCTGTGATGACCGCATTTTGGGCTTGTATTAACTGACAGAGCAAAGCAAAAACTAATAGGAGAAGGTATCTCTTCATAAATTGTGGTGGTTGTGTGGGATAAAGATATAGAAAAGGAGGAGAAAGGATGGAAGGTGAAGAGTTTTCAGAAATTTCAATTTCTCACTGGGTAACGGCACTTAGACTTAAACAATTTGAAATCATTAATATTTACACCTATATTTGATAGGAGTTATCATTTTACCAATAAAAATTAATTCACCTTTTAAATTATCCTATCATGAAAAAATCTACATTTTACTCCACCTTTCTCTTTATTTTTACTTCCCTTGCAGTAAGTGCGATAGCCAATAGAGGGTGGGGGGGAATTTAGTTAATAATATTGCAGGAAAGGCTTTTCTGCCTGATTCTACGTATGAAGATACTATAATTGTTGTGGATGATACCGTAACTATTTATAACGGTGGCTTGGACACGATTTTTATAGTGGAAACGGATTCAACGGCAGAAGATGCTAAAATAAGGGTTAATGCGATTGAAATTGTTAAAAATTATGGATATGCAATTCAGGGAGTTGACCCGATTAATGGAATAATAGGGTTGATACCCGGTGCAGCGCCAAAAGTAGTTAATATGAATTTATTCGGAATAAATGTAAGCGGCATGTTTGAGGAGTCTACGCTTCCATACAATGAGTTGCACACGAATGAACAATGGAACTGGCTTAGCGAGCTAAGGCCGGAAACGCTGCGTTTCCCTAGCGGAGAATATGGTGAATTTGCCATGCTTTTGAAAAACAGAGATGGCACTGATGCACAGGGTTATGGGTTTAATATTGAGGAAATATATAAATATTAAGATAGAACGGATGGCGACCCTGCTCCGGAACCTAAAACTTTGGCTGAAATATTAGCGCTATCAGAAATTGCATTAAACGATATTATAGATCCTAAAAATGTTCAAAAATTTATTGATTTTAGAAATAAATATGAACAGTAATTACTTGTCACTGATAGATATATAGACATAACGGATTTTATCGGTGTAAATTCCTTGAATTTTTATATAAAGCGAACACCCTATTTTGCCATGCAATTATTGAGCGAAATAAATAGAAATGGTTTACAATATTTGCCATCCACACAATTTATCGCCCGAAGTAATATTAATCAGGCTACAACATTTTTTATCAATGCAGGTAAAACACTACTCTATATTTATTATACCAATGTAAAGAACGAACCACAAACCTATACTCTTTATAGTGCTAATTTATTACCACTTTGGCCCCTGGCTGATTTTGTAACTGTATCACCTGCAAGTTTAATACGTTTACAAGCGAACAAGCCATACTCAACAGCCGGCAAAGGGAATTTATACGATATCAACTTGTGTTATACCACCACCCCGCACGATTTTGAACTTCGCGAGTTGGAGGTTCCGGAACCAAATGTGCCAAGCGGTTGCAGCGCATTAATAACGGGTGAAAACCGCTGCCTTACCGCTCCTGCAAACAGCATGGGATATTTTATTGTTCCTATTGCACCAGGATTTGATCCAAGGCTGGAAGCTGCATCTAAACCTGCATATTATACTATTTTTCCAAATCCGTCTAATACTAGTTTTAATATAATTTCCAATCAAACAATAGAAGATGTAAAAATATTCAACCTCGATGGCATATTAAAACTCGAACTTAATAAACCCGGCACAAATAATATTAATATAGAAACCTTACCCCAAGGTGTTTATTTAATTTTGATAAACAATACAACAGTATTAAAATTAATTAAAGCATAAAAAATGAACAAAAAATTATTAGCATACTCCGCAATGGCGTGCGCGCTCGTGCAAATAAAAAATACAGCGAATGCAGAAGCTGTATATACTAATATTGATCCCGATACCATAATAAACGATCATTTGGAATACTACTATCTTGATATCAATAATGATGCAATTTCTGATTTCCAGTTTTTTAATGTTTCCTATATACACTATGATACTTTTTATAATACTTCAGAATTTAGGCAAAAAATTTGGGCGGGTGTCATGACTTGGGATAATGGTGTAGCAGGTTCTTCTCAAACTTTTGTTGGGGGTGGCACCCGCTATTATCCCTATGCATTGCACCTTGATGCCCCTATTAATGATTTTTTACAATTTAATAATTGGATAAATCAGGAAATGGTTTTTAGAACTTCTTCATCCTTTACCTTTTTGGGCAATCCATATTATATAACAAATTTGGGTGGCAATTGGTATCCTGAGTTTATCGATCATTTTGTGGGAGTTAAGTTTTTGGATATGGATAACAAAAATCATTTTGGGTGGATACGCTGTGATGTGTTGGAGGAAGGAAGAATTTTAGTAATTAAAGATTATGCTTATGAAAGCAAGCCAAATGTTAGTATTAAGGCGGGAGATATGCTTGGAGATACCACTTCAAGGGCGGTAAAAGAAGAACCCATTTTTAATGTTACAGTTGACCAAAATATTTTGGAGGGTTTAACTATTTACACATTCAACAGCGATCTGTTTGTAAATTTAGAAGAAGTTAATCACGTATATGAGTTGAAAATTTATTCGATAACCGGGCAAATTATGCATACCCAAACAATAGCTGAATTAAATACCATTATTCCGTTGAACAGTTACAATAAGGGATATTATTTAATTGAAGTCACAAATGAAGAAGGTAGGTTTACGAAGAAGGTTTTTGTTAATTGATGCCAATTTACCGGTGTAATTAAGTGTTTACTTTTAAAATTAATCCATTACTGCAAATAGATTGAATATAATGTGATGGTAATTGCAATAAGCGTTAAAACAATTAAAAATTATTACTAATTTATCTACTATTTCATAAATTCCTTTAGATTGTTTTTAGCTAGTTGTTGAATTTTTTTTCTAAGAAATTTTGTTCTGCCAAGTATTAAACCTGAAAACCCCAATGCTTGTTTTGCCCATAACGGGAAACTAAAAGTATCTTTATGTTTAACAATTTTTCCGTTTTCAAAAACAAAATGTGCCTGAATTCGATTGATCACTTTTTTACCCGTTTTAGAGAATGTATACGTTGCAACCCAATTTGCAGACCCTTCTTTTTCATCTGCTTTTACATTATCGAATACTAGCTGAAGGTCTTTACCACCTTTTATCAGCATTTCCCACATTGCCCGAACCTTTGTGGCGTCAAGATCTTTAAACACCTCGTCTTCAAAAACTGCATTGTCGGCATAACATTGTTGCATAGTTTTATAATCTTTATTTTGAAATGCAGTATAGAATGTATTTATACATTGTTCGTTAGCGTTCATAGATAGATTTTGCGTGACGATAAAATCGAAATGTAGATAAAAAACAGGAGTAAAACGGGATTATTTTACCTTAAGGTAATGTTGCGAATTACCTGACCATTAAAGTTTTTGTTTCACTGTAAATATCACCAATTAATTGAACAAAATAAAGTCCCGATGCCAGATGATCCAGATTACTAATTGTGGTTGCCGAAAGTTCGCCGGTGGTCAATTTTATCTCTGTAGTATATATAAGTTGGCCACTGATATCAAATACATTTAAAACAGCATCACCATTTTCAAAACCATTAATAATAATCGTTGTTAAAAATTCGGCGGGGTTAGGCATTATAGTAATCAAATTTGTTTCCTCAATGTTCAATCCTTTTAATTGAATATATGCTTTTGCAAAACTAGGAATACCGTATCCCAATAAATAATCAGGATTGGTATATTGAGAAGAACTTTCTTCTACGATTTGTTTTATTTCCATATTTGTTAATTCCGGAAATGCGCTCCATAAACTTGCACATGCTCCAGCAATTAATGGGGAAGAATAGGAAGTTCCACTACCATTTAAAACTGTTCCAAACTGATCTATATATGCAGTGCCGGCACCTTGTCCGGAAACATTAGGTTTTAACCTGCCGTCTGCGGTTGGACCAACAGAACTAAAGGTTGCATAATTTTCATTTGCATCCACTGCACCGATAGTAAACACACTATCACCATCCGCAGGAACACCAATAAAATGCCAACTGCTCCCCGCTTCATTTCCTGCACTGTTACAAACAAGAATTCCCACACTCGCTGCAATATCTGCCGCAATGGTTGCCACTGCAGTATTTCCATCCAGATCTTCATACGTATGATTTTGTAGCGAATCATCAAAAGTGGTATATCCTAAGGAAGAATTAATAATATCTGCACCCACAAAGTCGGCATATTCAGCACCTTCCACCCAATAATCTTCTTCTGTAATAGTTTCGCTGGAAGTTACTTCCGTTCTGAATAAATAAAATTTTGCATCCGGAGCACTTCCGATATATTCTCCCGGCATATCTCCTCCCATTATACTCAATACATTACTTCCGTGCGTGCTGCTGTGAAAAACACTGTCATTATCATCGGCAAAATTTCTAGTTGCAATTATTTGATTCTTATCCCAAAAACTTTTAAATCCATCTCCAACATCAACACCATAAAATCCGCCGTCCAAAACAGCAATAGTAATTCCCTGTCCTGTAAATCCAAGGTCGTGCAAAAAATCAATATCAATCATATGATTTTGATTGTATGCGCCACCATAATCATTTGATGCTACTTCAGAAGTCCTATAAAAAATCGCATTATCCAATGGTAAAGTTTCCTCCACCGATTGGTATTTTTTTACATATTCTATTTTCTGCACAAAAGGCAATATGGAAATTGCACCGAGTTGCGCATTGTCATTAATTTTTATACTTACGGCATTTAACCATCTGCTTTGCACAATCACCTCAACACCCAAATTCTCGAGGGCAGCAACATATACAGAGTTCACCGGAAGATCCAAATAGCGAACGGGGATGTTCATTATTTCGCGCCTGGATATGGATTTTGCGGAAAGAAATTCCGCAGGTTTAGCCAATGAAAAGGGCGAATTATTTTTATCCGTAAAAAATATCCAATATTTGATATCCGAATTCACGGTAGAAATCACCTCATTATGCTCAACGAGTTGTTTTTGCGAAAATGCATTCGAAAAACATATAAAAAAACTAAAAAAAAGTAATACTATCCCTTTCATTTATAAAATATGGTTTTATTGATCTTTCCATTTAATTAACAAAAACCCTTACACTTTGTTTGTTTTTATTTGTTAAAATAGAAAGGATATAAATTCCCGCCGTGTATTTTTCAGTAATAGGAATACGGAATGATTCCATAAAATTATTATTAAGGTATATCTTCTCCGAATACATCATTTCTCCCTGTAAATTAATTAATTGCATGGTTGCAAATTCATTTAAATGACTTTCAATAAATACCGAAAAGAAATCGCTTGCAGGATTTGGTAAAACCTGTATGGTGACAAGCGTTGTATCCTCAATAATCACAGTATCTTCCGGTTCCTGAGCTTTAAGAATTTCATAAGCAAGTCCAAAATTCGGAATTCCATGACCCATAGTGTCGTTGGGAGTTAAATATAAATGTGCGCTTTGCTGAACAGCATCCATAATTTCCATGTTTGTTCTGTAAGGAAATGCTCCCCATAAACTGGCACATGCACCGGCAATTAAAGGTGAGGCGAAGGAAGTTCCGCTTAAATTAAAAATATTACCACTAGGATCTAATACAGCCGATCCAACGCCAAGTGCTACGATATTCGGTTTTAAACGGCCATCGAATGTTGGCCCATAACCACTGAACCCGGCATGAAATCCTGACGTATCCACTGCACCAATAGAAAAAACACTATCCCCGTCAGAAGGCATAGAAACATAATGCCATAAATTTCCACCTTCGTTTCCCGCACTGTTACAAACTAAAATTCCTTTTGATGCTGCCATATCTGCCGCCATTGTAACCACTGTTGTATTGCCATCCAAATCAGCGTAAGTATGATTTTGAAGGCTATCGTCAAAGGTGGTATAACCTAATGAAGAATTAATTATGTCTACTCCTAAATAATCTGCTAACTCTGCAGCTTCCAACCAATAATCTTCTTCCACTACATACTCACTATCTGCAATTTCAGTTCTGAATAAAAATAATTTAACATCCGGTGCCGATCCGGAAAATACACTGTCAATATCACCACCAATTACACTGGAAACCCAACTTCCATGATACCCTGAATAAATATTAAATACCTGATCATTATCATCCGGAAAATTATGAAATCCCAATATCTGTCCCTTATCCCACATACTTTGAAATAAAATTGCAGTATCCATTCCGAAAAAACCGGCATCAATAACTGCCATTACCATATCAGCGCCTCTGTGTCCAAGTTCAAGAACTGTATCGAGATTTATTTGCTCGATCTGATTTTTTGCAGTACCGAAAACACCGCCTATATCAGTATTTGTAGCAGATTTATAAAATGTCGCATTATTTAATGGCACAGTATTTTCATCAACAATATGATACTTATTTACTGCGCTTATCTGAGTTACATAAGGCAGTAGAGAAACCCTAATAAGTTGATCTTCACTTAAATAAGCGCTCACTGCATTTAACCAACGCGATTGCACTTCAATGGTAATTCCTTTATTATTTAATTCTTGAATATATTGTGCACTTACTGGAATATCTGTTTCATTTACAGCAATATTAAATCTTTTTCGTCTGTCAATTGCGCGTTGAGTAAGCAATTGAACCGGTTCGTTTTTAGAATAAGATGAATTGAGTTTATCACTGAAATAAATCCAATATTTATCCTTTTCTGTATTGGAACCAAAATCGATCCGCACACCATCAATAAAATATTCTGTAAGAGTGCCGCGACAATTTTTAAAATTTAAACTCTGAGAAAAGCACATAAAAATGCTGCTTACAAATACGAGGAGGAGGAATTTTTTTTTGATCATATAGAAACCTGATTGAATTGTGACCCAATTCAAAGATACAAATATAATCTGTTGCTTTGTCGCGATAGTGTCATAAGCCTTCGGGATCGGCCATTTTTAACCGGTAAACCCCTTATTTGATGTTTTAATCAATTGGAAAAAATTCTTTTTATAAGTTTCGGAAATCGGTATTGTCTTGCTGCCTATACAAATCTCCTCCTTTTGGATGGAATCGATTTTGGCTAATGCTACCATATACGACTTATGAACTCTACAAATCATTAATTTTGGGAGTACATCTTCCAATTCTTTAAAGGTTTGCAGCGTCATAATATTTTTATGTACTGTAAAAATTCTCCTGTAATCACCCATACCTTCAATAAAAAGAATGTCGTTTAACATTATTTTTTCCAAACGATATTCTGTTTTGATGAAAATATATTGTTGCGACTTTGACAAATCAAGGGTTGGAACTGAATTTAATGCTTTGTCAACTGCCTGCATAAAACGTTCAAAAGGAAATGGTTTTAATAAATAATCTGTAATATTCAATTCATACCCTTTGATGGCATATTCCGGGTATGCAGTAGTGATAATTACGTTAGCAGCAATTTTTGAAGTTTCCAACATGCTGATCCCCGACATTTCTCCAAGATTAATATCAATAAATACAAGATCAACAGCATTTAATTGCAAAAAAAGTAAAGCATCCGTTCCGTTATCGAATACTGTAAGTAGATTCAGGGAGGGATGTTTTAAAACAAAACCCCTTAACTTTTCCATTGCAAGCGGTTCATTCTCTATGATGATGCAATTCATTTTCATTTTCGTAAATACTTAAAGTTACCTCGTAAATATTATTTTTACTTTTTATATCCAGCACATGTTTGTCCGGATACAAAAGCAGCAAACGTTTGCTTATTAAAGCCATACCCAACCCGCCAAATTCCTGCTTATGTGTCTCACCTGTGTTGATATAATTTTTACAAATGAACAAAATTCTAGTTTCCTCAATTACAAATTTGATATCAACACTATTTTCCGCAGCTAAAAATTGTGTGTGTTTGAATGCATTTTCCAAAAAGGGAATAAATAAAAGTGGTTCTATCATTCTGTCCGCCACCTCTCCTTCTATTACCAATTGTATAGCATTGGTATTTGATGTTCGTATTTTTTGAAGTTCAATATATTTTTCCATATACAAAAGTTCCTTTGCAAGTGCAATTTTTTCAGTTTTTGTTTCATAAAGCATATAACGTAAAATATCGGAGAGTTTGTTTAAATAATTGGAGGCGGCAACCTGATCCTTAAGTATCAAAGCATCTATGTTATTTAAAGTATTAAATAAAAAATGTGGATTAATCTGAGACTTAACCATTGCTAACTCCATTTCATAATTTTTTTTATTCAGTTCCTCCTTCCATTTGATATCAGAATATGCTGTTATGAATCCTTTGAGCACAAGTCCTATGATACAATTCAATGCTGCAATAAAACACATTAATATAAATTCAGGTATAGCCGAATTCCATCCGTCAACGAACATAATGTCAATGCCATTCAGTAATAACATCAATATAACGCCTACTGCACCTGCAATAATGGAGCTAACAATTCCACTTAAAAAAAGTGATGCTATTTTTCTTTTTGCCAAATATCGATTATACAAAATGGTATAACCGGCATAAAACCCTAATACTCCGGGCGTAATGGCAAATGCAGTTACTAATTTTATCCAATTAATAAAAAATGCAGTTTTGTTTGTATCAAAATCATCCTGCGAAGCAGCACTTAAAACGAAAATGACAAATAACAAAAAAATATACATAACCCAATAACCTAAGTGCAATAGAATAACTGCTATTTTTCTCATTTTAAAAATTACAAATTTATTGATACCTGATTCCATGTGCTTCAAAAAAATAATTTAACCCTTTTCCGTTCTCCTGTCAAACATCCTGTAATTTACAAAGGTAATCAACACAAAATAACCAAAAGCGAACAGATGAATACTTATTGGAGGAGCTGACATTGCGGTCCCCGATAATTGAAAATAATTTAATGACGTATAAGTATAGGGTAATGTATACCCAAATTCCCAGGAAATGGCAAACAGCGTGGCAATTATACCTATAAATCCAATACCGACCGGAACAAGAAAGTTCTTATACCGAAGACTGATCAGATATTGTAAGGCAATTATGGGAAGGCAGTCAATAAAATATAAAGCACTCGATTTTAAATATAGCAAAAAAGGAAATGCTGCTGTTGGAAAAGGTATATCTGCTAAAAATAGTGCAGGTATTAACACGGATAGAAATATACCTAAATTAAAAAGCAACAAAAACATCAACATCAACAAAAGGATCACTGTCAGTTTCACAAGAAAAATATAGGAAAGTGGCTGCGGACTTGCATATAATTGTTTCCAGGTATTATTTTTATATTCCAGCTGCGCTAACATTCCGGTTACTAATATTATTCCCATTGGCAACAAGAACATTGCCATCGATTGCCAGGATTCGTTGTAAAATATTTCCCAAAAATTTACATCCGCATTTTTTACTGCAGTTTTTGTGGGGTAACTTAGTTGGATCAGAATCATCACGAATGGAATAAAAAGAGATCCTCCAATTACGAGCCAAAAAGCAGCTGTTTTTCTGATCTTAAGTAATTCGCTGTTTAAACTGTTTAATATCGTTATCTTCATATTATTTGTTGTTTATTAAATGCATAAAAATATTTTCAAGATCTTGTTTGGTGGGTGTTATCTCATATATTTCAATTCCTTCTCCCACCAATAAAGAATTAATTGCAGCAACTTGTGTTTTGATAATAAAAGGAATTACAATCTTGTTTAGCCTGATTTGAGTTTCGGGGATATTTTTTGCGATAAGTGCCAAGGCTTTTTCATTTGCATTGGTATCCATAATTATACAATCGGATAAATACTGTTTATCCATCAGGTCTTTTAAGGTGCCTTGCATTATCAATTCTCCTTTGTGAATAATACCGATATGAGTGACCAGTTTCTCAATTTCTGATAATATATGACTTGATATAAGTATGGTGATTCCAACCTCCGCATTTAATTGTTGCAACAAGCTGCGCATCTCCAAAATTCCATTTGGGTCTAATCCATTGGTTGGTTCATCCAAAATCAATAATTTGGGTTCGTGCAACAAAGCAACTGCAATGGCGAGACGTTGTTTCATCCCCAATGAAAATTTCCCTGCTTTTTTATTTCCCGTTCCGGAAAGACCTACAAGTTGAAGAACCTGCTTAATTCTCGCAGCGGGACATTGATATAATTTTTGCCAAACTTTCAAATTTTCAATTGCTGTAAGATGAGTATATATCGAAGGGCTTTCGATTAATGAACCGATATTTTGTAATATTTCAATGCGGTGTTGGGCATAGTGTTTATTAAATATTTTAATGGACCCCTGTTGATTTTTTAGTAACCCCATCAATAAACGAAGTGTGGTTGTTTTACCGGCTCCATTCGGCCCTAAAAATCCATAAATACAGCCAACGGGTACCTGAAGACATATATTATTTAAAACATTTTCCTGTGTCGAAAAATGATAACTGAGTGCTTTAGTTTCTATGCTATACATAAGTTCAAATCTTTTATTGGATGAATTGCAGTGTAAAACTATTCCTTTAACATATTTGGATTACAAAAATTATGTAATTCAGCATAGTTTGTCTGTGAATTGGCATTATTATCCTTTGAATTGCCTTTTCAATCTTTAAAATATTGACATTGTAGGAATTGAAAACAATAAATAAACCTTGAAACAAAGAAATAATATCGCCAAATTGCAATTAAATTAATGTTATCTTTAAACTCTTTTTGGTTTTATGCCATAATAGATTAAAACCAATAACTTGCAGAAATCATTTGATACACTCATTCAAAGTTTTATTGATAATAATGTTGGAGTCGCTGACGATTTCTTAAGTATCCCTCTTGCAAAATTGCTCAAAGAAAATTTGTTGGCACTTTATGCAAATGGTGCTTTTCTTGCTGCTGGCACGGGTAATAATTCAAAATTTGCACACCATAAATTAGTTCGAAGCGATAAAATCTATTGGCTTGATCGCAAACATGAAAATGAACAGGAAAACCTTTTTTTCGACCTGATAGACAAATTCGTTCATTTTTTAAACAGCAGTTGTTATACCGGAATTACAGGATATGAATTCCATTATGCAATTTATGAGAAAGATAGTTTCTATAAAAAACATCTCGACCAATTTCAAACAGATAAAAGCAGGGCATTTTCTATGATCATGTATTTAAATTCGGATTGGGAAAAGAAGGATGGCGGTGAATTGGGTTTACATCATGCTGAGGGATTACAAATGATTTCGCCACAGAGTGGCAAATGCGTATTTTTTAAAAGCAGCGAAATAGCACATGAGGTTTTTGTTACCAACCAACCGCGATTAAGTATTACCGGCTGGCTTAAAACAAATTAAATATAGCAAAAAAAATTATCTCAATCGTCCGGATATATCTTTTCTTTGCCATTCACGACAAAATAAATTATATGAGTAAGGAGTGTTATTAAAGTTCCAAAAATCCAAAAACGCATCATAAACGCAATTACCGGGAGTCCGCATCTCGACCCTTCCACCTCCGGAGCGGTGGGTTTGAAAAGCATCGGGAATACAATGATATACATCAATAAAATAAGGATCAATATAAATATTCGTCCATCTATTATCCTTTTTATATCGATGAGCTTATAAGCAGCGATCTGAATTAGTAATACAACAAAAAAAAGAAATGCCAACATAAATTTATTTACTTACAGTTCAGATGCAGAACACATTAAAATTTCATAAATAATTCCGTTATCTTATTTCCCAATTTTTTCTTTGTGCCCTTGCTTAGACATTTAAAAATTGCCACGAAGGCACTAAGACACGAAGTAAACACAAAGAGGATATAATAGGATATTGCAATTTCTTTTTCGATTAATACATTTACCTATCTTCGTGAAACCTTAGTGCCTTAGTGTCTTCGTGGCAAAAAAAACTTTGATATTTTCATAAATCATCCAATTTTATCCCAGATTGCGACACCCACTTCGACCCACGATCTGATTCCTGTCGCAACAATAATATTAATTGCGCAGTGTGATGTTGCACATGCCGCATATTGTATAATAAAATTTCAGTAATACTGTAATTTCGGTAAGAATTAATAAATCTTCTGCCTGCATTTTCCTGTGACAACTCCTGAATAAGGTCATGACATTTCTTTCTGCAAAAACGAAGGTAAATAAGCAATTCCTCCCTTGTATAAACCCTTTCCGGCAATACTCCTGCGGGATCCATTTCTGATAAGGTAAAGGGAGTTGGAGGATTAAAATGATCAGGATCATCCGATAAATAATAATCTAGAAAAAACAGGGTGTGATATGCTGTGTACCAATATTTATTATCTGCTATCCAAAGATTATCATCACAATCGGTTATTGCATTTTCCAACATATCAATACTCGCTCCGAATTGATCCCAAATAATTGTTTTTAAATTTTCATCCATCGTAAAAATCGAATTCAAATTTCAGAAATGTATTAATATAATATTGGAAATTGAAATCTCAAATCACTTTACCCTCCCCACTCCAAAACTTTCATCTTTACGCTATACCCGCATTGCACACGCTGCTCCCAGGGGCATTCGGGACAAGAAAGATCCTGCGTGTAATAATGAAAAAAATCTTTTTGAATAAGGCCAATATCTTCCGCATAAATTTCCTCTGCATAATCAAACCAAATTAAATTGGAATCTCCTTGTTGAATAACTGTTACAGTTTTCAAAAATTCAAATCCATTTAACGTAAGCGGTTGATCAACATTTTTATACGAATAATCCCAATCCTCTAAATAAGTTAAATTGTTGCATTCCTCATCAACAGGAATATCTTCCAATCCTCCCAAAAAAATATTTCCTTCCCAACTGATATCAGTTTTTAAAGGCGCAACCAATTTAATAAAACGTAAATTATTTTCAATTTTTTGCAATTGATTGTCGGTATACAAAACACTCCAAACATTTACCAATACCCAATCCAAAGTATCTGAAGTTCTTGCAAAACGTTCTATTTTATAATTGAGTCGCGCCTCATTATCGTAAAAGGTATCCACCAGAATTTCCTTTACTTCAAAATAGGAAGTATCATTCGGAATAACCTCATGATATTTGATAGAATCAACTGAATAAACAACATATTTTCCAACAGAAAGCGGGTAATAAGATTCTGCAGATTTCAATTCTTCCGCGATAGGGTCAGGTTCACAGGAATTTAATAAAAATATAAGAAATGAACTCACCAAAAGAAAAGTAAATAAAAACGAAAGTCGCGATCTTTTTGAATCTGCTGTTTCGTTCCACATCGTATCTTGTTTTTTATAAGTCATGTCCCGCTTTGAATGAACTTAAAATGTGTCCACCGCCTATCACATCATTTCCTTCGTAAAATACTGCGCTTTGTCCCGGAGTAATTGCACTTACGTTCGACTCAAATTCAATACGCATAAGATCTTTATCCTCCAAATATAATACACTTTCCGTTCCCACATTTTTGTACCTTATTTTTGTTATTGCCTCATATCCGGAAGGCAAAGAATCGTATTTCTGTAAATTGAGATGATGCACAAACATGCCGTTTCTCCATAAAGAATCTTCCTTTCCTAACACCACTACATTTGTTACAGGATCTATTTGCGTTACAAAATAAGGTTCACCTAATGCAATACCCAAACCTTTTCTTTGCCCTATTGTATAAAAAGGATAACCTTTGTGTTTGCCCAAAATATTTCCTTCCGCATCCACAAATAATCCACCATCCACTTTTTCTTCCAATCCTTCCACTCTGCGTTTTAAAAATCCACGGTAATCATTATCCGGAACAAAACAGATCTCGTAACTCTCCGCTTTATTTGCAAGATCAATATAACCCATTTCCCTCGCCATATTGCGAATTTCAGGTTTGCGGATATTGCCCACCGGAAATTTAGTCCTCGCCATACAAGCTTCGTTCAGTCCCCACAACACATAACTTTGGTCCTTATTTTCATCCAACCCTTTGGAGATAAAATGTCTTCCGTTTTCGGGATTTTTATTGATCTGCGCATAATGTCCGGTCGCTATAAATTCGCAGTTCATCTGATCGGCACGTTTTAACAATGCCTCCCATTTAATATGGGTATTGCAGAGCACACAAGGGTTTGGAGTTCTTCCTGCTAAATATTCATCCACAAAATTATCAATCACATAATCACCAAATTCTTCCCGAATATCAACAATAAAATGATGGAATTGTTTTTCCACTGCAATTTGACGCGCATCATTAATGGAATCCAGGCTGCAGCAGCCCGTTTCTTTTTTACTGCCTCCACTGGTGGCATAATCCCATGTTTTCATAGTAATACCCACTACTTCATACCCTTCCTCGTGCAAAAGAATAGCGGTAACGGTGCTATCGATTCCACCGCTCATGGCGACTAATATTTTTCCATGTTTTGACATAACTGTGCACAAAGTTACAATTTTGAAGGCTGGAAAGTTCCAGTGTTTCGGATTAACCCTCGTTAAAAAGTGTCTATAAATTCCTTTATTTCCTTTTTACCCTTATCGGTGCAATAGGGAGCCAAAAAATTGGCTAAAAATGGGAGATAGTGCTGAAAAAGTTGCTTTTTGGGTGCATGTTTGAACTTAACCCTTGCCTCCGACAACCAAAATCGTGCAATGAATCCTATTCCGGAAACCAGGAATTCTCGTTTCCCGGCATCTACCTTGGTTTTTAAATATTTATTTACCGATAATTCCTCCAGGTTAATTCGAAGTGTTTCCACTCTTTTTTCCTGTCGCAACAAATACTCCTGTTCAATTGGTTTGTTTTGTTCTAAATGGTGAATGAAATTAATAAATAAACAGCGGTATTCGTAGTGATTTTCAAACACCTGTTCAAACATTTTCAAAAATGCAGCCATGGTTAATCCCCGTACCGGAACTATGGTATTCGTGTTAAATTCAGCTAACTGAGCCGCTAATTCAATTATGATATCATTTTTGGTCGGAAAATAATAGGTTACATTTCCAACCCGAACGCCAAGATCCTTAGCAATCTCGCGCATTCCAACGTATTCGATACCCTGTTCATTAAAAAGTTTACGGGCCTGATGGAGGATCAAATTTTTTTTTGCACTTTTTTTGGACATTGTCCTAATTATTTCCATATCTTTGGACATTGTCCAAAAATACAACAAATATGAAAGATTACAAACTACCCTACACCATCCAAAACAAGTACGGTGAAAAACTCACATTTTTAAAAATCATCAGCGAAAATGGCAAAGAAATTTTACTGGTGGAAAACGAGGTAAATCCCGGTTGCGGGCCTGTAATGCACGTGCATTTTAAACAGGAAGAATCCTTAACGGTTACGGAAGGCAAAATTGGATATCAGATACTTGGCGGGGAAGAAAAATTCGCTGGTGTGGGAGAAACAGTTGCATTCAAATCCGGCGTTTATCACCGTTTCTGGAATGCGGGAGATTCCATTTTGAGATGCAGTGGAACCATAAGTCCGGCAAATAATATCATTTATTACCTCGAAAATATTTATCGTTTAATGGACGAAGGCAATGGGCAACCCGGAGGTTTTGATGCTGCTTACCTGATAACAAAATACAAAAGCGAATTTGATGTGATTGCTATCCCCTCTTTTGTCAAAAAAGTGATTTTTCCGGTGAGTATATTTTTTGGGAAACTTTCCGGTAAACACAAAAAGTTTGAAGAAGCGCCACCTGCCGTTTGAGTAGGGTTTGGTTCTTACATTTTACGGAGAATATTGCGCACGATATTTTGGCCTTCATACACAAAACCTGTGTACAATTGCACAAGGTCGGCACCACGGTTTACTTTTTCTTCTACGTCATTGTGATCCATAATTCCGCCAACACCAATTAGCGGAATATCGTTGCCCAGTTCCCTTCTTAAAAACCAGAGCACTTCATTTGACCTTTGTGTGAGTGGTTTACCGCTTAATCCACCTGCACCAATGGTATTTATTTCTTCCTCAGATGTTTTTAATTCCTTTCTTTCAATTGTAGTGTTAGTAGCAATTACACCCGACAGTTTTGTTTCCCGCACTATTTCAACAATATCTCTTAATTGTTCCGTGGTTAAATCAGGTGCTATTTTCAATAAAATCGGTTTCGGAATTGGTTTAGTGATATTTATTTCCTGCAATTTAAAGAGGATATTTTTCAGTGGCTCTTTCTCCTGCAACTCTCGCAGTCCGGGTGTATTGGGAGAGGAAACATTCACTACAAAATAATCAACATGCTCAAAAAGTTTTTCAAAACAAATGACATAATCTTTCCATGCATCTTCATTGGGCGTATTTTTATTTTTTCCGATATTTCCACCGATAATCACCTGATATTTTTTCCTTGTTTTTATCACAGCAGATATTTTCAGATTATGCACCATTGCTTCCACCCCTGCATTATTAAATCCCATTCTATTTATCAGGGCATCATCCTTTTTGAGGCGAAATAATCGCGGTTTATCATTACCCGGTTGCGCCAAAGGAGTGACTGTTCCGATCTCCAGATGTCCGAACCCAAGCCTTGCCATCAACGGTATATAACTTCCATTTTTATCGAAGCCCGCGGCCAAACCGATATTATTTTTAAATACGATACCGAATACTTTTTTCTCGCCTTTCCTGCTGTTTTTAACGAAACTCCTATCGTGAAAATAACCGTAACCCGGTATCCACAAAACAAATTGAAACAAACAAAGCGCAAGTCGATGCGCTGTTTCGGGCGGAAATAAGAAAAAGAAGGGTTTCAGTAATAATTTATACATCGCGGCAAAGATAGGGGGAAATGGGGAGTGGTGAATGGCGGAATACCTCAGAGTCGGACGGAATTGCTCTGAGTGAAGGTAAACTTACGATTCATGAAATGAGTAATGAGTAATGAGTAATGAGTAATGAGTAATGAGTAATGAGTAATG
>CAZXBG010000030.1:0-32240 GCA_964638865.1 uncultured Chitinophagales bacterium | reverse complement strand
TGTTTTCTTATTCAGGGTTGTCTTTAACTATTATTGTTTTCTTATTCAGGGTATCTTCCATCGAAAACCATGGATAGTTGCCGATAACTATTAAAATTTTCCTATTCAGCCACTGGTTTAAAAAAATTATAAATCAATTCAGCCTTCGCCTTCCCTACAACCTTAACTAATTCTTCAACCGGAGTATTCTTTATCCGTTTCACCGATTTGAATTCTTTCATCAGAGACGCTTTTGCTGAAACCCCAATTCCTTTGATATTATCGAGTTCAGAAGTAATTGCCGCATTACTTCTCTTAAGCCTGTGAAATGTGATGGCAAAACGATGCGCCTCGTCGCGCATTTGTTGAATAACTTTCAGGCTCTCGCTTTTTTTATTGATATACAACGGAGTTTGATCGTCCGGGAAATATATCTCTTCTAATCTTTTTGCAATGGAACAAATTGCTACCTTGCCATAAATGTCTAACTTTTTTAATGCATCAACAGCTGCCGATAATTGTCCCTTACCTCCATCCACCACAATTAATTGCGGAAGTGGAATAGCTTCCTCTAACATGCGTTTATACCTTCTGTACACAATCTCATACATACTTGCAAAATCATCGGGACCAACTACTGTTTTTATATTAAAATGGCGATAATCTTTTTTGCTAGGTTTTGCATTTTTAAAACATACCATACTCGCAACGGGATTTGTGCCCTGCATGTTTGAATTATCAAAACACTCTATATGGTAAGGTAGCGTGGTGAGTTTAAAATCATTTTTAATTGTTTCGAGAATGCGCGTATTTTTATTTTTTGATTCGCGCTTTTCTTTTCCTGCTTCCCTTTCTTCCCTTACATATAATGCATTTTTAAATGCGAGATCGAGCAATTTCTTTTTTTCTCCCGCAAGTGGTATCGTTTGAATAATGGTGTCGTCGCTCAATTCCGATTTCACGGGGACTATTATTTCTTTTGCATCGCTGTTGAATTGCAAACGCAATTCTGTGATGGCTATACTTAATAATTCTTCTTTAGATTCATCCAGTTTTTTAATGAGCTCCAAAGTTTTGGCTTGGGTTACCATGCCCTGCATTATTTTGAGATATCCTATCACGGCAAAGTTTCCTGCATCTGCAATACTGAAAACATCTACATTGTCAATATTGGTATTTACAACAGTGCTTCTTCCCTGATAATCTTCAATGCTAACAAGTTTTTTATTTAATTCTTCTGCAGCTTCAAATTCTAATAACTCAACATGTTGTTGCATTTTTTGTTTGAAACTGCTTTTTACAAAACTCAAATTTCCTTTCAATATATTGATGATGTTATTTACATTATCCATGTACTCCTGTTCACTCATCAATCCCTCACAGGGTCCTTTGCAATTTCCTAAATGGTACTCCAGACAAATTTTAAATTTGCGATTTTTTATATTCGTTTCTGATAAAACATAGCTACAGGTTCTTATTGGAAAAACAGATTTAATAAATTCGAAAATTGATCTCACTTTCCCTTTTGAAGTAAAAGGGCCAAGATATTGTGACCCATCTTCAATTCGTTTGCGCGTAAAAAATATTCTTGGAAAACGTTCGTTTTTTATAACAATAAACGGATAGGTTTTTCCATCCTTTAAATTTACATTGTATTTTGGTTGTTGTGTTTTTATTAAAGTGTTTTCCAGTAAAAAAGCATCTGATTCTGAATTAACAATGGTGAATTCAATTTTTTCAATTTGTTTCACCATCAATTTAATTCTTGCTCCATGATCCGTTTTTTGAAAA
Organism: uncultured Chitinophagales bacterium; assembly: GCA_964638865.1. Lineage (GTDB taxonomy): Bacteria > Bacteroidota > Bacteroidia > Chitinophagales > BACL12 > UBA7236. The sequence goes on along the minus strand of CAZXBG010000030.1, from coordinate 30,470 downwards.
TAACTGCTCACACGCTTTTTTAAATTTTTGGCTTTTCCAACATATAATAATTTAGTTTCCTTATCATAATACCGGTAAATGCCCGGTTTATGCGGAAGAGTAATTTCTATATTATTGAATTGCTCCAAATTCATATTAAAAATGAAGTAACGATTGCCGTTTAAAATTTGAAGAAATGAGCACTAAAAATTCAAACATAATTAATTTGATTGATCATTAATGAATGTCAAATAGTTTGATAAATACAATTTAATAACCACTTAATTAAACAATATACCAAATTCGGAATCTATTGCCCTTGTAAATTGAATCAAATCTTAGTTTTCTTGCGACATATAATTTTTTAATTCGTCTAAATTATTATGGAATGCTGTATTAAGAAGAAACTTAAGATGTGCCATATATTTAATTCTTTGGTTAACAAGCTGTTCCTGATTTAGGTTTAAATACAAAACTAGGTTTTTGGCATGAACATCCTCGTCATTAAATTCATAAACACCATTATTATATAGGATTCTTTCTTCTAAGGTTTCATCTGTTGGATGTATTATCGGTTGAAATTTATTCCATTTTGGAATGCTTCCCTTGTTTCTATTCCACTTAGTGCTTACTGCAAACCAATTATTGTAAGTGTCATCAAGAGTGTTTTTAAGAGTTGGATTAAAATGTTCTGTGTCAACAGTAAAAGCTGATGTTATTCTAACCTGTGTGTAAGCGCATATAAAATTTTGCTCTTCTATTAAAATTTTAAGTAGAGATGAGTTTCCGTAAATAATATTCTGTGTAATTATTCTAGAGGTTTGGGGTTTTAGTATTTGGTTCATTTAAGGGAAAATTATAAGTTGTTTGTAATTCTGAGAATTTTTTGATTATGGCTTTTATATCATTTGAATTTGGCTGATCTTCAATTTGTTTTTTTAACTTTAAAAACTCATTCCATTTTGAAACACCATAAACCGGCATTATTTCTTCCAAACCAAAATCTTGTAATAATATATCATCAGGGTTATCTCCTAAGGGTGAAATGCCCCGTGTTGCATAAATATTATTGTCATCAGTAAAATGCAAACAAATTCGTTCTGATGGATCAAATTGCGATGCTATCAATGGGCTATGGGTTGCGAAAAAAAACTGTGTATTGTTGAAATCGCCTTTATTAGTATAGATATCTATAAGTTTTAGAAGAATATCTGGAAATAAACTAAATTCCGGTTCATCAAAAAGAACAAAACCCGATTTAATATTTTTTTGATTATAAATTGCTATCATATACCCTAAGGAAAAAATTAATGATTTAATCCCTGAGCTAAGTGCTGCAAATTGAATTCTTTTTCCGGATTTAATATTTTTAATATATACCTCTAATTCGTCATTTGAAACTCGTGGTTTTTTGGCGTTAGTTGCATCAAAATGAAGTCCAACTATATCAAGTATAACTTTCCACTTTTTAGAGATAATTTCTAATATTTCAGGATTTTTATCATTAAATTCTTTAATAAGTTCTTGTTTGGTTTTTTCTAAATTTTTTGGATCATTTTCAAACTCATCTCTTTTGCGCTCTCTTAGTTGAACTTCATTTATTAAAAGATCCCAAAAATCTTTGAGATTTTTAAATGAAATTTCATGAGCGAAATCATTTCTAGTGTTATTTTTTAGAGCTTTTTCTAAAGTACTTAAATTGGAGAGTTCATAGTTAGAATTAATGAATTCAGTAGGAGAGTATATTAATAAACCATTTTGTTTTAAATCTTCTGTAATACAATTCTGTAAATATTTAATTTTATCTTCCTTTATATATTCCTTCTCAAGGGATTCTGCATAGTCTACCGCATCGGGATTTTTATTTATAAATATTTCAGTAAATAAATCATAATTTGGTCTTATTATATTTGTTGGGAAAAAATAAAGTTGATTTCGCCAATCTTTAGTTCCACTTGGATAAAATTTTATATATCTCCCAACTAAATATCTCACTCCCTCCATATCAAATTCAAAACAAAATTGGGTTTCTTCTTCCTTGGCTAGAAATTCTGAGTCAGTAAGGCCATTTCGAACTGATGAAATGAAATTTTTAATGAAATTTAATATGTTTGATTTCCCTGTCCCGTTTTTTCCAATAAAACAAATTTTTTCAAGAGGTTTCCCTGCTAATGAATGGCCTAACGGATAGGTAAGGTCCAAATTCAAATATTTAATTTGTTTGTAGTCAGAAATTACAAATCGGGAAAGTTTCATTTAGTAAAATTATATATAGTACGATTATTTTTTACTTTATTTATTTAAAATTTTAAATATAATAATTAATTATAACCCTCCATCAATTCCTCATACTCGTTTATCTGATTATTATTGTATTTGCCACAATTCAATTCAATTGTTGGAGTTCCTTCAAAGGGGGAGAATCTGGCCGCGGGGTCTATCCCAAGTGTTTTATCCGCATAAACTCTTTTCATAAAGAACCCATAGATGGGAAGAGCCATATTGGCACCCTGTCCTAATGCAGTGGACCTGAAATGCACAACAGGATCGTCTGCACCAACCCAAACACCGCAAACCAATTGTGGAACCATTCCCATAAACCAACCATCGGTATTTTCCTGTGTTGTACCAGTTTTACCGGCAACCTCTGATGTTATTCCACCGTATTCCGGGCGGCGCAACCTCTGACCCGTTCCATTGTTCACCACATATTTCATCATCTCCAACATAACAGCTGAAATTTCTTCACGCATTACTTCCACTCTTTTTGCCGGGAATTCCGCAATAATATTTCCATTTTTATCTTCAATTCTCGATACAAAAACGGGTCTCACAGCAACACCTTTATTCGCATAGGCTGAATATGCCGCAGTCATTTCATAAACTGTTACCTCAGGTGTTCCTAAACAAATAGAAGGCTGAAATGGGATTTCAGATTCTATTCCCATATTATGGGCAAGGTCAATTACCGGTTGGATGCCTACCTCTCGCAACAAATATGCAGTGACAGTATTTACCGATTTACCTAATCCCTGCGAAAGCGTTAGCATGCCTCCATAATTTCCATCTGAATTTTTAGGCGTCCAATCGCTGACCAAACTCCACTTTTTTCCCTTTTCGAAGGTGACGGGAAGATTAGGAATCCGATAACAGGGAGAAAATCCTTTATCGGCAATAGCTGCAGTGTATACAAATGGTTTAAAGGTAGAACCAACCTGCCTGCCCTGAGAAGGTTTTACGTGATCAAGTTGATAATAACGCATATCCACACCGCCAACCCATGCTTTTATCTCTCCGGTATGCGGATCCATAGCCATAAATCCGGGTTGCAAAGTTTTCTTAACATATTTGATGGAATCATAAGGCGACATTACGGTATCCAGATCATAATTTTTTGCAAACCATGAAAAAACGGTCATGGTATCTTTAACTTGAAATGCTTTATTTATTTCATCCTCACTTTTGCCCGCCTTTTTCATTTTGCGATAACGTTCGCTTTGTTTCATTGCATTATCTATAAGCCCGGGATTTGTGCGACCGCTATAAGGATATGCCCAGGGTTCATATTTATTTCCCTTCCAATGGGTATTAAAATCCTTTTGCAATTTAGTGAGCCACTGACTAGTTGCCTGTTCAGCATAACTCTGCATGCGACTATCTATAGTAGTATAAATCTTTAATCCGTCTTTGTAAATATCCCATTTTCCGCCGTCAGGCTTTTCATTTTCATCAACCCATTCCGCAAGCCATTGACGTAAATATTCTCTGAAATAAGTTCCGTTTCCCGCCTTGTGATCCTGACGTTTAAAATCAAGAGATATAGGTTTTTGTTTATACAGATCGTAATCCTCCTGACTGAGATCTCCTGTTTCTACCATGGAATGTAATACTATATTTCTTCTTTCCAGACATCTTTCCGGAAAACGCACAGGGTTAAATAGAGAAGGATTGTTCACCATGCCAATAAGTATGGCCGATTCATCAATGGTAAGGGAATCAACTGTTTTGTTAAAAAAAGTTTTAGAAGCTGTTTTAATTCCGCTTGCATCGTAGATGTATGGAATGGTATTCAAATACATTACGATAATTTCTTCTTTGGTATATCTGCGTTCAAGTTTAGCAGCAGTTACCCATTCTTTTAATTTAATTACAGCGAGTGAAAATTTATTACTTGCTACCGGTCGTCCATACAAATTTTTTGCAAGTTGCTGAGTAAGTGTACTTCCACCACCTGCTTCCTCTTGACGCAATATCAAAGTTTTAACAATAACGCGCATTACGCTTTTTGCATCAATGCCGCTGTGTTCGTAAAATCTTCTGTCTTCGGTTGCTACTAAGGCTTTAATTAAATGCGGAGGAATTTCCTTTAGTGTTGCATTAGTTCTGTTCTCTCTATAAAATCTTCCCAATAATTCGCCATCTGAAGTTAATATTTGTGTAGCAAGACTACTTTGCGGATTTTCTAATTCGTCAAAAGAAGGCAACTTACCAAAAACACCCAACGACAATAAAAGGACAAATAACGCCATTACTCCGGCGCCGATAAAAAAGATCCGCCAAAACCATTTAATCTGTTTTTTATATAAAGCTAATTCTTCTTTTACCGACATATATTAAAATTAATCTTTTAAATAATTATCCTCGAAGAAAACTTCATATCCGGCAGCATCTTTTGATTTATAGAACTGCACATAATTTGATTTAGAAATTACCATTGGTGTAAATGCTTCTTTAGTGAGTTCGTTAAAAACGCCGGCGTTATCTTTAATTGTATAATAATAAGTTAATGCTTTTGCTGCTCCGGAAAATGATTTTACCATTATGATACTATTTTCTTTGCCTAGTAATAAGCTGCTGATCTTCAAATTATCTGTGCCGAAATTTGTTGCGTCGAAGGTTGCAATATTATTTTTCATTGTTGTTGCATCTTTACCCGTTGCTCCCATTAAAAATAAAAAGTAGTGTTCTTCCTCCGGTTTATAGGTATAGTTAATTGTAGGTGCAACCTTCTCAACTGCATCCATTACACTGCCTCTGCGCAAATAGTCGAGTATTTCCTGTGCGCGAATTCCCACCTCATGTTCAGGATATTTAATTGCAACCTTTTGCAATTCATTTTTGAAAATATCTATACTATCCGCATCTGCAAAGGTCAATGCATTCAGCATATCAAACTTTGGTTTTAACGGATTTGGAATAAACAAACTATCAGCAATATGTGATCTGGTTTTTACTTCAACATAATTTTTTTGCTGAAGCATGTCATAAGTTTGAGTATAAAAAATATCCAGTGCATTCTTTTTGTCATCCCTTTTTTTGAAGTAATCAGGGTCACCAATAATTTTTGCATAATCAGATTCAGGATATTTAGTGAGGATTGCATTTTTATACGTTTCCTGTTTTGGATTTCCTGTCAATCGATATAATTGATAATATGCTTGTACTTCATAATAATTTGCGGGATAATCCGTCACATTTTCTTCAAAATATTCAATTGCTTTTGGTTTGTTGGAGAAATTTTCCTTGTAAATTATTCCTGCTCTATATAACGCGCCGGCAATTTTAGCGTTGGATGCAGCTATTTGTTCAGGTGTTTTAGGGAGACTCGCAACAATTGCGTCAATCGTTATATTTTTACCCGTTAGATCAATTGTTTTTGTGCCGGCGGTGTCTGCAACTGCCGTTTCTTCTTCACCGAAACTTCCTTTTTCACTTCTCCTCCAATTATCCTCGAGTTTACGTGTATCCCATTTTTTCTTGAATTCGGAAAATCCACGTGAACGCAAGGTTATATTGTAAAAATAAAAATCACCACCGGTTGTTGTTCCTGCTTGCACCACATTATTAGGATCAATAATTTCATTATTCACAGTATCCTTTTCTTCTTCCTCAATAATTATTTTTTCAAGTTCTTTATATAATTCCTTTTCTGATAATCCTGCCCAATACTGTAATTTTTTTTCTGTTTCAATAATAGTCAATTCATCCACCAATAATTTTAAATTATCGCGTAACTGTTTTACTTCTTCAAATCGGGGTTGATCCTTTGGCAGATTTAATACTGTGCTATCGTAATATGCATAAGCCGATTTATATTCCACATCTGCATAATAAATATCCCCGAGACGCATGTAAGAAATTCCTTTTTGTTTTCCTTCGTTTGTGCTTTTTACAGATTTATTCAGATATTCAATACCCAATTCTTTTTGTTTATCAGCTAGAGCTATATCGGCTAGGGTATAATAGATAAGGCCATAAAATTCAATATATTTCTCATCCTTGAGCAAACTCATTAATTCATCTTTCGATTCTTTTCCTGAAACACCATAGTTTTCCATGGTTAATTTAGCCATATTTAATTTGGCGTAAAAATCCATGTCGTAGGTTGGTTTGCCATCTAACACAAGTTGATAAGTAGCAAGTGCTTTTTCGTAATTATTTTGTTCTGAATATAATTGCGCTAAAATAAAATTATAACGTACCACCAATTTTTTATCGTCGGTATTTTCAATAGCAGCCATTAATGGCTCAATGGCATTTGCATGTTGATTTTCTTTGATATAACAATCAGCTTCAACAGAATATAATTCTCCTAACAACCAGGTTGGAAAATTTTCACGACTTTTAAGCACGCTTAAAACTGTATGCGCATCGCTGTATTTTTTTTGTTCTATAAGTGAACGCGCCACCCATATGCCGGCCTGGCTGGATACTGGTTGATGTTTTAATCTTTCCACGAAATTCAATTCGCCATCTTCATCCTCTTTAACTCTTTTAGTTGCCGATTGTTTTTCGATGATATCGGAGTATTCAGAAATGATGTATTGAAAAGTGCTCAATGCATCTTCATAATTGCGTTTATAAAAACTTGATTTCCCGATAAGGAAATAAGAATCGTCTACCCATTTGCTTTTTTTGTGCATTTGGATAACAAAGGAGGTCTTTTTTACGATCTCATCCATCGCAGGTTGAACTCCGGATGCCTGTTCCTGGCTGCCATATTTGAAAATGAGCAAAATTTCTTCGTAGTTATCTGTTTGGCCGTCCCAAAGTGTGCGCTCATTCTCCTTCATGCTCAAACGAGCGTTAAAATACCCGTTATCCCTGGCTATGAGGTCGTCGAGGCTTCGAACAACGATATTATTATTGCCATTTTTGCTTGAACTGCAGGCAGAAACAAAAAAAAGAATTAAAATTGTAGCGATAAATACGGAAAAATTTCGTTTCACAGTCAATAGTTTGTTGCCGGATATATAACTTAATTCCGACAAAAATATTTTAAATAAAGTAAATAAAATAGCGTTTTACAAAGTTATGGCGAAAGGTAACAAAAAAACCAATCTTTGGTTAGAGAAATTGCGCACGAAATACAAGTTAGTGCTCATGCACGACAAGACTTTTGAGGTGCAGACCTCTCTGCAATTAAGCTTGTTAAATGTAATCATTCTTTTCAGTACTTTATTGGTTGTGGTGGGTATGATAGTATATCTCGCCATTGTTTTCACACCGCTCAAAAATTTGGTGGTTGGTTATAGTGAGGTAAATACCACCCGGCAGATCACCCGAAACAACAAGATTACCGATTCCATGCTGCTTTCTCTCAAGGCTTACGATATCTATTTTGATAATCTGCAAAAACGTTTAAGTGGTGAAATTGACACCATAGTTCCCTTGGATAGCATCGAAAAGACGGATTATTCCAATATTAAGATCGGTGAAGCTTCGGAAATTGACAAAATGCTTCGTGATCAAATCTCTCAGGAAGACCTTTTTAACCTGAGTTTGGCGGACCCTAGAGAGGTTACCAGCGATCAAAATCTGGAATCCCTCCACTTTTTCCCGCCAATAAAGGGTTCTGTTACCTCCGAATTCAGTTCAAGGGAAAAACATTACGGAATAGATATCGTGGCGCCGGAAAATAGTCCTATAAAGGCATGTTTAGGTGGCGTTGTAATTGATAGTTATTGGAGTCTCGAAAGTGGAAATGTTATCATACTTCAACATGACCATGGACTTATTTCCTTTTATAAACACAATTCTCAGATCCTCAAAAAAACAGGAAATACGGTAAAAGCCGGCGATGTTATAGCTGTTATCGGAAATACCGGCGAAATGAGCAGCGGTCCCCACCTGCATTTTGAACTCTGGCATCAAAAAAATCCTATAAATCCAAAAGATTATATTAACTTCAACTAAAATTTAAAAACTATGTTTGGGAATAAAAATTCAACAACCCAGTCTGCACCCACCTCTTTTATTTCAAACAGGATCAATCTTGGAACTATTGTGGAAGGAACAATAGAAAGTGACGGCGACCTCAGGATTGAGGGAACCATACGCGGAACTTTGCGCACAAAAGCAAAGGTTGCAGTAGGTCCTACCGGATTGATTGAAGGAGATGTGCATTGTAAAAGTGCAGATATAGAGGGTAGAATTACCGGTGATATTGAAGTGAGCGAGGTTTTGACGTTAAAATCTTCCTCTATTGTGGAAGGGAATATTTATACCGCAAAAATTGTTATAGAAAACGGTGCTCACTTCGACGGAATTTGCAACATGGGAGCAAAAGAGCCAAAAATCGTAGATGCCAGACCGCAATACCAGGAAGCCACGATTTGATAGTTATTTTAAATATTCTGCAATGGCTTTTCAGCTATTTGCCGGGATATTTATTGGTGTGTGGGGCGGAATTAAATTAGACGATTTGCTGAACACAAAACCGTGGTTTACGGTTATACTTTCATTGTTAGGAGTAGCTGCAGGATTGTACTCCGTGCTCAAGGATTTTATTAAACCAAATAAGAAATGAATGTGTTCAGTTCAAAAGGGGAAAATTAAATTATTAAATACTATTTTCATGATATTGGGTTCTTTTAAACGATTGATTTTATTCGCAGTTTTTATTGCAGCAATTCTTTTTATTTTGAGTTTTTTCAAAAATTTCAAAATGGTAATGAACTTCGGCTGGGTACTATATTTTGTTTTTCTCGTTTTGAGTTTTGCTACCTTATATTTATCAGGTAAAACAATGACCGGTAAGTTAAGCGGGTTTATGAATATTTTTTTTGTAAGCATTTTTTCTAAATTAATTATCACCGCAATTATTGTAATGGTATACAAGAAAAATGCAGAGCCAAGCTCTGATATAAATTTTATTATTCCTTTCGCAATAATTTATTTTTCTTTTTTGTTTTTTGAAACCTATGAACTTGTAAAAATGTCACGAAGAATCGGAAACAATCAAAAAAATGTAACAGGTAAAAAATGAAAATGAAATATTTTTTTACCAAATTTGGGGCTATTTTTTTAATTGGTAGTGCAAGTGCGCAAATGCCTCCCATGATTGATTTTGAACGCGATGTGATTAAATCGGAGCAGAATGCTGCATCAGCTAAATTGGCAGTGTTTAATGCGGCGCCAACAGGTAATTACGATCTGAAATATGTGCGATGTGAGTGGGATATTTCTCCGGATACACTTTTTATTTCCGGTGCAATTACCTCCTATTTCACGGTATTGGAAAACACTGAATTAATTTATTTTGATGCAAGTGATTCCTTAATTATAGATTCTGTTATTTACCATAATTCAAATCTCGTTTTCCAACACTTGAATAATGAGATAGAAATTGAATTGCCGGAAATTCTAAATATAGGTGCTTTCGATTCAATATGTGTTTATTATCACGGAACCCCGGTGTCATCCGGATTCGGCTCCTTTGAAATTACACCTCATGAAACCGGAAATACAATATGGACCTTATCAGAACCTTACGGTGCAAGTGATTGGTGGCCATGCAAACAAACCATAACCGATAAAATTGATTCTGTAGATATATTAGTAACTACGCCATCAGCATATAAATCAGGTGGACCCGGTTTATTAATTAATGAAATTGTGGATGGAGATTTTACAACCTATCACTGGAGGACAAAATATCCGATAGCTACTTACTTAATTGGAATTGCGGTAAGTAATTATGAGGTCTATTCTTTTTATGCTCCGCATTTGGAAGATTCCGTTTTGTTTTATAATTTAATTTATCCGGAAACATTTGAAACTGCTGTGCCGGGAATAGATGTAATTGTACCTTCCTTTGAATTGTTTTCAGATATTTATTCTGATTATCCTTATCCCGATGAAAAATATGGACATATGCAATTTGGTTGGGGAGGAGGAATGGAGCATCAGACAATGAGTTCAGTTTCCAATTTTAATTACGAATTACTTGTTCATGAAATGGCGCATCAATGGTTTGGAGATAAAATTACCTGCGGAACATGGAGAGACATCTGGTTAAATGAAGGATTTGCCACGTACAGCACATGGTTGAGTTTTGATTTTTCGGATGATCCGAATCATTATTATGAAGCATGGTTGTCCGGAACCAGAAATACCATTGTTTCAAAACCCGGTGGTTCTGTTTGGGTTGATGATACCACCACCACAACCAGAATATTTGACGGGCGATTAACGTATTATAAAGGCGCTTGGATATTACATATGCTGCGATGGGAGCTGGGCGAAACAATATTTTTTGAGGCTATTAAAAATTATATTACGGATCCGGAACTCATTTATAATTTTGCAGTAACAAACGACCTTAAAAAACATTTGGAAACTGCAGGGGATACTTTATTAACTGAATATTTTAATGATTGGTTTTACGGACAGGGTTTTCCAACATATCATTTATTGTGGAATCAGGATGAAAATGATCTATTAACAATTGCGTTGGATCAAACAACTTCAGACCCTTCAGTCGATTTTTTTGAAATGAAAGTTCCGGTTCGTTTGTATGGAGAAAATGATTCGTTAGATGTTGTATTAAAACATGAAAAGATAGGGCAGTTATTTCAAATCAATGTTCCATTTGTGGTCACAGGAATGATATTTGACCCTGAAATTAAATTGTTGCATGCTAATGACATTATTACGCATGCAGAATTACCGGAAGGCACTTTGCAATTGGTTACCTATCCGAATCCGGCAGATGCGGAATTAAATATTCAGATGTTTTCTACTGTGCTGACAGAATATACTGCAACATTATATAATAATGCTTCCCAAATAGTATACAGTGATACTTATCGACTGGATGGATCACGCGGACTTATTAAAATTGATATTTCTGAATTTACTCCGGGGCCTTATATTTTATCGGTGCGGGATGATGAAAATGACATTGTTCAAAAGATCATTATTAAATAAAATTTGTGAGTTACCTTTTTTTAAAATTTGGTGTCCTTAAATAATTGTATGAAAAAAATTGTTTTACTCGGCTCTGGAGAACTTGGAAAAGAATTCGTTATCGCGTGCAAACGAATGGGTCATTACATTATTGCGATTGATTCTTACAATGATGCTCCAGCACAACAAGTTGCTGATGAAAGAGAAGTGATAAATATGTTGGATGGAGACGCACTTGATGCAATAATAAAAAAACACAAACCCGATATTATTGTACCTGAAATAGAAGCAATTAGAACAGAAAGATTTTATGAATATGAAAAATGGAATATTCAGGTTGTTCCAAGTGCGCGTGCTGCAAATTTTACCATGAACAGAAAAGCAATTCGCGATCTTGCTGCAAAAGAATTAGGTATTAAAACAGCTAAATATGCGTATGCAACAACTTTGGAAGAATTAAAAAATGCAGTCGCCGAAATTGGATTTCCATGTGTAATAAAACCCTTGATGAGTTCGAGTGGAAAAGGACAATCAACTATTAAATCGGAAACGGATATTGAAAAAAGTTGGAATTATGCGCAGGATGCAAAACGTGGAGATATTGCAAAAGTGATAGTAGAAGAATTTATTTCTTTCGATTCTGAAATCACTTTGTTGACAGTTACTCAAAAAAATGGTCCAACTTTATTTTGTGCGCCAATTGGTCACCGGCAGGAGCGGGGCGATTATCAGGAAAGTTGGCAACCTGCATTAATTTCTCCGGAACATATCAAAGAAGCACAAGAAATTGCTAAAAAGGTAACAGAAGCATTAACCGGTGCAGGAATTTGGGGTGTAGAATTTTTTCTCAGTGCAAAAAACGGAGTGTATTTTTCAGAATTGAGTCCGCGCCCACACGATACCGGAATGGTTACACTTGCAGGCACACAAAATTTAAATGAGTTTGAATTACACGCTCGTGCAGTTTTGGGATATCCAATTCCCGAAATTGAACTCTTAAAAGTTGGAGCAAGTGCCGTAATTCTTGCACAGGAAGAGATGAAAAAATTTACCTTTGAAGGTGTTGAAGATGCGCTGAACAATTCTAAAACTGATATTCGTATCTTCGGTAAACCAACAACCAGAAAATACAGGCGCATGGGAGTAGTTGTTGTAAATGACAATATTGGAAGTGATGTGGTTCAGGTGAAAGAAAAAGCAATGGCAATTGCAAAATTGGTAAGCTTAAAAAAAATGGATTAAATTTGATTTATTAACCTTTAAAATATTAATATATGATAACATTAGAACAATATGCCGACCTCTGTGTATTAATGAGCGATACGGCAGGCGATGAATCTAAAGAAATTGCTATTGCAGAAGCAAATGGTATAAATGGAGCTCTATGGCTCGAATCAAAAAAAGGATATACTGCCCAAATGAGTGACCCTGCCGATATGGGAAAAACTGCAGTTGCCTTTATGCCATTATACCAGGCAGCACTGGATAGAAAACGCGGTGGCGGTGAGCCCTGCACTTTGGAACTATATACAAAGATCCATGCTGAAATGGCATTCAGAAAAGATGCGAATGACAACACGAAAAAAATTGACTACAACATCGTTTTAGCGGAAAACGGTTATACTCATCAAACATGGCTGGAATGTGAAAGTTATTGGACCCCGCGCGTAGGTGCTGATACAGAACCAAAATATATCCCCGAACTCGGTGCCAAATTCAGAGTGTTAATGCAACAGGAAAGTGATAGAATCTTTGGGATTGTGCGGTGAGATTCGCCGGACTCCCAGGTTAATATTAAATTTTAATGGTCATCATATATTTTCAGTGGCGGGCAATGCCCGTGAGCTGCTTGGTAGTTCTCATTCCAAATCACTCAGATCAAAACTATTCATAAAGCTGGTATCAAATACACCGGCTCTGAATTTTGGATCGCGCATGAGTTTTTTGTGGAAGGGGATTGTAGTTTTAATTCCTTCAACAATAAATTCATCCAATGCTCTTTGCATTTTTGATATTACTTCTTCCCGTGTGCGCGCTTTGCAAATTAATTTTGCGATCATACTATCGTAATATGGTGAGATCGTATATCCGGCATAAACGGCGGTATCTACACGAACACCGTGTCCTTTAGGGGAATGGAAACTGGTTATTTTACCCGGACTGGGAGAAAAGTTTTTTGTTGGATCTTCCGCATTTATTCTGCATTCCATTGCATGCAATAATGGAAAATAATTTTTTCCGGAAATTTTTTCTCCGGTTGCAATTTTAATTTGTTCTTTAATCAGATCAAAATCAACAACTTCTTCTGTTACAGTATGCTCCACCTGTATACGCGTATTCATTTCCATAAAATAAAAATTCTTGTGTTTGTCAACAAGAAATTCTATCGTTCCTACACCTTCGTATTTAATACTTTCTGCTGCTTTTACGGCGGCATCACCCATTTTTTTTCTCAATTTTTCATCTAGAAAAGGAGAGGGGCTTTCTTCCACTAATTTTTGATGTCTTCTTTGAATGGAGCAATCGCGTTCACTTAAATGACATGCCCTTCCATATTGATCACCGGCAACCTGAATTTCAATATGGCGTGGTTCTTCAATATATTTTTCCATGTACAAACCATCATTATTAAATGATGCTTTTGCTTCCATGCTCGCGGTATCAAATGCACTTTCAACTTCATCCTCTTTCCAAACGATACGCATTCCTTTTCCACCGCCACCGGCAGTGGCTTTCATAATTACGGGGTATCCTATTTTTTTTGCTAATTTTTTTGCTTCCGCTACATCTTTTAATAACCCTTCACTTCCGGGAATAACCGGCACGCCTGCTTTTTTCATTGTTTCCTTAGCAGTGATCTTATCACCCATTTTGCGGATCTGATCTGCAGTCGGACCAATAAATTTAATTCCGTATTTGGTACAGATCTCCGAAAAAGTTGCATTCTCACTTAAAAATCCATAACCCGGATGTATGGCATCTGCATTGGTAATTTCTGCAGCAGCCATAATTTTCGGAATACTTAAATACGATTCTTTGGAAGATGGCGGTCCGATGCAAACAGCTTCATCGGCAAATCGAACAGGAAGACTTTCTTTATCGGCAGTTGAATAAACAGCAACGGTTTTAATACCCATTTCTTTTGCTGTTCTAATAACCCTTAAAGCTATTTCGCCGCGATTTGCTATCAGTATTTTTTTGAACATCTTATTTTAAATATCTAATGTACAAATTTGCCAATGTGCAAATTCCAATATGTGTAATAAAAGAAAAGTTTATTTTGATTCAATTAAAAACAGTGGTTGATCATATTCCACCGGACTAGCATCATCAACAAGAATTTTTACGATCTTGCCGGATACTTCACTTTCAATTTCGTTGAAAAGTTTCATCGCTTCTATGATACATAATTTTGAACCAACAGAAATTTCATCACCAACCTTTACAAAAACATCTTTATCCGGTCCCGCAGATCGATAAAATGTTCCTACTATTGGTGATTTAATTGTGATGGTATTTTCTGCTGCAGCTGCTTCAGATTTTGATTCTTCTGATGTGTTTTGTGTAGTTTTTTCTGCAGCTATTTGTTGTGTTTGTGCAACTTGTTGCATTTGTGGTTGTGGCAACATCATCGGAACTTGCATAACTCCTGAAGAAGCTAATGCAGTTTTAATTTTAATGCGAAAATCCTGATTTTCGATTGTGAGTTCAGCGATGTTATTTTTATTAACCATCCTGATTAACTCCTGAATTTCTTTAAAGTCCATAGTAAGGTTATTTTACGCGTTCAACATATTCAAATGAGCGGGTGTCAATTTTAATTACATCACCCGAATTTACAAACATAGGAACCATAATATTTGCTCCGGTTTCCAATGTTGCATTTTTAAATGCATTTGTTGCTGTATTTCCTTTAACACTTTGCTCTGCAAATGTAACTTCTAAAACGATATGTGCAGGTAACTCACAAAACAATGGCTTTTCTGTTTCTGCATGGAATAAAATATCAATTTCCTGACCTTCCTTAAAAAATTCCTTTCCTTCCACCATGGCCTCATCCAAAGTAACCTGGTCAAAAGTTTCCTGATTCATAAAGCTATATCCGGTCTCGTCTTGATATAAATATTGAAATGTGCGGCGCTCTACTCTTACAGTATTAATTGTAGCTCCTGATGGAAATGTATTTTCCAAAACCTTGCCCGTAGTTAAACTTTTGATCTTCGTGCGTACAAATGCATTGCCCTTTCCCGGCTTAACATGCTGAAAATCAACAACCTGCCAAACATCATTATTAAAATCGATGCAAAGCCCTTTTCGTATATCTGCTGTATTTGCCATTTTGTATTATATGTTTTCCCCAATGGTTAAATCAGGGTATATTAAATTTATTCCGTTAAAGAGTCATGTGTCATTCTCCATTCTCCATTAATTTCTCATTTCCCTCAGACCTCCCAGGAGGTCGATGATGTCCCGATAGCTATCGCGAGCTGTTTAATTGTCAATTGTCAATTATCAATTTTTTTTCCCGATCGCTATCGGGAGTCCCATTCTCCATTCTCAATTACCCATCGTATGACCACTTTATCAGCGTAGCTCCCCAGGTAAATCCTCCACCAAATGCTGCTAAAACTATATTATCTCCCTTCTTTAATTTTGGTTCCCATTCCCACAAACACAAAGGCAAGGTTCCTGCCGTTGTATTGCCGAATTTTTCAATATTGACCATCACCTTTTCCTTTGGTAATCCCATTCGGTTGGCGGTGGCATCAATAATTCTCAAATTTGCCTGATGTGGAACCAGCCAAGCAATATCTTCACTAACGAGGTTATTTCTTTTCATGATCTCCTCTGAAACATCGGCCATGTTCTTAACAGCAAATTTGAAAACTGTTTTACCTTCCTGGTAAACTGTATGTTCATTGTTATCAACGGTTTCATGACTTGCAGGATGTAGTGAGCCACCGGCTTTCTGATGCAGAAAATGTCGACCTGAACCATCAGAACGCAAAATGGAATCAACTATACCTGTTCCATCAACGCTTGATTCCAGCAAAACGGCTCCTGCCCCATCACCAAAAATAACACACGTTGTACGATCGGTGTAATTAATAATAGACGACATTTTATCTGCTCCAACAATTACAACTTTTTTGTAAGTGCCGGTTTCAATAAATTTTGCACCGGTTGTAAGGGCATATAAAAAACCACTGCAAGCCGCGCTGATATCGTAACTTAAAATATGACCACAACCCAATTTGTCGCAAACAATGTTTGCAGTTGCGGGAAAAGCCATATCTGGTGTAGTAGTTGCCACAATAAGCATTTCTATATCGGTAGCCTTGTTCCCGGTTTTTACCAGCAAGCCTTTCACAGCCTCAACGGCCATATCACTGGTTGCTAATCCTTCTCCCTTTAAAATCCGGCGTTCTTTGATACCGGTTCTCGACATGATCCACTCGTCAGATGTGTCTACCATTTTCTCGAGTTCGGCATTGGTAAGCCTGTATTCAGGAACATAACCGTAGACACCGGTTATTGCTGCAAGTGGTTTATTCATGCCTGTAGTTGGTTTTAACTAATGGAATACCCCGA
Organism: uncultured Chitinophagales bacterium; assembly: GCA_964638865.1. GTDB lineage: Bacteria > Bacteroidota > Bacteroidia > Chitinophagales > BACL12 > UBA7236. Next base: position 13,709 of record CAZXBG010000030.1, on the reverse strand, counting down.
ATTTCCGGGGAATTAAGATCAGGCTTTCTTTTCAATTGCTATTTTTCCTCTGTATGTTCCACATTCCGGACATACGCGGTGGTACAAAGTAGGTGCTCCGCAATTTGCACAGTTGATCACATTTGGCGCTTCAACACCATGATGTGTTCTGCGGGTGCGGGTTCTTTGTTTCGAGTGACGTCGTTTTGGATTCGGCATTGTATTATAGTTTTAATTTTTACTCAAATTATTTAATATATCCCACCTGGGGTCAATTTCTTTTTTGTCTTCTTCCTCTTTTTTTGTTCCTAATAATTTTAATATTTCAGGGTCACAACCCGGTTCACCATTCTTTTTATCAGGATGTGTCTTTTTAATCGGAATGGATAAATGAACGAATTCATAAATCATCTCCGAAACATCTAAAATTGAATCTCCATCAGAAATCCAAATTACATCTTCATTATCTTTATCCTCCTCCCGCTCGTCTCCAACCTTAACATACATCGTGTAATTTCCATGTATAGGAAGGTCGAAAGACTGACCACAACGGTCACATTCTGAAGCGATACTGCCTGAGATATCAAAATTAAGAACGAATAATCTATCCTTTTTATCAAAAATCAGATCTACAAAAACCTTCCCCTGTTTTACCAGACTATCCTCAAAATGATTGAAAAAAATATCTTCAAGCACAAAATTAAAATGGTGCTCCTCCAACTTTAGTCCAACAAACGGTATCTGATATGCCCTCAAATCTTTCACGACCCAACTGTTTTAAAAAAGGCTGACAAAGGTAGTGAACAAAAGACAAAAAGCGGCGAAATTTTGAATTTTGTGGTCAAAGTAGAGCGAAAAAGCTGCTTTCGGTCAATTATTCACCTGTTAAGCGACTAATTTCGGTTCTTATAGACTCCGGAATAGTATCCTTTCCACAAAATTGACTCTGGCAGATTGAGTATTTTGCATACATCACATTATTTATATGCCCGAAGAGGTCCATTTCGCTCCAATCAATCCTAAGCGTTAAAATTATAGGTAAAGCCATAAAATCGTTAAATTTTACCTTTCCGACTCTACATAGGATCTCTTTAGGGGATTTTTGATGCTTTCCGCATAGGAAACCCTTCGGTTACAGATATCTATTGCACCAAAAATCGCATGTAACATACTTTCGCCGGATGCTTCATTTTTTCCGGCTATATCATAGGCAGTTCCATGATCGGGTGAAGTGCGCACAAACGGCAATCCGGCTGTGAAATTGATGCCGCTGCCGAAACTCAGGCTCTTAAATCCAACAAGACCCTGATCGTGATACATAGCGAGAATAACGTCAAATTTTTGATAATTACCACTTCCAAAAAAACCATCCGCAGCAAAAGGGCCCACCACATATATTTTTTTATCCTGAGCTGCTTTTATCGCTGGTATTATGATGTTTTTTTCTTCATCTCCCAGTAATCCTCCATCACCGGAATGAGGATTCAATCCCAATACAGCTATAGTTGGATTAAAAATTGCAAAATCCTGTTTCAGGCTATGATTAATAAGCTCGATTTTTTGCAGAATTTTTTCCTTGGTAATTGCAGTGGGAATTTCTTTTATTGCTAAATGATTAGTAACTAAACCAACTCGTAAATTTTCATTCATCAACAACATCACACTTTCTTTATCTCCTGCCTTTGCATTAAAATATTCAGTGTGTCCGTGGTAATTAAAACCACTTTGTTGCATATTATTTTTGTTGATAGGCGCAGTTACAAGTGCATCTATCTTATTTGCTAAAAGGTCTTGTGTTGCTGCTTCTAGGCTTATTAATGCAGTTTTTCCGGCAACAGCAGTGTCTTGTCCGGGTTGTAAAATAATATCATCCGCAATACAATTAATTATATTAACGGATCTCGTATTTGTTTGATCGGCATCAATGCAAGTTGTATAATTAAATCCTTCTATGTTGAACATTTTTTTATAAAAGGATAAAATTCTGTTCGATCCATAAATAACGGGAGTACATAATTTTAAAATACGATTGTCATCCAGTGCTTTTATGAGCACCTCAGGGCCAATTCCATTTACATCCCCCAATGTGAATCCTATCTTCAATTTATTGTCCATCGATGTAAAATTAGACAACCGTACTAAGATTTTTTAATCTCTATCCCGAATAAATGCGAAGTTTGCAGAAACCGGAAGTTTAATTTTTTTTATATGCAAAACAATTTCCATCACAAAAAATCGCTTGGGCAACATTTTTTAAAAAGTGAAGCTACTGCTTTGGAAATTGTGCAGGCACTAAAACCCCAAAATGATTTTGTTCCAATTCTGGAAATTGGTCCGGGACTGGGAATTTTATCCAAACACCTTCTCAAACTACCAAACCCCATCTATTTTAGTGAACTCGATGCAAGGGTCATTTCATTTCTTGAGGAGGAGTTGAAAATAGATCCCTCTAATATTATATATGGTGACTTTTTAAAATTAGACCTTTCCAGGTATTTTACGGGTGAATTTCTGGTGATAGGCAATTTCCCATACAATATTTCCTCACAAATACTTTTTAAAATTTTAGATTTCAAAGATCAGGTGCCAATTTTAACCGGAATGTTCCAAAGGGAAATGGCTAAACGCGTGGTGGCAAAACATGGGAATAAGGAATATGGCGTTATTACAGTAATAGTTCAGGCATATTACGACTGCACCTATTTATTCGAGTTACCACCATCTGCTTTTGACCCTCCTCCAAAGGTAAATTCTGCTGTGATACGCCTTACCAGGAAGTCTACTCCAATGGATTGTGATGAAAAACTATTTAAACAGATCGTTAAAGCAGGATTTAATCAAAGGAGGAAAAAACTCTCTAACGCACTCTCGGGAATTCCGGGTTCAAAAGAAAAACTTATAGCACTTAACTTTGCCGACAAAAGGGCAGAACAACTCAGTGTTAACGATTTTATTGCATTAACCAACGCTTTCACAGCAGCTGAATAAATTTTTGCTCTTATTATATATATGTAAATGTTGAAAAAAGTTATCATTACAGATCACCTGCATCCGTATCTGGAGGAGCAATTGATAAAACTCGGTTTTGAGGTTGATGTGCAACAGGATATAACAAATGAGTTATTAACTGAGATAATCGATCAATACATAGGCCTAGTGCTCAGCACTAAAATAAAAGTAAATCCTGCTTTAATGGATAGGGCAAATCAACTTTTATTCATTGCCAGAGCAGGCAGTGGGATGGAAAACATTGATGTTGCGTATGCACTGAGTAAAAATATCAAGGTGATCAACTCCCCTGAAGGAAATGCAAATGCCGTTGCGGAACATGCTGTTGGATCACTGTTGTCCTTGTTAAACAATATTACCAGATCTGATCGGGAAATAAGATCAGGTATTTGGCGCCGTGAACAAAACCGGGGAACTGAGCTGGAAGGAAAAACCGTGGGAATAATAGGATTTGGCAATACTGGTTCTGCATTTGCCTCAAAATTGCAGTCCTTTAATGTAGAAATTTTGGCACACGATAAATACATTTTAGGATTTGGGAACAACTATATAAAGGAATCGGGTCCGGAAGAAATTAAGGAGAAGGCAGACATTATCTCCTTTCATTTACCTTTAACAGATGAAACTTTTCATTACCTAAATGAAGACTTCATTGCTGAATTCAGAAAAAATTTTTGGGTGATAAATACATCAAGGGGAAAGGTAGTAGATTCGCCTTCTTTATTAAAAGGTTTAAATTCAGGAAAAGTGCTCGGGGCTGCTTTGGATGTTTTCGAAAACGAACAATTTTATCAATTGCAGGGAGATGACAAGGCGATTATGGAAAAAATATGCAGTTTTGAAAATATTATTCTTACCCCTCATATAGCAGGTTGGAGCCATGAATCTTTCTTTAAAATTTCCAAAATATTGGCTGAAAGGATTGAGGCGCTTAGACTTCCAAATGTTAAGTGACAAAAATATGATACTAAAGTGACGGGTGTATGACGGGAAAATTAATTAAACAATATACTTTTGTTTTCAATTATTTACATAATTTAGCGACTCTTAACAAATTTTAAATTTTCGGTCTATGAATAAACTCCTTTACGCACTCGTTGTATTAGTTCTGTGTGTTGGTTCGGCAAAAGCCCAATCCGGTGAGATTCAGGGAAAAGTTCTGAATGATAAAGCAGAGGGAATTCCCTTCGCGAATGTGGTTGCCTATAAAAATGGTGTACTGGTTACAGGTGCCACAACCGACTTTTATGGTAAATACTCTATTCCCGCCTTGGAACCAGGTACCTATGAAATTGAAGCTTCCTACGTAGGCTTGAAAAAACGACTCACTAATATTACTGTCTCTCAGGGTATTGTCTTCCTCGACGACATATTATTAAGTGATAAGATACTCGATGTGGTTATTATTAAATACCAAGCTCCTTTGGTTGATAAAGGAAATACGAGTACCGGCGGTGTGGTAACCAAGGAGGATATTCAAAAAATTGCAACAAGAAACGTAACTTCCATTGCCGCTACCAAAGAAGGTGTATATCAGAGCGATGAAGGTGGTGGATTGAACATCAAAGGTTCACGTGGCGACGCTACGGAATTTATTATTGATGGTGTGCGTGTTTCCGGTTCCTTGAAATTGCCTCAGGATGCCATAGAACAACTGGAAGTAATTACAGGTGGTGTTGACCCTAAATATGGTGATGCAACAGGTGGTTTTATCACCATTACAACCAGAGGGCCCTCTAAAAACTATAATGGAAGTATGGAACTTGCCACTTCTGAAGTTTTAGATGATTACGGTTATAATCTTGCCAGTTTATTTTTAACAGGACCAATTATCGTAAACGATAAAAATACAGATTCCGCTCAGGCTAAATTCGGTTTCTTTATTGCAGGTGAATTGGAAATGGAAAGAGATCCTGACCCTTCCGCGATCGGAAATTTTCAGGTTAAGGATGATGTATTGCAAAGTTTAACCGACAATCCGCTTCGCCCGTCAGTTACAGGACTGGGATTTAATAAAAATTCAGAATTTATTACTGATGAAGATATTGAGGCAATTCCTTACAGATTAAATACAAGTAATCGCGGACTTGCACTTTCTACAAAATTGGATTATAAATTTTCGCGCAATACAAATCTACAGGTAGGATTATCCTGGAGAAATTTCCATGGAAATACTTATGCAAGAACATTTGCATTATTTAATTCAGAAAATAATCCTGTAGACGATCAAAATACGTATAGAGGATATTTGCGTTTTACGCAGCGTTTTCCTGAAAAAAAATCAGCAACAACAAAAGAATCAGTTTTAGGTAATGCATATTACTCCATTCAATTGGACTACACAAAATTTATGAGCACACGTCAGGATGGTGATCATGAAATGAATCCATTTGCTTATGGTTATATAGGACAATACAATACTTATAAGGCTCCGGTTTATTTTTACACTACAGACGAAACTACCGGTTTAACCGGATGGGTTCTTGCAGGATATGCAGATACACTTGTTGAATTTACAGCGGGAGAGGCAAATCCTGAATTAGCGGAATATACCACTGAGTATTATGAGGGAAGTGGAGTTCCACCCTCCAGTTTATTTGATATTCAATTAGGAGGTGGATTGTTGAATGGTGAATCTTCTTCACTATTTCTTTCAACGTATAATATGTGGTATAATACCGGAGTTCCCTGGTTTAATTATTCTAAAACAAATCAGGACCAATACAGTTTAACTTTTGGCGCATCACTGGATCTTAAAAATCCAAATGCAACAAATGTTTCTAAACATGCAATCGAATTCGGATTTGAATTTCAACAACGTATCGAACGTTTTTATGGGGTAAATCCAATTGGATTATGGACCATTGCACGTCAGCTTGCAAACAAACATATATTAACGCTTGATACGGATAATCCATTACTTATTATTGATGGAGAACAATATACTTATGATGCATATATCAGCACACCGGGTTTATACTTCGGCGAATTTGATACTATCACTTATAACAGATTATCACTAAGCGATGATCAGGCATATTTTGATCAGCAACTAAGAAATAAATTAAATGAAATGGGAATGCCTGTTGGCGATCTTGATTATATTAATATTGATAACCTCCCTTTAGATGTATTTTCTATGGATCTGTTCAGTGCAGATGAATTATTAAATCAAGGTAGTTCATTGGTATTTTATAATGGATATGATTATTTAGGAAATAATGTAACAGGTGCACCTTCTTTTAATGACTTTTTTACACAAAAAAATGACGAAGGATTATATACCCGTCCAATTGATGCATTCCGTCCGGTTTATACTGCCGGATATATTCAGGATAGGTTCAATTTTAATGATATCGTATTCCGTGTAGGTGTTCGTGTTGACCGTTACGATGCAAACAGAAAAGTATTGAGAGATAAATATTCCTTATACGATGTTTATTCAACATCAGAAGTGGATGGCTCTCTTAATCCAAATGGCTCACATCCCGGAAATATTGGCGAAGATTTTGTTGTTTATGTAGATGATTTTAATAGTCCTAGTCCAACAGTTTTAGGGTATCGCGATGAAGATGTTTGGTACAATGCAGATGGTCAGGAAGTTTCTGATCCAAACGTTATTGCAATTACTTCTTCAACAGGTACAATTACACCATATGTAATTGATCCTGATGCGAATATTAAAGATGAAAATTTTGATCCAAATTCTTCTTTTGAAGATTATACCCCTCAGATAACAATAATGCCTAGGATAGCATTCTCTTTCCCAATCTCTAAAGTGAAAGACAGAGAAGCATTGTTTTTTGCACATTATGACATCTTAACTCAACGTCCTCCTACGGGAACCTCTGCAACCCCTGCAGATTATTATTTCTTCCTGGAAAATGCAGGTGCATTAATTGATAATCCTGATCTTAAACCGGAAAAAACAATTGACTATCAGGTTGGTTTTCAGCAACAATTGTCACAATCATCCGTTATAAAAATTTCTGCCTTCTATAAAGAATTAAGAGATATGATACAGGTAGTTAATGTTCCTTATGCATATCCTCTTTCTTATTCAACTTACGGAAATCTGGACTTTGGAACTGTTAAAGGATTAACTGTTTCTTATGATATTGCCCGCAGAACCAGAAACCTCAAACTTTCTACAAGTTATACACTGCAGTTTGCTGATGGAACTGGTTCCAGCGCAACTTCACAAATCAATCTTGTGGGTGCAGGTCAGCCAAACTTAAGAACTATCATTCCTTTGTCTTATGATTCAAGACACAGTGTAAAATTAGTATTCGATTATCGTTTCGACGATCCTGAAGGCGGACAACCAACATGGTTGAATGATGTAGGACTTAATACTACATTCAACGCTCGTTCCGGCGAACCCTATACTCGTCAGGCAAATCCACTGGCAACAGCGCAATTTGGTGCTAACACCAGAGCAACTTTGGAAGGTGGTATCAACGGTTCCCGTTTACCTTGGCACTATAGAACTGATATAAAATTAGATAAAGCATTCACTTTCGGAGTTGGTAAAAATGACAGACCAATAAGTATGGATGTTTATTTATGGGTACAAAACCTGTTTGATAACAGAAACGTAATTGCTGTTTATGCTTACACAGGCAACCCACTCGATGACGGATATTTAGCTTCAGCAGAAGGACAACAAATTGTGAGCACTGTATTAGATGCACAATCCTTCACTGATCTTTATAATATTAAAGTTCAAAACCCTGATAACTACAGCATTCCAAGAAGAATACGCCTTGGTGTTGCTTTTGATTTCTAAATAGATTTAAACTGTTGAATATGTTAAAAAATAAACTGAATTGGATTTTACTTTTCACCTTGTTTGCAAGCATGAATGTTTATGCTAAAGAAAACATTGGGATCACCGGTAAACGTTTAAATACCTATGCTAAACTTACGGCAGGATGTTCTGACGCTACAACACAAGTGGATCTTGACATTAATAACGTGCGTTGCAGATTGTTAGGTGCCGGCGATTTCTGGTGGGATCTGCAAAATGATGCAAAATATGAAATTCCGAAAGTTGACCCTTCAACGGGTGTTATTCCTGTAAGTTCCAGCTTTGCAGGAGCTCTTTGGGTTGGTGGTATTGATGCAGGTGGTCAATTAAAGATCGCAGCTCAAACGTATCGCCAAAGCGGTAATGATTTCTGGCCCGGTCCTTTGGATAACGACGGAACCATAGAAGAAGCAACTTGCAACGCTTACGACCGTCACTGGAAAGTAAATAGAACAGAGATCGATGATTTTTTTGAAACGATATTAGAATATGGTGGAAACCCTGGCGTGTCAGAAGTTTTATCCGATATACCCGAAAACTTTATTCCTGCAATAATCCGCGAATGGCCCGGTTTAGGTAATCCGGGAGCTACAGGTAAAGCAGGTGAATTATTAAACGTAACGAGAGACCTTGCACCATTTGTTGATGTGAATTTCAACGGTTTCTATGAGCCTAACAAAGGTGAGTATCCCAACATTGATGGTGACCAGGCAATTTTCTGGGTGTATAATGATAAAGGAAATATCCATACAGAATCCGGTGGAGATGCAATTGGGTTAGAAATTCAGGCTCTTGCTTTCGGTTTTACTACCAACGATGAAATTAACGACATGACCTTCTATCGTTATAAAGTTACCAATTTTGCCACTACTTCACTTGACTCCACTTATTTCGGTCAGTGGGTGGATTCAGATCTTGGAGCTTATGACGACGACTGGGTTGGTTGCGATACACTTCTTTCTTTAGGATTATGTTATAATGGCGATCTTGTGGATGGTCCTACTTCTCCTAACTATGGAGCTAATCCGCCAATTTTTGGAACTGACTTCTTTCAAGGTCCGATTAAATATACTTTTGATGATGGTGTTATTACAGATAGCGTGCGATTGGGAATGTCATCATTCTTATATTATGATAATAACTTCCTGATTACTGGTAACCCTGAGGTTGCAGCACATTATTATGGTTATATGTCAGGAACCTGGAAGGATGGTTCTCCATTTACTTATGGCGGTAACGGTTATGGCGGAACTGAACGCACCAACTTTATTTTTCCTTCCGATCCTTCTGATCCTACAGGATGGAGTGAGTGTACAGAAGGTAATACCGCATTCGACAGAAGATATTTGCAGTCATCCGGGCCATTCAAATTATTACCAGGTGCAAAAAATGAAATAGTAATGGGTGCAATTTGGGTTCGTCCTCCGGTATCGGGTGGTTGTCAAACCTCTTTTGACCTTGCACGATTAGCAGATCAAAAGGCTCAAGCTTTATTTGATGCAAATTTCCAATTAATAGGTGGACCTGATGCACCGGATCTCGGAATCCGCGAATTAGATCAGGCTTTAGTATTATCCATAACAAATGGAACTACTTCGAATAATATTGGTGAGGCATATGAAGAAACAGATCCTTTGATTGTGAGTATTGTTAGCCAGTTGCCTGATAGCGTTATTGAAGCAAATCCCGGAATTACAGATACTACCTTTAATTTCCAAGGATATAAAATTTACCAGTTGGAGAATGCACAAGTTTCTCCTTCAGAGTATAATGATGTAACAAAAGCTAAATTGATATATCAAAGCGATTTGAAAGATGGTATAGACAAGATTGTAAATTATAGTTTCGATGTAACCATTGGTGCAGATGTACCTGAATTGATGGTAGAAGGAGCTGACGTTGGAATTAAACATACCTTCTATGTTACAGATGACGCTTTTGCTGCAGGAAATTCAACACTGATAAACTTTAAAACATATTATTTTTCAGTATTGTCCTATGCACATAATAACTTCCTGCAATACGATGTTACCAATCCGAATTCACAGAAACGCCCTTATCTGGAAGGAAGAAAAAATATTAAAATCTACACTGCAATTCCACATAAACCGGATCCTGAAAATGGAGGTATGGTGTTAAATGCAGGATATGGTGATGGACCTGATATCACAAAAATTGAAGGTATAGGTAATGGTGGAAATTTCCAGGAATTAACTGATGCATCAGTTGAAACAATACTGACAAATTCCTTCATGTTGGCGCCTGTTTATAAGGGCCGCAAAGCACCAATTGACGTGATGGTTTACGACCCGGTTCGTTTACCTGCAGCAGAATTTGAACTAAAAATGGTGGATTCCACAAATAGCAATCCGTTGAATCCTGACAGTACCTGGTGGGTGCTTACTAACCTAACTGATGGTAGTTCAGTGGTTTCTGATTTCCCGATAAATTTTGTGAACGAACAGGTAATTCCTGATTGGGGATTATCAGTTACTGTGCACAATGTGCAAAATCCCGGCGGTCAAACCGTAGCTGGTTCTTTTGTTGAAAAGGAAGAAAACAATGGTCTGTTGGGAGCTACATTTACTTATGACGATCCTAATAAACAATGGTTAACAGGTGTGCCTGATAATGATGGTACTGTATTAGACTGGATTCGTTCAGGCATTGCCGATGGTCTTTTTGCCGATGTATTGCCAAATCCTGATGAAAATCAAATATTTGAAGGTGTTTTAGGTGGAACATGGGCACCAACAGAACTTGTAGCATTTAATACTGCTGATGTTCCTTATATGCCATTGCGTTCTATTGTTGGGTTGCGTCCTCAAATTCCAATTGAAGAAACAATTGGGGTGGATATTATATTCACTTCTGATGTATCTAAATGGTCAAAATGTATGGTAGTGGAAAGTGGGGAATGCACAACAGTAAGAGATGAAGTTAAATTAGACCTCAGACAATTACCATCTGTTAATGCAGATGGTACAATTGGCACCGACATCGGGTATTCTTATTTCCCGGGTTATGCAATTGATGTTGAAACAGGAACAAGGGTAAATATATTCTTTGGAGAAGATGGCTGTTCAGGTCAACCGGATGGCAGAGGTAAGGATATGGTTTGGAACCCATCTTCAACATTCTTTGATGAAACATTTAACCCTATTTATGGTGGTAAACATTATTTATATGTTACAAAAACGAAATACGATGGTTGCAAAAATATGCATGATTCCCTTCAGTGGATTGGCGGTTCAAAACCGGAAACATCATATTATAAAGATGTATTCGTGAATGTAGTTTGGATATCTATGCCTTTTCTACAGCCGGGTTATACCTCAACAGTTGGTCAAACTATGGCTATTCCAACTACAACAACAGTTCAGTTGCGGGTTACAAAACCATACTTGTCGCAATTTGTAACAGGTGAAAATCTTGGATTCCCATTGTATCGTTTTTCCACTGCTTCATTAGCTCCCGGAGTTAACAATGCAGAGGTTGCGAGCAGTGCACTTGATCTTATCAGAGTAGTGCCGAATCCATATTATGCCTATTCTGCTTATGAAACCAGTTCACTTGATAACAATGTGAAGATCACCAATCTTCCTCCACAATGTACGGTATCGATTTTTACATTGGATGGCACCTTAGTGCGCAGATTCGAACGGGATGTTAGTGCCGATAATACTGCCGGCGGCGAATTGAATGCTAAAGAATCGAATACCGATACTGCATTGGATTGGGATCTGAAGAATGAAAAGAATGTTCCATTGGCAAGCGGAATGTACATCGTTCATATTGATGCCGGAGCATTGGGTGAAAAAACGATAAAATGGTTTGGCGTAATGAGGCCAATTGATCTGGATACTTTCTAAAACCGAAACACATGACAAAAATGAAAAAAATACTAGTTACCTTATTTATATTGATACCAGCAGTGGTTATAGCGGGAAATCCTGACCGCTCCGGAGAGGCAGGCGCATCGGAATTATTGATAAATCCATGGGCCCAAAGTTCAGGATGGTATGGTCTGAATATAGCCTCCGTTCGTGGTGTTGAAGCGCCGAATGTGAATGTTGCCGGATTGTCATTTCTGGATGGAAGCCAAATTGAATTTTGCAGAACAGAATGGTTGGTGGGAACTGAAATCAGTTTGACCACTTTCGGCTTTGCACAAAAAATTGGAGATGGTGCCATTGGTTTGACACTTACCTCAATGGATCTTGGAGAAATTGAAGTAACAACAACCGAAAGTCCCGATGGAACCGGAGCATATTACAAACCTCGTTTTTCCAACCTCGGACTTTCCTATTCCAGAAAATTTGCTGATTATTTGAGCGGTGGAGTTACGATAAGGGTTATTACTGAAAGTATCTCCGACGTAAAAGCAATAGGTGTTTCCATGGATGTTGGTATTCAGTATATCAGCGGTCCTGCAGAGCACCCTGAACAAATTAAAATGGGTATAGCCTTAAAAAATATCGGAACCCCAATGAAATTCAGCGGTGATGGTCTTAGTTTCAGAGGAAATGTTCCCGATGGAGATTATTCTATGACGCAGGATTTCAGAGCAGAAACGTTTGAATTACCCTCCTTATTGACCATTGGATTGTCTTACGACTTCTATTTTGGTCAGGAACACCGATTAACTGCAGTGGGTAATTTCGTTTCCAACTCTTTCTATAAAGATCAGTTTGGCGCCGGTTTGGAATATGCACTGAAAGTGAAAAATACAGAAATGTTTATGCTGCGTGCAGGTTACAGATACGAAGGCGGAATTACCGACGACGTAGAAAGAACTTCCGCCTCTACAGGAATTGCAGCAGGACTAACATTCCAATATCCTATCGATAAATTGGAAAATAATCTTGTGGCTTTAAGTTATTCTTACAGAACTTCTTACCAATACGAAGGATCTCATTGTTTCGGTCTTCGTTTAAGTTTCTGATTAAATACTTTTTATAACTTTGCGGAAACGTTTCTGAACAGGAAACGTTTCTTTTTTTTATTTTAAAAACAATGTCATGGGTGAAATAAGCTATTTGAGTAAAGAGGGAATGGAGAATCTGAAGATCGAAATTCAGGAATTAAAAACCATTGGTCGCAAGGAAATGTCTCAGCAAATTAATGAAGCCCGCGAAAAAGGTGATCTTGCAGAAAACGCTGAATACCACGCCGCCAAAGAGGCTCAGGGTTTAATGGAAATGAAAATTGCCAAACTTGAAGAGTTATTAATGAATGCCAGATTATTGGATGAATCTAAAATTGATACCTCTAAAGTTTCGGTATTTACTACAGTAAAACTACGTGATACTAAATTCAATAAAGATATTTCCTACAAATTGGTGTCTGAAAAAGAAGCTGATATCAAAACGGGAAAAATATCTGTTACATCACCAATAGGAAAAGGTTTGTTGGGAAAAAGTGTTGGCGATGTGGTAAATATTATTGTTCCTGCAGGTACTATCGAGTTTAAAATTTTAGATATCTCCGTTGTATAATGCCTACACTTTTTACAAGAATTATTAACGGCGAAATTCCCTGCCATAAAATTGCAGAGAATGAATTTTTTTTTGCATTTCTTGATATCATGCCATTGGCGCCGGGACATGTGTTGGTAGTTCCGAAAAAACAAATAGATTATATTTTTGATCTGGATGATGAGCTGTTAAGTGGCATTTTACCCTTTGCAAAAAAAATTGCCAATGCTATGGAAAAGGTGATTACCTGCGAACGTATCGGAATTTCTGTTATCGGATTGGAAGTGCCGCACGCACATCTCCATTTAATTCCCCTTCGTACAATGGATGATATAAATTTCTCCAGACCTAAATTAAAAATGTCGGATAAAGAACTGGCAGAAATTGCAGCTAAAATAGTTGCTCAATTGTAAATTCAATTTGATATTAAATAG
>CAZXBG010000029.1:21232-32374 GCA_964638865.1 uncultured Chitinophagales bacterium | reverse complement strand
GGGGAACGCTGATGACGCGGATTGAGCGGATAAAAAAAGATAAAAAAATGTAGAAGATGCAGATTAACAAATAATTAAAACTATCATTTTAATTGTTTCGATAACTAAAAGTCCTGAAGGGACGATACATCTTGTAACCACGGACTTTAGTCCGTGCGTAACGAAAAAAGGGACAAGGGAAAACAAATGGTTGGATTTAGAATAATGTCTAAAAAAAATTAACACCGTAATTTGATAATATTTAAATGTTTAAAATAAATTTCCAGGAACAAAAGGCTTCGTAAACAATAAAATTAATTAATATGAAAATTGTAATAACAGGCGGAAGCGGATTTATCGGGACTTATCTTGCTGAATATTTTGCTGAAAAAGGAAATGAAATTATTATTCTATCGCGTCAGCAACATCCCCCCAAAAATAAAATTAAATACGTGTTTTGGGATGCAAGATCATTAGGGGACTGGAAGGATGTTTTGGAAAATGCCGATATGCTAATTAATCTGACCGGTAAAAGTGTAAATTGTCGTTATACAGAAAAAAATAAAAAGGAAATTCTGGAATCGCGCATTCGGTCAACAACAATTTTAGGGACTGCGATTAATACTTTACAACATCCTCCAAAAATTTGGTTCAATGCTGCTTCGGCAACTATTTACAGGCATGCAGATGATTATCCACAGGATGAATTAACCGGAGAAATTGGAAGTGATTTCAGTATGGATGTTTGTAAGGCATGGGAAAAATGTTTTTATGAACAAAATGTTCAGCATACCAGAAAAATTGTTTTGCGTATGGCAATAACCCTTGGAATTGAAGGCGGTGTAATCCTGCGATTTAAGAATCTTGTGCGATTTGGTTTGGGTGGAAAAATGGGTCACGGAGAACAAATGATGAGTTGGGTGCATGTGGAAGATATAGCGAGAAGTATAGAATTTTTAGCCGCAAACGAAAATATGAACGGCATTTTTAATATTTCCTCACCTTATCCGTTGAATAATGATGCGTTTATGCGTGCAATCAGAAAAGCAATGGGAATAACTTTCGGAATACCAACTCCACGTTGGTTTTTAGCCTTTGGTGCTTTTTTGATCGGAACAGAAACGGAATTAATTATGAAAAGCAGATGGGTGATTCCGCAAAAATTAATTGCGGCAGGTTTTCATTTTAAATATTCGAAAATTGAAGAGGTGATGAAGGATATTTAAATAGGTCATCCGCATTCTTTAATAAAATATTCATTAGAAATATATTCCGGTTTTCCCAAAAAAAAGATCCCGTCAAAATGACGGGATCTTTTTTTAATTTATTTTAAATAAACGGAATAATTATTTTTGAATAACTACTTGCTTATTTAATACATCTGTTCCGGAAATTAATTGCACCTGATAAATACCGGATGCATTATTTTCGATATTGATATTTTTTACAATTTTTCCATTAGTTGCAACAATAATTTCGTTGTAAACTAACTGACCTGCGCTGTTATAAATATTCAAAACAGTATTATTCTCCATGGAAGTATTAATAATTTCCAATATAAAATTACCATCTGAAGCCACAGGATAAATGTTCATGAAAATAAGATGTGCATTCAAATCTTCAATAGCAATAACGCCATCATCTATCTGACCATCACAATCATCATCAAGACCATTTGCAATTTCTGTTGCACCGGGATAGATGGCGGCATTGGTATCGTCACAATCTGTATTATCGGCAACATAACCTGCAGGTGGATCACCAACTACATCCATAGATACAGCGGCATTACCATAATCATCACCATCAGCATCCTGATAATAGGTTGTAGGAGTTCCGGCTTCTTCAATAAAGAGAATATCATCCAGATAACTGCGGTTATCAGCACCGGTGGAATAAAAATCCACTCCCCCTAAATTACCGGTGTAAACATCACTTAAAACTAAAATACCATCAATATATACATCTATGGTATTTGCATCAAGATCAACAAGATGTTCTACAAGGAACCATTCACCTACAGGATAAGAAAATGAAGGTCCAACAGGAACAGTAAATTCGCCTTCACCTGAAGTGGCTAAACCAAAATACAACTCGAGATTCCATGCAACTCCGGGAACTTCTGTTTCCTGAATATTATAATATCCCGATTTTCCATCCGGAACAAACATTTGCCATTCCAAACGATAATTACCTGTGCTTTTGTTTCCAAGTTTTAAAATAACATCGGTAACTCCACCTTCAGGAATTAAAACGGAATTATCACCTGAAAAAGATTCTTCATCACTAACGGTTCCATCTTCTGCAGTACCTTCCACACCACTCCATGTTGACCACCAATCAGCATAAGGACCAACAGGATCACCTGCAGAATAAGTATCGATATTATCACAGAAAATTGCACCCGGAATGGCACAAGGTTCAGCACCTAAAATTTCAGTGTATAAAATATCATCAAGATAATAACGGTTAGTTCCGCTTGCAGAATAAAAATCTACACCACCGAGGTTACCTGCATAAGCATCACTTAAAACTAAAATACCATCAATGTAAACTTCGATTGTATTTGCATCGAGGTCAACTAAATGTTCCACTTTAAACCATTGATCAACAGGATAGGTAAAAGTTGGTCCAGCAGCAGGAACTGTAAATTCGCCTTCACCGGACGTAATATCACCAAAATATAATTCGAGATTCCATGCAACTCCCGGCACTTCTGTTTCCTGAATATTATAATATGCCATTTTACCGGAAGGAACATACATTTGCCATTCCAAACGATAATATCCGCTGCTAAGATTTCCAAGTTTTAGTATAACATCGGTAACTCCGCCCTCCGGAATTAAAACTGAATTTTCCCCTGCATATGCATATTCATCACTAACAATTCCATCTTCTGCCGTTCCTTCCACACCACTCCATGTTGACCACCAATCTGCATAAGGTCCAACATAATCGCCGGCAGTATACGTGTCGATATTGTCGCAGAAAATTGCACCCGGAATAGCACATGGCACTGGAAGGTCTGCTTCAATAAATAAAATATCATCAAGATAATATCTGTTTGTTGCACTTGCGGAATAAAAATCTACTCCTCCTAAATTGCCTGCATAAGCATCACTTAAAACTAAAATACCATCAATGTAAACTTCGATTGTATTTGCATCGAGGTCAACTAAATGTTCCACTTTAAACCATTGATCAACAGGATAGGTAAAAGTTGGTCCAGCAGCAGGAACTGTAAATTCGCCTTCACCGGACGTAATATCACCAAAATATAATTCGAGATTCCATGCAACTCCCGGCACTTCTGTTTCCTGAATATTATAATATGCCATTTTACCGGAAGGAACATACATTTGCCATTCCAAACGATAATATCCGCTGCTAAGATTTCCAAGTTTTAGTATAACATCGGTAACTCCGCCCTCCGGAATTAAAACTGAATTTTCCCCTGCATATGCATATTCATCACTAACAATTCCATCTTCTGCCGTTCCTTCCACACCACTCCATGTTGACCACCAATCTGCATAAGGTCCAACATAATCGCCGGCAGTATACGTGTCGATATTATCGCAGAAAATTGCTCCCGGAATAGCACAAGCTGCAGCAGGCAGGAATTCTTTTAATAATACGTCATCAATATAATACCTGTTATTTGCATCAATGGAATAAAAATCGATGGAGCCAATGTTTCCCATATATACATCACTGAAAATGAGTGATCCGTTAAGATAAACATCGATGATATCGGCATCCAGATCAATGATATGTTCCAAAAGAAACCAATCCGCTACGGGATAAGTAAAATCAGGTCCGCCGATAGGAATGGAAACGATGCCATCGCCTGAAGTGGAGGGTACCCCTACAGCACTCAGGCCGAATAGTAATTCCAGGTTCCAGGCTACACCCGGCACTTCTGTTTCCTGGATATTGTAATAACCTGTTTTTAGGTCAGGTACATACATTTGCCATTCCAGGCGCCATTTGCCGCTGCTGAGGTCACCTAATTTTAGAATGATGTCGTTAACGCCACCTTCAGAAACCAACATAGAATTTGCTCCTGAATAGGCTTGATCAGTGCTTATCAAGCCGTCTTCTGCTCCGCCTTCCACGCCACTCCAGGTGGTCCACCAGGAAGCTCCCGGACCAACCGGGTCACCTGCAGTATAGGAATCAAAATTGTCGCATAAGGCCGCACCCGGTACCAAACAGGGTGGGTCGATCTGTGCAAAAACAGCACTTGTGCTGCCCAGCAAGACCAATAGTAAGAAATTGGAAAGTATAAATTTTCTCATAACAGTAGTATTTTATTTAAAATTACGGTTATATGTTAAAAAATCAAAATTATTGTTAAGTTTTTATTGGAAAGATTCAAATTATTGTTCAAAAAAGTTTTGATGTTCTTCAAAAACTATTATTTGAAAGCTCAATGAAAGAAAAATATAGCCGGATTTTTCTAGAAAAAAGCGGCGTGATCATTTTTGCGAAAAGAACTAATAAAAAAATGCATCAATTCTATTAGGAGTTATCAATCTTCATCTTAGGTAAGATCTGCAAGAAAACAAACCTCTTTTGAAGTTGATTTGAAAAAAAGTGCTACAATTTTAAACTTAAATGTGTGAAACGGTTATAACCGCTTATACACGTTTATATATTGAAAACGCTATGTTTTTCCAGACACCTATTTTTCATTTTATCATTTCTCTTCGTTTATAATCTATTGATTTAGTCGATTAATTAGAAAACTAATTAACAGCATATCTTAATTACAAATATTTTAGCATTAAATATTTTGTTATGCCCGAAAAAAACAAACCCGCCATAACGCATGACGATGATCTGCGCGCGGAAAATGAAGTAAAAAAATTAAAACTCGAAATGGAATACGGAGCTCAATTCGGATTGAATTCTACAGCGCTTCCACCCAAAATTGAGCAACAATTTTTGGACAATGTAATTGCATTTGAAAAACTATATGCAGATAAAGAGCAGATAAAATTGTTCGATTATATCGGAAAACCGGATTTTATACCTGCAGCGCATTTGACAGACGAGCAAATGGTTGAAGCGCATCTGAAACTTTGTAATCTGTTGGAAGAAAACGGAATAGTGGTAGGTGTTCTTGCCGAATATAGCGGTGAAGTGCGTTTGTTATATACATTTATTACAGAAGAATTATTTGATCATGCAATTGACAATATGCGTTTGCCAGGTTGGACACTCAATTTTATTTATGAGGAATTTCATCCGAACCACCCTTATGATATTCGCAACAGGTGTAACGAATTTATCGATTATATTTTCCGCGACTCTTATCCCGGCGGAGAACGATATGATCAATGTGTGATAGAGAGTTCAGATCTTTTATATGACGAAAGTGACGACAGTAAATTTAAACGTATGTTGTCGCCAGCACTTACCAATTATTTCGAAGCATTTCCAACAAGAACCTTAGAAGATTTTGAAATAACTTCGCTTGAAAACGACAATGAATTTGGATTGGTAAAATTTAGTCTAAAATACAATGTATTTACAGAAACAAAAGAGAATCTTGAGTTTACCGGTAATGGACAATTTGTATTAACACAGGAATTTGGTTGGTGGATGATTAAGAAAGTGGATATGCCGGGTTTGGAGTTACACTGATTTTTAATGAGGAGAATTATTCGATTAATTTAGGCCCGCTTTTGAATAAACCTAAAATAACGTTTATCAATCTCCTCCAAAAGTTTTAGTAAACTTAACTGTAAAAGCCTCATTGTTAATATAGGGTAATTTCGGATCCAGCCTTGTGCGATAATTATTTATTCCCTGATTTATTACAACAAAAAGATCAGTTCCCTCTTTCGGGTTATAACGAAATCGAATATTGGTGCTCGTTTGCTGACTAAGATCATCGTATTGAAAATATGTTTTAAGCGAATATCTTGTGGTAAAATTATATACCAATCCAAGACGTATTAAATTGCTTTCGTATAAGGTATTTTTTTCTTCCGCAAGATATTTTTCAAAGGTGATATGATTGTATTCGTAGGTGAGTGATACGTTAAAATGTTTATTTACCCAATAAGTAATATCAGGCTGTACATATAATCGTTCTCCGCCGTAAAATCCACCATAGGTTGTATAAATGGATGCTGTATAATTGGATTGTTGGGGAGAAACAAGTGTTATTGCAGTATTAAATGTTTTATATACTCCTGCGGAAATTGCATTGCGTTGGTCGAGCTCCCAATCGAAGAAAAGAGAGTCCTGTTTAAATTCAATAACCGAAATATCGATGGCAGCTCCGTTTTTAAAGTTAATTCCGGTATAAAGATCATTGGCAATTGTTTCCGCGCCTCCGTTTTCAATTTTCCATCTGTATTTATTAAAAGTAGAAATATAAAAATAATTTAAAAGTTTACTGTTCTTTAAATTCCATTGATATTTCAGCGTACCCTTTACAGAACCGTAATCATTTGCATCTAAATATCCCATAACAGGATTCAAATGCTGTCCAACAATATCTAACGTTGCATTATAAATAAATCCCCTTGTAGCCGATTGAAAAAAACCGGTATGAAAGTATAAACTCTCCAAAAAGTCGGGTGTATCAAAATTATCCAAAGTATTCATTAACCCTCCCTCAATAGTAAATTGTTGATTTAATCTTTTAACAAAATCAATTCCAAACGATTGATTCGACAATGCAGAGGTATCGGTATTGGACCTGTTGCACACAATAGCTCCTACAAAACTACCAAGAGAATCTATATCCCTGCGTGTTCTTAAAACTGTGAAATTATGTGGTGAAATAGCTGCAGACTCCACACCTTTTGTCTGCATATTTAATGCACCTATTTGCCATTCATTTACTTTCCCGGTAAGTCTTACTCCTCCTATTATCGGAACAATTACGCCATTTTCATTGCCTATTCTTCTCGTAATAAATAATTCGTTTCCGGAAGGAAATCCAAAACTCAATTGATTGGCAGATTCCAGAAAAAAACTTCTTTTTTCGGGAAGATTTACTTCGTATTTGGAAAGATTTATAATTCTATCATCTACCTCCGCTTGCGCAAAATCTGTATTTATTGTTAGGTCGAGCGTTAAATTTTTAGAGAGTCCATATTTCGCATCCACACCAATATTACTTACAATTTTATCTAGTGTTTCATTTTCAAAAAAATGTTTACGCGTCATAAAATTGGAATTTTTTTCATATTCCGTTCCTTCGGCATTCAATACATTTTCTTCATAATAATTTGCAATGATATAAGGGCTGATATATAAGGGGTTTCTGCTTTTCAGATCTTTGAAAACAATTTCCCTTGCATAGGAAAGATTGGTCCATGTATTTTCTGTATTCGGGTCGCATTTAGGATAGGTAATTAATTCATTTTTCCTTTTAATTAATCTTGCTATCCTAAAACCCATTATCACTTCTTCTTTTTGTTCAAATCGCAAAGAAGAAAAGGGAATTCTGTATTCCGTTGAATATCCAAAATCACCTATATATGTTCGCGCCTCCCAAAAAGTATTATAGGAATCATTTAATCCGCCACCATCCTGTGTAACCTGTGCATCCCAACGGGCATCCAAAGTATTTGCGACAAAGGTTAACCCTGTAATTTTATCGTGATAGGGATCTATAATAAATCCTGTGCCATCATCCTGCCCTAAAGGAAAATCGCGCTCCATTTCCAGTCTAATCAATTTGTCCGGTTCTGAATCATAACTTGTTATACCTACAAATAAATAGGTATCATTATATAGTATGCGCACCTCTGTTCTTTCCGTTGGTGCCGCCCCCGGATCAGGCCCTTCCTGCATAAAATCAAACTCCACCGGAGTTAACGACCATTCTGCTTCATTTAAAAGACCATCCAGCGTTATCTCCGTGGCCGTTCTATAAGGTTGATAAGGAGATTGTGCCGTTAAGGAATGGCTGCCAAAACATAAGAAAATAAAAGAAAATAGGCGGGTTTTCATAATTGTCGGAAAAATAAGAATATTTTTTCAATGGTTGAAATGCCTGATTTAATAGCGTTTTAACAAAATATAACACCTGCTACCAGTAAAAACATGCTACTTGGTATTGCATAGTTCAAAGTTATACCATAGCTTTGCATCATGAATGTAGAAAATGCCCAGGCTCAAATGCGAAAAGGTGTGCTGGAGTTCTGTATACTGGCTATAATAAGTGAAGGGGAAATTTATCCTTCGGATGTAATTGGCAGATTAAAAGAAAGTAATCTACTAGTTGCAGAAGGAACAGTTTATCCCTTGCTCAACAGGCTAAAAACTATGGAACTGCTCAGCTACAAATGGGTGGAAAGTAATTCGGGTCCACCGCGCAAATATTATCAGTTAACTGATAAAGGCAAACTTTTTTTAACCGAACTCAATAAAACATGGCTCGAATTATCGAATGCCGTATCTATTAACTCTAAACATTTAAACACAATTTAACATGAACAAATTATTATATGTAAATATTGGCGGTTTGGTTTTTCAGATAGACGAAACTGCTTATAAAAAATTAGACAGCTATTTAAATAGCATACGCAAAAAATATACTTCTACTCCTGATGGTGACGAGATCATTAAAGATATAGAAGATCGTATTGCGGAATTATTTACGGAAAAAGTAGGCGAACGCGGTGCCATTACCGACGCTTATGTGGATGAAATAATTACAACAATGGGAAAACCGGAAGATTATGAGGAAGAAATTCCAACTTCACATTATAATACGCCACACAATCAGGAAAAAAAATCGGGTGGATCTAAATTTTACCGCGACAAAGAACATAATGTTTTAGGTGGTGTGTGTTCAGGATTTGCTGCAAAGTTTGAAATAGATGCTTTGTGGATACGACTTGCATTTTTAGTTGCTTTCTTTTTTGCAGGAACAGGGTTATTGCTGTATATTATTTTATGGCTGATTATTCCCGAAGCAAAAACCACTGCAGAAAAATTAGAAATGCGCGGAGAAAAAGTAGATATCAGCAATATCGAAAAAACAATAAAAGACGGTGCAAAACAATTTACTACCAAAGTAAATGAATTTGGTGAAGAGGTTAAACAAACTTTTTCCCGCGAGAACATCAATAAGTCAAAAAAAAACGCCGGTGATTTTATAGAGGGATTTGCTTTAACAATTAAACCCGCCGTAAAAACAGTTGCAAAAATATTTGTAGGCGGTGTATTAATTGTGAGTTTATTGATAGTGGTTATAATTGTTGTTGAATTATTCAGCAATTGGGGAAATCCATTTTCAGAGATTGACTTTTTGGGTAATCAGATCATGGCAGGAAACAATCAGGCATGGCTTTTAGTGGCGTCTGCTTTAGCCCTGGTAATTATTCCTTTGCTTGGTTTAATATTCTCCAGTGTAAAATATCTTGTTGGCATTAAAAAGAAAACCGGATATGTTAGTGGTGCGCTCGGAATATTATGGACCGTTTGTTTATTCATCGTGATCTACTTAGGTATTACCATAGGTAAAGAATTCAGGGAAGAAGGGGAAGTAAGCAATAAAATGGACCTTCTTGAACCTGTAAATAATACCTTGTATGTGCAGTTGGATGAAAATGATTCTGACTATTACAAATCGAAAACAGGATATAGTTTTGATTCCGGTTCAAATCATGGAAAAACAATTGTGAAAAAAGATTATTGGGAAAATCATCACGATTGGGGATATATCAGCATAGAGGAAAATGCTTATGCATTTCACCGAATTGAAGTGAAATTTGAAAAAAGTTCCGATACCAATTTTGTTGTGCTCATAAATAAAGTTGCAAGAGGAAACGACAGGTTTGATGCGAAGGAAAATGCGCAGAATTGTATCTTTTTTATTGTGCAGTCAGGCGACTCCCTATTGACTATTCCGTCGATAATCAAATTAAATGAAACGGAACAATGGAGAGATCAACAGGTATATGTTACCATTCGGGTTCCAGTGGACAAATTTGTACAAATAAATAAAAACCTCGAGTTTTGTCTCGACGATAATGAATATACCTCAGAGTTAAAATATATTGAGTTATACGACAATAAACTTAAAATGACCCCTGTGGGACTCAAACCGGTTTTTTAGGCAGACCGGTTTTAAAAGAAAAGGCAATCGTAAAAAATATTTATTAATTTTAAATTTTACGATTATGAACATTAACCCAGCGCATTGGCATTTATTGCTAAACCACTTTCCCATCATACTAAGTTTGATCGGAACAGGATTTATAGTTGCATCCTTTATATTTAAAAAGCAACACCTGAAATTCGCAAGTCTGCTGCTCATAATGTTGGCAGCAGCTTTTACTATCCCTGTATTTGCCACAGGTGAACCGGCTGAGGAACAGGTAGAAGAAATTGTTGGGGTAACACGGGATGCAATTCAACAACATGAAGAAATTGCCGAAACAGGAAGATTGGTTATTTTTATTACCGGAGGATTAGCTTTTATCACTATTTTATTATTACACTTTAAAAAGAAAGCAGTGCAGGCATTTATGATAATTACTCTGATAGGTTCCGCTGCTTCTGCCGGTGTATTAAGTTATGTGGGATATACAGGTGGCGAAATAAGACATAGTGAGATAAGAGGAGATTTTAATTTTGGGAAAAAAGATGTTCCGGAAAATGAAAATAATTTTATTATTAAAGAGGAGGAAGATTGATTTTATAAAGTATTGGATACTCTGTAGTTATTTGACAAGCTGATAAGAAAACACAACAAATAATAATGGTGGCGGATAATAAGGGGAATGCGGATGACATGAATTTGGCGGAATAAAAAAGGGGAAGGCGGATGACGCGGATTGAGCGGATAAATAATGATAAAAAAGGGATACAAAAAAAGAATAATGGTTAAAAAAGGAAACGAGGATGACGCGGATTGGGCGGATAAAAAAAAGATAAACAAATATTTAAAATGCAGATTTACAAATAATTAAAGCTGACTATTTAATTGTTTCGATAACTAAAAGTCCCGAAGGGACGATACATCTTGTAACCACGGACTTTAGTCCGTGCGTAACGCAAAAAAGGTAACCTGCAGAAGCGGCAGCGCAGGCATGGATGACATGAATTTGACGGAATAAAAAAAGGGGAACGCGGATGACGCGGATTGAGCGGATAAATAATGATAAAAAAGGGATACAAAAAAAG
>CAZXBG010000029.1:0-21132 GCA_964638865.1 uncultured Chitinophagales bacterium | reverse complement strand
GCGGATAAATAATGATAAAAAAGGGATACAAAAAAAGAATAATGGTTAAAAAAGGGGAACCTGCCAAAAAAAGGGCAGGCAGGCGCGGATGACGCGGATTGGGCGGATAAAAAAAAGATAAACAAATATTTAAAATGCAGATTTACAAATAATTAAAGCTGACTATTTAATTGTTTCGATAACTAAAAGTCCCGAAGGGACGATACATCTTGTAACCACGGACTTTAGTCCGTGCGTAACGCAAAAAAGGGACATGAGTATCGGGATAAGGGACACACAAAACAAAGGGCTCCTGAAGATTATGAAACTGGCAAAATTGGAACGGAATTTAAAATTACACAAACAAAATAGGTAGTTGTTTGCGCATAATTTTTTGAATTTTTGATTCTCGTTTCGCCGTTTCTCCCCACTTTTACCTGCCACTTTGCTACATATTCCAAAAATTCCTTAACTTAGTCTCCCATTCAGCAAGCCTATGATCAGATTTTACACCACCCTCCTCGTTTTTAGCTTCACAATATTTGGACTAAATGCCCAAACATTTCAACTCTATACGGAAGATTTTAACGGCGCAACCGCCGCTTTTATATTGA
Source organism: uncultured Chitinophagales bacterium (assembly GCA_964638865.1). GTDB lineage: Bacteria > Bacteroidota > Bacteroidia > Chitinophagales > BACL12 > UBA7236. The sequence continues at coordinate 20,539 of CAZXBG010000029.1, read as the reverse complement.
ACTCAGCCGGCCCCGGCGGCGCAGTTGGAACTAATAAATGGATCATAAACAACAGTTATGCCGGTGGGTTCGGATATCCAAGTACAACCACCCAGGACCTTACAGAATCGGGAACTATAGGGGGTGCACCCATGAGTAAATATCTTCATATTCACGATGAAGAAGCCGCACCTGCAATTACTTGTGCCAGTTATAATACTGATGCTGCGTCCGACAATTTTGCAGAAATGTCAGGTGGGTTTTGCACGCTTGGTCTTATCGATATTGAATTTACTTTTTTCTGGTTAGCGGAAGGAGATGCTAACGATTATGGACAGGTTTATTACAGCGCCGATGGTGGTGCCTGGACGCCGGTTGGCATGTCGCTTTATAATGATCAAACTTTATGGAAATATGAAGTGATTACTGATCCCGCATTTCAGGAAGTTGCAGATTTGCGGTTTGCTTTCCGATGGGTAAATGATGCAAGTGGCGGTGCCAGCACCATGTCATTTGCAGTTGATGATATTATCGCCGTTGGAACATACGATGAAGATATTCACCCCGTAGATATCGTAATTGATTTTTTATTTCCTGATCCTGTTTGTAAGCTCAGCACCATCGTTGTCGGCTGGTCGCTTACCGATCCGCTTTGCGATGGAATTTATGAAATAGAATTATCCAATGCTGTTGGCGCTTTTGCATCTCCTACCAGCTTAGGCGTTTTCACCATTTTTGCTGAAGATACAACCGGAGCAATAGCAGCAGTTATTCCGGGTTTTGTTCCTGATGGTTCTTGTTATAAAGTGCGAATAAACCGAACATCCCCGCTGCCTGAAATTTTCGGAGAAGCCAGTGTGTGTTTCACGGTGGAAAATTGTCCAAATACCATTACAACACTTGCTCCTGTAGTTACTTACGACTCCAATGCAGTGTGCGTAAACTCTGTTATTGATGTTCCATTTTTCTCTACCGGGGTTTTTACAGTAGGCAATGTTTACACTGCCGAACTCAGCGATTCAACAGGAAGTTTTGATGATCCCTCTATAATTGGAACATTTTATAGCAACGCAACTTACGATCCTGCTTTAGGTTCTCCTCCGGGAACAGTTTCAGGAATTGTTCCTGTTGTTCCTCCCGGATGTAATTATTTTATTCGTGTGGTATCCAGTTTACCCCCGGTGGTCGGTTCGGTATATGGTCCTATCTGCATTCAGGAATGTGATATTGAAACAAATGATATTGAAGATGTTTATGTGTGTATCACCGAAGATTCCGGTGTAACTGTTACCATCACTTACGATGTGCATGTTTTTGACGACCTTGAAATTTATTGCGATACCAATACTTTTTGTGTGGAAGTTTTAGATGCAATGTTCTTTACACAGGCGAGTATTTGTGATCTCGGATTAACGGTAGATACAGAATCAGGAACAATTGATCTTGTGATACCGGGTTATTTCGATCTTCTTGCACTTGGTTTGGATGCGGGAATTTGGTACATGCGTGTAAATGCAAATTGCGGAACACCATCGGAAAATACTTTGGGAACACTCATCCATTTATCAATTGGTGCACCTGCAGATAATGCTCCGGTGTTAATTCCGGAAGATACTTTATTGTGTGAAGGAGCCATCGGAAATGCCCTGGTAGTTCCTTATAATATTAATTCAGATTACCAGTTCCAGTTTGGAATCGGAACTCCTTTTGTCTGGCCATATAATCCTATTTATATCGACTTTACCGGTGCAACAGGAGATGTTACTTTGCGGGTAAGAGAAATCAGTTTCGGTTGTCCCGGACCTTGGAGCGAATATGTTACTTTCCATGTTATTGATGTACCAATTGTAACAATTAGCGGCCCTCCAAAAGCTTGTACCGGTGATACTACTTATTTCAATGTTCCCTATTTTATTACCACTTATTATGACTGGTCATTATCCGGTGGAACAATTGTGGATACCTCCAATAATGTTGTTGGAATTGTTTGGGATGAAGCAGGGGTATATACTTTAAATATTTTCGCATTAAATGAATGTGGAAGCGGAAGCGGTACAAAAACGATAACAGTAATTGAAACAATTCCTGTGGAGGGGGGAGATGATGTAACCATTTGTGTTGGCGATGCTGCTGTATTTAGCACATTAACTGTTGGCGTTCCGTATTACGAATGGTATGAACTTACAACAGATTCACTGCTCTCCGACGATTTTTATTTCACCGTTTATCCGGATACCACAACAAGTTATTTGGTGGTTGGGGAAGATGATGAAGGTTGCTCAAGTTATGATACACTCACCGCCTTTGTTGAATATCCATTTGCCGAATTTGATACTGCCGAATATTGTATAGGCGGAGTGGTAGAATTGGATGCCGGTTACCCGGGATCAAATTATAATTGGAACATAGGAGCAACATCACAAACAATTGAAGTTTCTTTATTTGGAACGTACACGGTAACAATTAATACAACGGATGATGCCTGCGACGTTACTAAAACATTTTTGGTGAATGAAGTTATAGATGTGTGTGATCCAATAGTTGATATTCCAACAGCATTTTCACCAAACGGTGATGGAACAAACGATTTTCTGTTAATCATCGGTTCCGCCGTTGTTGATTTTGAAATTTCGGTTTATAACCGCTGGGGCCAACAGGTTTATTTTTCTGATAATGTAGGAATAATAAATAATCAGGAAATGTGTTGGGATGGAACATATAAAGGAATAGCCCAGGAAATGGGTTCTTACGTATATGTATTAAGTGCAACAGGTGGAAATGGAAATTCCATTCAAATGCAGGGAAATATTACATTGGTGAGATAATATTTTATTAATACGGTAAATTAAATTACCGTATTAATATTTTGTTAGAATTTGAAATTGTATAAAGGTCCGTTTGGTAAAAATGGTTCTTATATGCAGGATGCGTTAATATTATGAAAAGAATATTATTTTTTTTTATCCTCATTGCTGCAATGCAGTGCGTATTTGCACAACAGCAGATGCAGGTAAAAAAAAATGACTATACCTCATTTACAGAACCTTCCGCGGGAAAATATATTCCTCAAAAAATTATTTCCAAAGAATTACTCGACAACACTCCGGAGCAATTTCGTTCCAATCCCGATTTCGGAATTTTACCAATCAATGCACCCGACGATTGTTATGAATTAATTCAAAAAAGAACTAACGATTTTAGATATTATATCAAAAATAATTCGGAAGGGAAAATTTTTTATACGCAACAAGCATATGGCCCAATCAATTATGTCGACAATAACGGCTATATGCGTGCCATTGATTTTTATCTTCACCCAAGTGCCGTGAGTGGAATTTATCTTGCTGATGCGCAGCCACTTCCAACGCAAATTGATTTTTTAAATAATCATACCTCCATCACTATTAAGGACCTTAATTTTAGATTTAATGACGATCTGAAATTATTATTTCAAACAGGAAATTCTTTTTCTTCTGCACAATATTTTAACACCTCTCAACATACAGTTGGAAGAGATGGTGCATGGATAACAAATATATTTAAGGGAATGGATGGGGAAATTGCTTTTAGAAAAAGTGGTATTAAAACAAATTTTATAATTCAGGATAAAAGTATAGTGGATATTAATTCCGATTATTTAATTATTGAAGAATTTATTGATCTTCCGGTAGGTTATCATTTTGCAGAAGAGGATGCTGACGGATATTATTTACCTAACGGCGACTGGAAAGGAAAACTAATATTAAAAAATGAATTTGGTTTGCCGATGTTGCGTATTGATAAACCCATAATTCTCGATCAGAGCAAGGAGAAAACACACCATCAGGATCAGGTAGATGCAGTTGCGTATAAATTAATTAAAAAGGACGGCGGATATATTTTACAAATTAAAGTAAATACAAAATGGCTTGTCGCCCCGGAACGATCATATCCTGTTGTAATTGATCCTACATTAATTGGCGAAGCAACTTATGTTGCCGGTGATATCGGATTTGAATTTGATCCTTTGTGCTGGAGCGAAGCTGATTTTTGTTCTTATTCCTTAGATATTGTTGTTCCCGGAAAAACAACTTTAACAGCAGCCTATTTCGACGGCACTTATTATTCGCAGAATTTCGGATGTTTTTTTGTTACCGATTGTTTAATGAAAGAAGCTGCATTTCGCATTCTCGGAATTTGTGATGACTCACCTGCCGTCGGTTCATTCTGGACCTGTCTTCCACCCGCCGGCGACACTGCAGGCACCTGTTATGGTGTCGACCTTGATATGTTTAATACCATAGCCTGTATTCCACCGCAATGTGCCGATTATAATTTCACCTTCGAAATGCGCACCTGGCATTGCAGTTGTACACAACCACCTTGCGGAATATTATGTCATTTTATGCCAGCAGGAAGTTGGGTAATTACCATTGAAGGAAAAACCGTGGAAGAAAATCCGGAAGAGTCTGACTTGCATCCAGATTTTACCATTTGTGCGGGTGATACTATAGATCTTTATGCATCCGGAAATTATGGTGTTCCCCCATATGTTTATGAATGGCTTCCCGGAGGTGTTTATGAAGATGTACATTTGGTTTGGCCAATAACAACAACAACATATACCTCTATTATTCATGATCTTTGTGATATGACGGATACCGTGTCGCAAACAGTAACGGTAAATCAATTACCTATTGTTGATATAGGTCCATTTGAAGGTTGTTACCAAACTACTATTATTGCTCCGGGAGGTTATACAAGTTATGTATGGACCGATGAAACGGATTTTGTTTTAGCAACGGGTTCCAACAATTTATTTGTGGACTCCACAGGTATTTATTATGTAACGGTAATTGATGATAATGGTTGTGAAGGAAAATCGGAACCTATACAAGTATTTATTTGGGAAGCACCTGTAATTAATGCATATCCCGATACTGTTTTTGTAAATGACGGCGCACTTGCATTATTAGAAGTAGAAACAATTGTTGGAGATGATGTAAATTATTTATGGTATCCCACAGATGATATTAATTGTCCAACCTGTGCCTCAACACTTGCCTTTAGTGTAGGAGAAGAAAATGTTTATTATGTAACCGGAGAAGAACACGGATGTATTTCGGAACCCGATTCCATTATTGTGGTGATGTCGGAAAGTGAATTAATTATTCCGAATGCATTTACACCAAATGAAGACGGAGTAAATGATAATTTTCATATTTTAAATCCGATTTTTTATCCAATATTCACTTTTGATATTTATAATCGCTGGGGACAAAGAGTATTTGCTACGCAGGATATTTTATACGGTTGGGATGGTAAAGTAAATTCCATAGATCAGGAAATAGGCATGTATGTTTGGATGGTAACCTATGAAAAATCAAACGAACCGGGAAAGGTTTATTCGCTTCGCGGAACAGTGACTTTGTTGCGTTAAATAATTTATACTTCTTACAATTAAGCAGACCTTACAGTTTTCGAAAACTTTGAGAACGGCAAACCCTATTTTTGGCATGAAAAAAATGCAGTAAAATGGAGGAATTAATGAAAATTTTGTAAAATTTTGGTTGAAGATTCGGTAAATTGTATTTTTAAAATTGACAAACCAACATTAAAAGTTGAATTGGAGGGGTTGAAGGTGGCGTAGGTATAATAAATGCAGCTTTGAATAAAAATAATTTTTAGAAAATTGCAAATCAATTTCATGGTTTCAAAGCAAAATTCATTATGATGGGAATGCAGGAGGCAAATGAAATTGCAACAAAAATGGAATTGGATTGCAGGAAGGAACTTACGGATCATGCTGTTGTAAAAAATGAAATGACAAAACTTATCACTATTATTTCAGAAGCAATTGAGGAGTTAAGGCGAGTATAAAAAATGAGTTAGATTTATTGCCCTTAGAAATTATCTGTATTCGGATAGTTCAAATCAGGAAGTATTTTTTCATTGTTTATGATGAAGTCATACTAACAGCGCATGTGCATCATGAACAACATTTTGACCATGAATAAATAATGGAATAGGTAAAACTGCCAATTACTCTGGAAGATATCGCGTTCATTGAAGCGGTTACAAATATCGAAAGGAGATTTTTACCGGAGGATCGGGATCGTGGATTTGAAATTAGTTTTTTTCATTACCTTAGTTTTGGCAAGGACTTTCGTTATCTGATATCGATTGGCCGTATTTCAAATATAAATTATCAGGCTATATTCAGAATATGAAGGTTAAAATATTGTTTATTCTTTTCATTTTCGCTTGCTTCGGCACAGCTGTAAAGGCCCAACAGACAGTAGAAGACAGTTTAAAAGCATCTTTTTTCAATGCGAAGGAAGATGCTGATATTATAAACCGGTTGGAGGATTTGGCTACCTTTTATTCTACTGACGCTACTAAAAGTCCTGAAGAGCGTTTCCGTCAAATACAAACACTTATTAAAAGGAAAGATCCAAAACTGGATTACCTGCTCCTTTTTTATCGTGTTGTTTTCCTGCATACTCCAGACAGCACCGATGAAAGCCTAAAATATCTCTATGAATTTCTGGAGCAATGCAGGATACATAATGACAAAAAAAATTATGCCTTTACGTTAGTCATGTTGTCAGTCAATGAGAGTTATTCCGGGTACTATGATAAGGCATTCAAACTATTGTTTCATGCATTAGACTATGCACGCGATACTTTAAAAGACAGGGAAATGATAGGTGGTGTATACCTTTCACTCGCTGTACTTTATTATGAACATAATGATACCCTGAAGGCGATTGAATTTAATAAATTGGCTTTGAAGGAAATGACAGAAATCAATCAGCTAGATATGATGGCGTCTGTCAACAATAATCTCGCATTGCAATACAGTGATCTAGGGAAATATGATAGCGCAGAATTCTATTTCAGAGAATCAATAAGGTTGTTTCACAAAGACAACGAAGACCCGCATTTGCGTAAACCGCTTATTAACCTCGCCGAAGTGTTCAGGTTAACACAACAATATGACAGTGCGATTATTTATACACGCAATGCTATCCACAACGCTATATTATTACAGGATAACGCATCGCTGGGGGATGCCTATTTTCAGATAGCCAAGACATTTACAGATATTGGTGAATTAGATAGTGCAGGACGATATTATCTGATGGCTAAAGAAAATATTGAAATGTATCAGTCCGAGCCAGCTTTTATACTTTTCTATATTAACCTAGCTGATTTTTATACATTAAAGGGCGATTACAAATTAGCTTATGAGTATCTGCAAAAAGCAGTAGCAATAAAAGACCTGATTTTCAACACAGAGAATAATAAAGTGCTGAAAGAAATGGATGTAAAGTACCAGGCAACACAGAAGGAAAAGGAAATTCTGATACAGGAAGAGCAGATAAAGCGGCAGCAGATTTTAAACTACAGTATGTTGGCGGTTGCTGTATTTTTTCTTCTGCTTATATTTTTTATCCGCAAAACAAAACGACAGCTCGAAGAGAAAAACAAACTGGTTGAAGCCGCAAGGGAAAGAGCAGAGCGAAGCGAAAAATTTAAACAACAGTTTCTTGCAAACATGAGCCATGAAATACGAACACCCATGAATGCGGTGATGGGGATGACGAATCTACTTATAGATAAAAACCCCCGTATTGACCAGAGAAAATACCTTGAGGGTATTCAGAAATCTTCTGATAATCTATTGCACATCATTAATGATATTCTTGATCTCTCAAAAATAGAAGCAGGTAAAATTGAATTGGAGCAAATTGATTTTTCAATTCCGGAAGTAGTGCACCAAGTGGAGCAAACACTGCGGCACAAAGCAGAAGAAAAAGGATTACAATTAATCATCAGTATTGATCCCCTGGTTCCCGAAATAGTTATTGGTGATCCCGGCAGGTTGAATCAAATTCTGATGAACCTGGCAGGGAATGCAATCAAATTTACGGAGAAGGGAAGTGTAACGTTTAAAGTGACTCCGACTATTGACAGGTCAATAGAATTTTCAATCATTGACACCGGGATTGGTATAGCCCGGGATAAATTGCAAAGTGTATTCGAAAGTTTTTCACAGGCGCATGCATCTGACACAAGAAAATTTGGAGGTACAGGTTTGGGTTTAACCATTTGCAAACAATTGGTTGAATTGATGGGCGGAAAAATTTTAATCGAGAGTGAAGAAGGAAGCGGCAGCACATTTTTATTTACTTTAGAAATGCCAATCGGTTCAAAGGAAAAATTACTTGAACAAAAATCATCAGAGCAAATTGACGAAAGTATTCTCAACGGACTTAAAATTCTTTTAGTTGATGATAACATCGACAACAGAATTGTTGCAAGAGATACGCTTGAATTAAATGCAAGTTTAACAATTGTGGAGGCAATCAACGGAAAAGAAGCAATTGAAAAATTATCAATGGATGATTTTGACATTGTATTGATGGATGTTCAAATGCCTGTGATGGATGGTTACGAAGCCACACGGCAAATCAGAAATGATATTTTAACTTCAAAAAAAGATATTCCGATCATTGCGCTCACGGCAAGCGTTATTAGAAGCGACCTTGATAAATGCCGTGCGGCGGGAATGAATGATTATGTTCCCAAACCATTCAAAACATATCAGCTAATTACATCAATTGCTAAACTCACCGGAAGAGAAATAAAGTACAAACCTAAAGACAATGGACAGCAAACAATCAATAAAGAGCAATCGCCAATAATCAATGGCCATCCCGATAACTATCGGGAGTCAATAGTGGATTTGACCTACCTCGAAGAATTCTGTGAAGGCGATAAAACAAGGATGCATAAATACATTAACATCTTTCTTGATAGCGCTCCGGTGTTGATTGAGAAAATAAATGCAGCTTTGCATGAAAATAATTTCCAAAAAATTGCAAATCAACTTCATGGTTTCAAAACAAAATTCATTATGATGGGAATGCATGAGGCAAATGAAATTGCAACAAAAATGGAATTGGATTGCAGGAAAGAAATCTCTGATTATTCATTGGTAAAAAAAGATACGGCAAAACTTTTGAATATTATTTCAGAAGCAATTAATGAGTTGAAAAAAGTTCAAACAATGCTTTAGCTTTACAAACCATAAAAACGATCTGTATATGGATTACGAAAAACCAAAAAAAATTTTCATCGTAGATGATGATGTCATGCTAACGGAAACCCTGCGCGACTATCTTACAAGAAAGGTTGCACATATAATAAGTGTCTTTCACACAGGAGAAGAATGTTTAAAACATCTTGATGAATCACCCGACATTGTGATACTAGATTATTTTTTAAACACCGTTCAGGAAGACGCAGCAAACGGAATGGAGATTTTACAAATCATAAAAAAGAAATACCCGAAAACGCATATCATCATGCTTTCCAGCCAGGAGCGTTATGGTGTTGCCCTGCAAACCATTCAGAAAGGTGCGGAACAGTATGTGATTAAAGATATAGATGCCTTTGAGAAAATTGCTGATATGCTTAAATCCTTTTGATTTTTTTTACTGTGATAACCAGGACGAACAATAAATGTAAATCGTTTTGGTAAAAATTTCGAGCAATCCTTCAAGAAAACCTTTTCGGACAAACAACACCAATACACACAACATTAAGATAAATGCAATTTTTAAAAGGGGCTTTTATCCCTGTCCTATTGCGTCATTCAGGCGAGGGCAATCAAACATTGGTGTTTTCTATTTATAGCCAGGGGTAATTCGGACAGTTGTGCTTCTAATCCCCTTTTATTTTAAATTTCGTTTATCCATGAGGTATTATATTCTCCTAACCTCACCCCAAAAAAAATTAATTGTTTTTTCTCCACCACCATCAACAAATAAACCAACTCTTTAAAAAACCTTCATCACCACTCCATCAACTCCCTCATCAATTTCTCAAACCTCTTATTCGCCAAAAAATTCCCTTCCAATTCCAAATTAAAAGGAATTGGTGTATCCAGACTCGCGCAGCGTTTTACCGGGGCATCTAAATTATTAAATAAATGTTCAGAGATATACGCTGCAATTTCGGCACCTACTCCACCGATAAGGGTGTCTTCGTGTAAAATTAATACTTTGCCCGTTTTTTTGACGGTAGTGTTTATTGCATCGTAGTCGAGTGGTAATAAAGTGCGTAGATCTAAAACATCTGCGTCAATATTATTTTTTTCGCAATAATTTTTTGCCCATAACACTCCCATGCCGTACGTAATTATGGAAATATCGTTGCCTGCTTTTACAAGATTCGCTTTTCCAATTTCTACGGTATAATAATCATCGGGAATATCGTCGGTTAAACTTCTGTATAAACCTTTATGTTCAAAAAACATGATAGGATTCGGGTCGTCGATGGAAGCTAATAATAATCCCTTCGCATCGTAAACGGAACTTGGATACACCACTTTTAATCCGGGAGTATGAAAAAACCAGGCCTCGTTGCTCTGACTGTGAAAAGGCCCTGCACCAACGCCTGCACCGGTTGGCATACGAACAACACAGTCAACATTTTGTCCCCAGCGATAATACATTTTCGCCATGTTATTGATGATGGGATTAAAACCACTGGTTACAAAATCGGCGAATTGCATTTCAATTACCGATTTCATTTTTTTAATACTTAATCCACATCCCGCCCCTAAAATTGCACTTTCACAAATGGGTGTATTTCTAATTCTTTCTTTACCAAATTCCTGTACAAATCCTTCCGTAACTTTAAATGCTCCTCCGTATTCTGCAATATCCTGACCCATTATAATTAATTCAGGATATTTTCTTAACGCCAATTGTAAGCCATCGCTAATTGCATTAATAAATTTTTTATTCGACTTTTTATTTACATCCCCCGAAATAATATTTTGTTGATAGGGTGCATATACATCATTTATCTCTTCCTCTGTATTAGGAATAATATCCGGTTCGTTAAATGCAATTGCAAGTGCGTCTTCTATTTCTTTTTTTATTTCCTGGCGAAAAATAATATTTAATTCCTCGGTTAGAATTCCTTGTTCGCGCAACCAAATTTCATAATTGGTAACAGGATCTTTTTTCCCCCACTCTTCAAAATATTCTGATGGAACATATTTAACGCCACTCGCCTCTTCATGTCCGCGCATGCGGAAGGTCATACATTCCAGTAGTACAGGTTTTTGTTCCTGGATACAATAATTTCTGCATTCATTTAATGTATTTACCATTTCCAGAATATTATTTCCATCAACGGTTAATGCTTTCATTCCATAGCCAATTCCTTTGTCGGCAATTTTTTCGCATTTGAATTGTTCATTTATTGGAGTGGATAATCCATAACCATTATTTTCAACAATAAATATTACGGCTAATCCCCAAACGGCAGCAACATTTAATGCTTCGTGAAAATCACCTTCACTGGTTGCGCCTTCACCGGTAAAAACTACCGTTACTTTATTTTCGTTTTTTAGTTTACACGCTAAAGCAATTCCATCGGCAACTGCTAATTGCGGACCGAGATGCGATATCATCCCCACAATATGAAATTCATTTGTTCCAAAGTGAAAACTGCGTTCACGGCCTTTGGAAAATCCGCTTTTTTTACCCTGCCACTGATTAAATAATTTCAGAAAGGGAATATCACGGCCTGTAAATACACCAAGGTTGCGGTGCATGGGTAAAATATATTCCTCCTTATCCAAAACAAAAGGAACGGAGCACGCAATTGCTTCCTGACCAATTCCGCTGAACCATTTAGTCACCTTTCCCTGACGCAGAAGATTGAGCATTTTTTCCTCTATTATTCTTGGTTTAAGAAGCCGTTTATAAAGGTCGATTAATTGCTCATTGCTGAGATATTTTCTGTCATATTGCAGCGTGCGATTAAAACCGCTATTAACCATATCCATGGTGCAAAGTTACAGGGTTTTATATCGCTAAAATGAAGATCCCGGAAATATTACAGGAATGGCAATTTTGTGGCTGGCTACAAACAATCTAAATAATCATTTGGGCTTTTAACAAAAAGAGTTGCGCTCCTCAAGCAACTCTGCACTAAACAAGTATGAAAAAAGTTATAACTGGGAATATTGCACTGCTGCTACTGGGGAGGTAAGATTTACCTCGTTTCCCTCCATATCCACCGCTGTCACCAAAATTGTCTGTAATTCCTGATTGTCCAAAGTTCCGGAAAAAAGGGCATTTTCAAAATATTGAAATACCGGTTTATGCGGATCAACAATCCAACTGCAAAGAGCAACCATTTTCTGCCCTTTAAAAAAGGAAATGGATCGAATATAGGCAACAGGAAATGTCAAAGCAATTCCTGTTACTATTCCGGCAATGGCGTGATCGATATTTTTAATGTGGAACATAAACGTTGTATTAATTGTAAAAATGCTGCCCACCAAATAACTATTCAAATACAAAATTGAAGGGCTATCATTGTCCCTCGTGTATCGTAAAAGCCAATTATTGTCAGCATAGTATCATAATTTAGTGTATATACGACTATTTTGATGTTTTGATTTGGATTAAGTCCGACAAAAATTGTTGCATATCGAAAAATTGGAATTTTATTAAGATATGTAAACATATATTTCTTGTTGAACTAAACCTGCCGTATTAACAAGAAAAAGGCTCTATTGTTTAGGATAGAAAAAGCAGGGTTAAGCGACACTATACCTCAACCAACAATATGTTAAGTTCCATTAATTACCTTTTAAATTATTTGCCGATAAACCATTTTATAGGAGATTTCAAATACTTTAATTTGTGGTTCTTAAACTGATTTTGTTTTTAGGAAGCACGGCGGAGTTTCAAAAAATGTGTGAGCGGAAGCGATACAATAAAGTTTCTGCCTTCCGTATCTCTGCCAACAATTTCAACATTAGAGCTTTCCATGGAAGCATCTGCATTATAAATAAAACATCCCGGGAAATTATTGTTCCCGATCATTAATTGGTGCATCACCACCTTTTCATCTTTTGGAATTCTCCAAAAACAAGAAGCAATTATTTTATTGCAGGATAAAAATGAAATAGATTCGATATAATCGAACGGATAAGAGAGTGCAGTTCTGGTGATAATTCCAGGTATTAACTTTTTAATATATTCCGGGTTCAACATAATATTTTCTTCTTGTTGAATCAAAGTTGTGGCGATTTCCAAAGCCCAGCAACTACAGATTAAACCTGTTTCCAATGTATGTACACATAAATTTGTGGGCTAATAAAGACACAAGCTGCTAAAAACATCGGTAACCATTATAAATAAAGCATTTAGGCGCCAAACGGGTATTAAATTTTCAGACGAATTTTTGTCCGTTTCACAAATTAGCACCTTAAAAATAGACTTTAATTGTACCCGGAAAGTTGCTCCTGAATATTTTTTATAGTAGTTTCTTCAAAGTTTAGCGTTACATTTTCTGCAGAGGTAACTAGCTCTTTTTTGGTGAAATACAGTTTTCCTTCCCCGGAACCAACTCCTGTTATTGTAACTTTTTCTCCTGTAGGCACATTCGAAAATACTACATTTCCCCTCGCATCTACAGTTGGAGTCATCATTGCTTTTTTATCATTAAATATCATTACAATTTCTGATCCGGTAACATAACCTGTTTCTACAATAAGGTTAATTGTTGGTTTATTTTCTTTAAAATATATCTGATCACAATTTATCCAACCTAATTGTGTTGCCTGCAAAATTATTTTATTGGTATTTATTGTTTTATCTATCATTAAAGTATCCATCCATTTACCTTTTGTTTCTTCCCAGTGTTCTGTTACTTTAATGCGCTGTCCGAAATTATTATAATCAAATTTACTTCTCCATTTTTCAGTAGTGTCTGTTAAAAACAATTTTGAACCATGTATGGTCCATTCCTTGTCAATCATATTTGGATTTACTGCGGGTGTCCAATTAGTTACATCTCCACTGCCGTTTTCATTTCCATAAAACAATCCGAAACCATCATTATCTTCACGCTCTGCAAAACCTACTTCCATTGTTGTTCCGCCTTTTAATCGCAGTTGTTTATTATTTCTTGTCGCTTCTATATTTATCATTCCATCAGAAATAATAAGTTGACCATTAAATGTTGTAGATAATTTATTGTCGATGATATCCATCATAGCATAAAACTCTGTGATCTCAATTTGTATGTCGCCCATTGGCACAGCACCGTTCTCCATGTAGACTAATGAATTACCCGGAATTTTAATTATAGTTCCTTCTGCAGCAGTAAATTCAATTGTTTTATTTGGGGCAAATGTATATATCTGCGATTTCTTTTTTTTCTGGGAGAGTTTATAATTTGTCCAGAAAATAACATCAACGCGTCTGTTCAACGATTTTTGTTCTTCATTTTTATTTTTATTGATCGCTTCCTTTTCACCATAAAATCTTGATTCCATTAAATATTTACCATTAGTTAAATATTGTTGAACTGCAGTAACGCGATATTGTGATAATTCAAGATTAGATTCATCACTGCCATCAATATCGGCATATCCTTTTAAAAATATTGCATTATAACCGGAATCAACTGTTAACTCCTTAAATTCTTGTAATTGTAATTGTTGGGCAGGTGATAATGCATAATCTGCCTTTTCAAAAAACAAAGAAATAGACATTGGTTGTGATTGCGCAGAAAGAGTTAATGAAATAAGTAAGAGGGAGTAAAAAAGGAAAGTACGCATACGTGGCTGTTTCCACTCAAAACGAACTTATAAAATTATTTATTGCCTGAAAAGGAATATCAATCCGTGGGAGGATGTTTCTCCATCCACATTTTATGGAAGGATTTTGGTGCTATTTTAAACATTTCTCTTCTTTTGCCCCAAGAATTTTTAAACAACATATTTAAAACCATGTTCTTAATTCCGGGACTTGGTTTTTCCATTCTTTTGCGACTCATCATTGATCTTCTCCAAATTCTCCAACTCATTCTTTCGGCAAAAGTACTGTATCCTTTTTCAACTGCTTCGTGGCGATTATATAATAAAAGACTGTGTAATTCAATGTTAATAGGACAAACTTCCGTACAATTTCCGCATAAAGAACTTGCATTACTCAAATGTTTAAATTCTTCCATTCCTTTAAAATGCGGAGAGATGATAGAACCAATTGGACCGGAATAGGTAGTTCCGTATGCATGACCACCAATGTTTTTATAAACAGGACAGGCATTTAAACAAGATCCGCATCTGATACAATATAATGCTTCGCGTTGTTTTTCCTCGGCGAGTAAAGTTGAACGTCCGTTATCCAAAAGTATAACATACATTTCTTCAGGGCCATCTACTTCAATTTCTTTTTTTGGCCCGGTAAAAATGGTATTATATACCGTTACTTTTTGACCCGTTCCATAGGTGGATAATAATGGCCAGAATAAACTCAGCTCGTTTACGCTCGTTATCATTTTTTCGATGCCCACAACAACGATATGTGTTTTTGGAAAACTTGTACTTAGTCTTCCATTGCCTTCATTTTCTGTTATTGCAATTCCCCCAATATCCGGTAAAATAAAATTTGCACCGCTGAAACCAACATCTGCAGTTACATATTTTTGACGTAAATTAACTCTTGCAACTAATGTTAACTCCTCTGCGGTAAGATCAAGACGAGTTCCTAATTTTTCGTGAAATAATTTGGCCACATCATCTTTGCTTTTATGCATAGCCGGAGTAACAATATGATAAGGAGCTTCGCCATCCAGTTGCTGAATATATTCTCCAAGATCCGTTTCAATACTTTCTATGCCGTGATGTTCCAAAAATTCGTTGAGATGAATCTCTTCCGTAGCCATGCTTTTGGCCTTCACTGCAGTGCGGGCTCCCTTTTTCTGCATGATCTTTAAAATCTCCTGCTGGGCTTCCTTTTCGTCATTCGCCCAAATTACCTTACCACCATTTGCCGTAAAATTTGTTTCAAATTCGATCAGGTATTTATCGAGATTTTCCATCACCTTCCACTTGATATTTTTCGCCTTTTTGCGAACATATTCAAGATCGGAGTATTGTTTTTTCCCCTGTACTACTGTTGCATTGTACTTACCAATATTAAAGAGCAATTTTCTTTTATGCTCTGCATCGAACGCTTTAAGCTCCGCTTTTTCTAAAAATGTTTGTAGTGTATCCGACATCTATTATTGCAACTGCACAAAAATAATACATACGAACACAGGATGGGTAATACATTTCCACAAGTTGATTTCGAGAAGGGGCATTAATGTTTACTTTTGTCGAATCAAATGAAAGGCCCTATGATCAGAAAATTTATATTTACAATAATTACGCTGTTTGCACCTGTATTAGCCTTTGCTTCAGGCGCTGCAGATCCAATTACCTTTTCCGGTATTCCACTTGAATTCATTTTATTCGGACTAACACTGATTGGTGTTGCTATATTTCATAAATACACCTTGCGGGTTGCACTTGTTGGATTATCTTCCATCCTGATCTTAAAATTGGGGTTTCTGAATTTTGATCTGCCGCATCATTTAATGGAGGAATCTTCCATTTTGTTGAATTTATTTGGTTTATTGCTCGGTTTTGCGATACTTGCCAACCTGTTTGAAGAGTCAAAGGTTCCAAAATTATTGCCCAAAATATTGCCCGACGACTGGAAGGGTCCTTTTTTCTTGCTCATTTTTATTTTTGTTTTATCTGCCTTCCTCGACAATATTGCAGCTGCATTAATTGGTGGAAGTATTGCGTTTACTGTATTCAGCAGAAAAGTACATATCGGTTATCTTGCTGCAATTGTAGCAGCCAGCAATGCCGGAGGCAGTGGTTCTGTTTTAGGGGATACTACTACTACAATGATGTGGATTGACGGAGTTAGTCCCTTTAATGTATTACATGCATACGCTGCAGCAATACCGGCATTATTGTTTTTTGGCGTATTTGCCTCCTTTCAACAACATAAATATCATCCCATTTTAAAGGGTGCTTATGAAGCACCGAAAGTAAATTATAAGAACCTTTTTGTATGTATACTTATATTGACCGGAGCAATAATTGCTAATTTTGTGTTGGAGTTCCCCTCTGCCGGTGTTTGGGCTGCAATTTTAATTGGGTCGTTTTTCATTAAAATTAATTGGGGGGAAATTCTAAAGGCTCTTCCCGGATCCTTGTTTTTGCTTTCGTTGGTGTTGTGCGCTTCCATGATGCCGGTTGACCAATTACCTGATGCTACCTGGCAAACTGCTTTTTCGTTAGGGTTTATATCAGCGGTTTTTGATAATATTCCCCTCACCAAACTCGCTCTCGATCAAATGGGTTACGACTGGGGTGTGCTGGCTTATGCAGTAGGTTTTGGAGGAAGTATGATCTGGTTTGGTTCTTCTGCCGGTGTGGCAATTTCTACTATGTATCCGGAAGCTAAATCTGTCTCTAATTGGGTGAAGGGAGGATGGCATGTTATAGTTGGATATGTAATCGGATTTACTGTTTTGATGCTTACCTTCGGGTGGCATCCTCATGCACCACATAAAACCGACGGAACTTCAGAAAACATAAACGAAGCCCCATTTGCAGATCCTGATGAATAAAAATGCGCAGAAGCAGCCATCTAACAACCCTATGATGCTTCTAATCCTGATAATAATTAGATACTTTTGAAGTGATTTGCGTTATACATATAATTACTGAATCCACCTGTGCTGCAATTATTTTTTTCAAGATCAAAAAATGTAAACACGCTCGACGATATTGTTCTTATCGCCGAATATAAACGCACGGGCGACAATAACTATGTTGGTGAATTGTTCAAACGCTATGCCCACTTAGTTTTGGGGGTTTGTTTGAAGTATCTGAAAAATGCAGATGAGGCGCAGGATATGACCATGATCGTATTCGAAAAACTCCTGTCCGACCTTAAAAAACACGAGGTAGAACATTTCAAATCCTGGTTGTATATGGTAGCAAAAAACCAGTGTTTGATGCAACTCCGCAAACAAAAAGGTAAAGAAACGGTAGAAATAAATATCAATTCCAGCGAAGAGGACGACGAAAAATCTGTGGAAAAAGACCTTACAGGGCATCATGATGATGTAGATTTGAAGGAAATAAAATTGCAGCAGTTGGAAGAGGGGATAACTAAACTGAATTCGGAACAAAAAATTTGTGTTGAACTATTTTACCTGCAAAACAAAAGTTATGTGGAAGTTGCTGAAATTACCGGTTTTGAATTAAATCAGGTAAAAAGTTATATCCAAAATGGAAAACGAAACCTGAAAATTTATTTAGAAAAAAGAGATGTCTGAACATAAATTACATATTGAACAAGGTGGTTTTATAAACAAAGAAAAATTGTTTGCATATCTGCGCAATCAATTAAGCGATACGGAGAAACAGCATATCGAAAAATTAATGGCGCAGGATCCATTTTTACAAGATGCAGTGGAAGGGTTAAAAGGCGCCGATCTGAATACAATAGAAAATACATTATCTGCTATTTTTGCAAAAGTTGATTCTGCAACCGGGGCTCAAAAAACAAATATCTTCTCTGCAAATCTTCGCAAATATGCCGCTGCGGCAAGTATCATTTTAATTTTGGGAATGTCATGGATGATTATTGATAATTTAAATAATAAACAAAATGAAACTATTGAAATTGCAATAGAACCTACAATTATTAGTAAGGATAAAAACTATAATTCCATTGCCCACGACGACAGTTCCGACATGGGTGGCGGAAGTGCTGCAAATGATTCCATTTCCATGGATGAATTAAAGGAAGAATCACTTTATTTAAACCGATCAAAAGAAGCATTGACAAAACCTGAAAAAAATGCCGAATCAACGTATTCATTTGATTATACAGAGAATGCAAAATCGGAGGTAACCATTACCACCGAAATGATTGTTACTCCACCGGTAATGATGGATGAAAACATTACACAGTTATCAAAAAATACTGACGGTCAGGATGCAGCTGAATTTGAAAGGGTAGAATCAGCAGGTTCTATTGCGTCAGAAACAATTACCAAGGATGAAAAAGGTATTGGTTATTCAGATAAAACAGCGCCGAAAAAAGAGAAGAAGATAAAAAATAATGCTGCAAAATCAGATGTTGACGATTTTAATACTGGTGTCGACAAGGCTCCTGCCACTTCAGATACTGAGGCAAACGTGTTAATGTTCGCGGAGCAAATGCCAACTTTTCCGGGTGGAACTGATTCATTGAATACCTTTATTTTCAATAATTTAAATACTAATTGCGAAGGAGATAAAAATTGCAAAGAGGGAAATGTATTTGTAAAATTTATAGTAAATGAAAATGGAGCTGTTTCAAATGCCCAAATTATTAAACCGGTTAGCGCTCAATTTGACCAGGAGGTATTGCGTGTAATTTCAACTATGCCAAACTGGCTTCCCGGTGTGCAAAATGGCGTAAAAGTGAAGGTTTGGTATACATTGAAGGTTACGATAGATTACGAATAATCACTTAGTGAATTTGCGGATAAAATTCTTTTTAAAAATTCGGTTTACCTGATTTAATTGTATTAAATTTAAACCGTGAATAGATATGGTATAATAAAATTTATTTTCATCACCTGCATTTTTTTAGCACTTACTTCTATATGTGCAGATTTGTTTTTTACAAAAAATTGCACCTCCGGTTTATCCAATAGCCCATCAAATAAAATTCAACGTTTATTTTACGAATCGCACAACGAGGAAACTCCCATTTTCGGGAGCTCCCGCGCTGAAAAAGGATATTATTGCGATTCATTGGGCGCTGATTTTTATAATTATGGTATGCCTAATGCAAGTTTTGAGGTAATTCAATTACTCTTAAAACCGGAACTGAAAAAAAATAAAACAACGCCCATCTTAATTGATATTCACCACGATTTTTTTAAACACGATGCCTATGAAAATATTAACATAACTACCTATCTTCCCTTTATAAACAAGAATGATACAATTAAAGATTTTTTAGCAACGAATGGTCGTCTAAATAATTACCAGCAAATTCCGGGTTTGCGGTATTATGGCTTTTATACTGATTACCTAAGACCTGTGGTGAGTTCAAGAAGCAAAACTGAGAATACCCTGTATATCAAAGGAGGTGTTTTTGACACAAAGAAATCCTCCACCGCATCACTTGAAAAAAGAATTTCGGCACGTGAAGCAAAAAATTTACATTTTGATATTGATTCAGCGGCTCAGGAAAAATTGTTGCGAATAATAGAAACAAATCCGGAAAGAAAATTTGTATTTGTTGTAAGCCCTTATCATAAAAGCGCAAAAAAAACAGTGCATAATTTTGAGGAAATGTTAAACTACTTTAATAAACTGGATGCTCAATTTGAAAATGTAATATTTATATATTTTAATACAGATAATTATAGCGACGATCTCTGGAAAGATACCGTGCATCTAAATATTTTCGGTGCAAAAAAGTTTAGCGGCGAATTGAGTCGGGAACTTCATCTCAAGAGGGTTATTTTGAACTAATTTTCTTTTTTTAATTCACAAAATATAATAGCTGCGAATAAACGATTGTGTTTTTCGTGGAAAATATTGTAATCCCAAAGATGTTAATTTTTATATCAATAGCCGCAGGTTTTAACCCGTGGATAATTGATGCGTAATATCCCGGGCTTT
>CAZXBG010000028.1:7654-32657 GCA_964638865.1 uncultured Chitinophagales bacterium | reverse complement strand
AAAAAAGTGTCACGCAAAGGCGCAAAGGCGCAAAGAAAAAAAATTATCGGTGCCAATAATATCATCCTTTGTGTACTTTGTATTTGTGGAAAAAAGTGTCACGCAAAGGCGCAAAGGCGCAAAGAAAAAAAATTATCGGTGCCAATAATATCATCCTTTGTGGGAGACATTTTCATTTAATACATTTATTCTACAAAAGAAAATCTCAAACAATGTCGCTTTCAAACTAATATTACTTACAACTTATAACAGTGACTCAATTTCCCAAATAATTATCATTATTCCACCTTCCCTTCTGAATTGTTCCATTGCTGAAATAATAGGTACCTTGTCCTTCTCTTTTATTGTTTTTGTATTCCCCTTCGTATTTATCGCCGGCTGAGGTGGTCATTATACCATAACCATTGTAGGCGCCATCTTTAAAATCTCCTGTGTACTGAGTCCCATTAGCAAAGGTAAATACCCCTTTTCCACTCATGGTATTGGCAACATAATCGCCAACATATTTATCGCCGGTTTTATAAATATAAATGCCTCTTCCCTCGTACATTCCATTTTTAAAATCGCCTGTATAATTATCACCCGTAGGCATGGTGTAAATTCCTGAACCATGGAAACTATTATCTACAAAATCACCCGTATAAACTTCTCCCGTATTATAATTCAATATTCCTTTTCCATTGTATTTATCATTTTTAAATTCGCCGGAGTATTTACTGCCAATCGCGAAAACATAAACTCCTTTACCCTCTTTATTGTTATTTACAAAGGCACCCGTATAAGTATCTCCATTCATATCTTTATAAACACCGCTTCCTTCTAATTTACCCGAACTGAATCCACCCACGTAAGAACTGCCGTCTGCATAAACTAAAGTTCCTTTACCTTCGTAAAAGTCATTTTTAAATTTACCGGTGTATTTTTCCCCGTTTGCAAAGGTGTAAACACCGCTTCCGTAGCGCAATCCTTTTTTATATTTACCAGTATAAACACTTCCGTCTTCCCACTTAAAGGTGCCGGTTCCCTTTTCACAATTTCCTTGTATACATCCTGTTTGTGCATTTAAAGTAAATGCAGTCAGGAGAAATAAAATTACTACAGCAATGTTTTTCAAATTTTTCATGTTAACTATTTTTAATTTTTATTTAATTACTAATTTACAAATTAATACGCGAATAAAGAAAATGCGGAAGCAAAAGTATTGATTTCTTTTTTGATGCGCAATTTCATATCCATATCATCAGCATTTAAAATTATCTGGTCTATCCAATCAACAAATTGTTCCATATCATTTTCCTTCATTCCTCGTGTTGTTACTGCAGGAGTTCCGATTCGGATTCCGGATGTTACAAATGGAGATTTATCATCAAAGGGAACCATGTTTTTATTTACCGTAATATTTGCTTCCCCTAAAACTGCTTCTGCTTTTTTACCGGAAATGTTTTTGCTGCGCAGATCTATCAACATTAGATGATTATCAGTTCCGCCAGAAATAATTTTATATCCGCGGCCTACAAATGCATTAGCCATTGCCTGTGCGTTCGTTATTACCTGTTTACAGTAATTTTTATAATCAGGAGTAAGATCTTCACCAAATGCAATTGCTTTTGCTGCAATAACGTGTTCCAATGGTCCGCCCTGAGTTCCAGGAAAAACTGCACTATCCATAATAGTACTCATCATTTTAGTTTCCCCTTTTGGTGTTTTTAGTCCCCATGGATTTTCAAAATCTTTACCGATCATGATCATTCCACCGCGAGGACCGCGCAATGTTTTATGTGTTGTTGTAGTTACAATATGACAATGCGGTAAGGGATCGTTCAACAATTTTGCAGCTATTAATCCTGCAGGATGTGAAATATCTGCCATCAGTATTGCGCCAACACTATCAGCAATTGCTCTGAAGCGAACATAGTCCCAATCGCGGGTATACGCACTTGCTCCTGCTATGATGAGTTTAGGCTTTTCGCGATGCGCGATCTCCTCCACTTTGTTCATATCAATTAAACCGGTTTCTTCCTCCACAGAATAAAAAACGGGATTATATAATTTTCCTGAAAAGTTGACGGGACTGCCATGCGTAAGATGCCCGCCATGCGATAAATTAAATCCAAGCAGAGTATCGCCGGCATTGATACAACCGAGCATAACTGCAGCATTCGCTTGAGCTCCACTATGCGGTTGCACATTGGCATATTCAGCTCCAAATAATTGTTTTGCCCTGTCGATTGCAAGTTGTTCTGATTCATCCACAAATTCACATCCTCCATAATATCTTTTTCCGGGATACCCCTCAGCATATTTATTCGTAAGACAGCTTCCCATTGCTTCCATAACCTGATTACTGACAAAATTTTCGCTGGCGATCAGCTCAATTCCTTCCATTTGGCGATGAAGTTCTTTTTGAATGATGTCGAATATTTGTGTATCTCGTTGCATAAAATGAAATTGAAGGCAAAGATAGGTGAAAAATTGCGCATCAATTAATCCTCTAAACAGGGAACAGATTTTGGAATGGGTAAATTATTTAATACCATTATACCAGATAAACGCTGAACATCTCCTTGTAGAATATTTCTGAAAGGTTCCAGTATTTGCATTAACTTCTTAATTAATATTGATAAAATAGTCGAATTTTCCTGAAATGTTGGATTTATTTAGAAACCTAAAACCAATCAAATTACAACTTGCTGTGGCAATATCAATTGTCAATGGTTTCCCATGCACCTTTTGTAAAAAAAACATTACCAAATTTGGGCAAATTAAAAACATAATAAAAATTTCTCACTTCTCTGTATAAGGTTGGATAGTCTTCAATTAAATGATGGCGGGGTTCATCAATATTAATTACTAAACTAGGCTTTTTGTAAGCAGGAGGAAAAGCAATAGTTCCTTTATAGGTCTGCAATATTTTATTCCCTTCTGTAACACAAAAGTAAATACTGTCTTGGTTTGTGATTTCAAATCGGAAATGATTAAACTGCCAGTCCGCCTGATAACTTGGAAATCGTGTTCTGTCAATCACGTATTCGCCATAAATATCTTTCTGTTCAAGTGTAATTGGCGTTGTAAAATAACTATATATTAGCGCTGAAGCTATTAACAAGAAAATGCACAACCAAAATATACTTAATGTTTTTCCAAATATCTTTTTTCCCGTAAAGATTTATATCAATAATAGCAGAATTGTGATCGGTGCTAAAAAAAAATAAAAATGAGCGCTATAATCATTTTGAGGATAATTACATATTTTAAAATAAAAATCAACAGTTTTTCCAAAGATATTATTAGACGAACAACCGACACCTAATCCAAATGTGATGCCATGTTTTTTTACAAAAAAAAATCATCACTTCAACAGAAAAAATATCCCCACCGTCCCGTAATGATTCCAAGCACTCGTATTGTGATTGCTCGTCGCTCCTTTTTCTCCAACCGTGTAGTTTATGGTATTTACCGGAAGGTCGTACTCCGGACTCATGATCACTTGTTTTAGCACGAGACCGCAGTAATTAAACCGTATATTCAAAGAAAACTCCGTGATAAAAACATTTCTTTCCACCTGTACCGGCAACAGATAATAGGCATCAATTGGTGAAGTGGGATCTTCATCTATTCTGTGTTTTATTATTCCATATCCCTCGAGCATGGAATTATGAATTACCCTGCGATAGCTTGCGCGTCCTGTATAAATAATATTAAATCGCAAAAATTCTTTAAAGGTGGTAGACGATCTGTCAACAAAGGGTAAATTAATTCCGCCCGATTTTAAAAATCCTTTATTGCTTAAATTTAATCCAATTCCTGCCGATGTCATATCTGTACCGTATTTTAATTCGGAGAAAGCAGAAAGATTTATTCCGCTTCTGGTTCTAACATGCGTTAACATCCATTCCGGGTAATATTCAACACTGAATCCTATTCGCCCACCGTTTGCGATCTGTGCACCCCATCCATTCGGTGTATACGATCTGATAGTTATATCGCGATGAATTACCGATTGAATTATACCTGGTCTTGTTGAGCCAATTGTTCCGATCTTAAATTGATTCATCATTCTAAACTTCCCGTGGCGGCTCACACGAAATTTTGCTCTTCCAAGGTATTGAAATGCAGCATAGGGCCTGTCGTTGGAATCAATAGCAGTACTTGAATTAAAAATTGTTGTATCCCTCAAATAAGGTGTATATCCTTCCCCTCCAAAAAATATAGATTGATAACTATAAAAATTTCTGCTGTTCAAATTTAATTTCTGGTTGGAATATCCGTCGAACACCCGCATTTTAAATTGATCGGTAGCAATTTCAATGCGAAATGAGCCTGTCATATCCCTATCGTCGTTATACCAACTCGCAAGGCTGAGAAAATCATTTCCATGTTCAATATAAACGCCTCGAATCCATTTTTTTGATGTTTCTGTAAACCGATACATGGAAATATTATCTGCCATGATCTCCTCCATACGTTTACTTATGAGCAACAACATTTCTTTTAATTGATGTGTGCTATATTTTGTATCCTGAGGATGGCTTTCGCTTTTACGAACTACGTCTCTAAAAACATAATCCAACCAGGTAATGGTCTCAATATGTTTTATTCTGTCGAGATACCCTTTAAAATTGGAAGCATTATACACTACCTGTTCAATTTCGAGCAACGGAATTAAAGAATCATGCACAAAGGTTGCGAGTTTTAACCATACGTAATTCACGGAAAGAGAGTCTGTTTCCAGATTACCCAATGTATCATCCTGATCTAAATTAAGACTATCGTTTGCTGAGTTTCTTGTAGTATCTATACTATATTGTTCTGCATTCAAAAATTTTATCACCTTTATTTCATAATTAACGTGTTCAGGTTTATTGCCCCAATCCCAATGGTAAATATCATTATCGAGATGAATGATTTTTGCAAGATTTTCGGGAATAGGTTGTGCGAAACTGAATTTGATCGCAATAATAAAAGTAAAAAAAAGAAAAGACTTTTTCATAGCCGTTGTGGTTTTGGTAAAAAAATAGCGATATTATAAATAATGGTTATATCTCCAATAATAATTATCTAATAGAGATACAGTCGGCCGCTTAACATATTCGCATTACGGACTATTAAAATTGGTAAATACTTTTCATTTTACAATTCAATTTGCATTTTTTTCAGCAGATTCACTATTTATAGTGAATGAAAATAACAATTTGGGTAGAGAAAAGCGGTTTAATTGCATAAACTACAAAACTTATATTTTTTAAATCTTATTTTTCAATATCATTTTCGGTAGTTTTCTCCATCAACTTAAAATACGAAACTTTAAATTTGCCATCTTTCAACTCCCCTTGCACCTCGGCTGTTTTTATAGCCTCACAAAAACCATCATGTGCATGTGCGTCACCATAATCATCAATATCGGTTCCCTCCACAAAATATGCCTGACCATCAATACGGATAGCAAGCTCGCAACCTTTGCCAGGGAGAGCGAAATTGCATTGACCGCAGGAGACTTCAACGGTAGAAGTCTTTTTAGAGGGGTCAGGAGTTGCATTGTCAGAGGTTTGTGCATTTACAATAATTGAGCCTGTGATAAGACCGAAAAACAAAAGGTATTTCATAAAAATAAGTTTTCTGAAGTAAATTTAACGATTTATTACTTTCTATCTTTAAACTACTCCCAAAATTAAATATTATAAGATGCAGAAACAAAAAAAGGAATTATTACGCAACAGGCTTCAGGAAATAATATATGAATCAAACACTGCCGCAGGCAAAGCCTTTGACGTATCGCTATTAATATTGATAGTAATGAGCATTTTAATTGTGATGTTTGATAGTGTGGCGAGTTGGCATGCCGAGTTTGGCAGATTTTTTCTTATCCTCGAATGGATATTCACCATCCTTTTTACAATTGAGTATAT
Organism: uncultured Chitinophagales bacterium; assembly: GCA_964638865.1. Lineage (GTDB taxonomy): Bacteria > Bacteroidota > Bacteroidia > Chitinophagales > BACL12 > UBA7236. Next base: position 26,751 of record CAZXBG010000028.1, on the reverse strand, counting down.
ATTGCGTTTGGTAAGCATAAAAAGGCCACTGAGTTACGTATTTAGTTTTTTAGGTATTGTTGATCTGCTTGCCATTATTCCCGGTTATTTAAGTATATTTTATGTAGGTTCACAATCCTTAGTAGTCTTAAGGGCTTTGAGAATCCTACGTGTTTTCCGCATTTTTAAACTGACACATTTTCTCACTGAAATACAATTTCTGAGTGTTGCTATAAAAGGCAGTTTGAGGAAAATCAGCATATTCATGCTCATTGTTTTAATGCTGGTAGTTATACTTGGTTCTGTCATGTATCTGATAGAAAATGGAGAAAATGGATTTGAATCTATCCCTGATTGTATTTATTGGGCAATTGTTACCATTACAACCGTTGGTTATGGAGATATTTCTCCTGTAACGCCACTGGGCAAATTTGTTGCAAGTTTTATTATGCTGATGGGTTATGGTATAATTGCAGTTCCTACCGGGATAGTAACAACAGAAATGGCTCTTGCTGCAAGAAGAAATGAACAAAAAAATGAAGTTTGCCCGAGATGCGGAAAGGAGGGGCATGATAAGGATGCTAAATATTGTAAAAGGTGCGGGGAATTAATTTAGGAGATATGACATTGCGTTTCCAATTTGTTTTATGTAATTACTTCCACCAATAATAGTTAGTGCTTTTTTACTGATGTGTTTCTCCACAAAGTAAACAATCCAACTAACAGAAGGGCAACAATTATGGTTAAAATCAGTATTGTTATTCTTTTTTCTTTCTTTATCTGATCATAAGAAGCCTTTAAAAGTGCAACTTCAGTATCATTTGACTTGTTAAAAGAAACATTGTGAGAATTTGAATCGTCTTTTAAAAATTCTGCACGCAATTCTCGCAATTTCTCAATTTCTGTTTCATTTACATTTATTAACAGGTTGGTTCTTGAGCAATAGTTTGAGATTAAAAAAATATCATTGGCAATGTTATTTGCATAAATTAAGTAGGATCTTCCGGGTTTAAAATAATAATCGCAGGAGCTTTCGTCAACATAAATAAAGGTGCGCGTATTATTATTTTCGCCTATATCATATTTAAATGATTCGACAACCAGAGTATTAAATAAGATAACATTTCTGCCGTATGAAGAAATATTTTCTGTTGAATTGATATCAATTACCTCGCCAATAAAACATGATCTGCAAGTGCCCAATTATCTTTTATGGTTGACCGTTCCCCACATTGACAGGCATAGGAAATTGAAGAAACCTGACAAATAATTAGAAAGGAGATAATAAATCTATACACGAGCAAATAGTATTTTTCACGAATTTATAATTTTATTCTATCCAAATAATAGGTTCGCGATTTTTGAAACATTTTTTTCATTGTAATTTAACTAATCAATTAAAATCAACGTGTTTATAGGGTGGGATATAATGCCACCCCTAGCTGAGGTTTTGGTAAATTCCCTTCGAAAATTTTTCTATAATAATGCCACTCCTAGCCGGGGTTGCGATAGATTTTTCCCATTTATTTTTCGATAATATTGTTACGTCCAAATGGGGTTGTGGTAGATTTCTTTTTTATATTTTTCTATAATAATGACATTATTAAGAGGTTTTGTTTGATCTTCGGCTCACTTTATTTGGACAAAACCATTAAGATTGAGTTAGTGTTATTTCGAAGCGGTGGCTGTTATTTGGCACCCGTAAAAAAAGAAAAAGAAAACATTGGCAAATCTTTTCAGCTCTTAATTGTTAGTTCTTTTCGAAAATAGCGGGGAAATTTCACCAAAAAAAAAGGCCTCCATTTGGCAGCCTTCTTAATATCCTTTAATTAATATTTATTTATTATAAATCACTCTTTCATTCATCGACTGGCTTCCGCTTGTCAATTTGATGAAATACATTCCGTTTGCAATTTGATAATTGTTCAAATTAATTTCCACGGCATGTGGTCCTTGTGCTCCGGAAATAACTTGTTCTTTATTTATTTGAGCGATGAGCTGACCTGTTACGGAATAAATTTCCAGGATCATTTCAGCATGCGGTTCACTTAATTGATAATTTACAGTTATTGCTCCGTTGGTTACGGAAGGAACAACATTTAATGCAATGCTGGCTTCTTCCTCTTCAATTCCATTCATAAAACGGAAATGCGCAGTTGCATTTTCGAAATCGGCTAAAGCAAAATAGATATCCATTGTAAATGGATCAGGGTTGGCAGTGTGATTTTCTAATTCCCAATAATCAAATGCATAACCCGGATTTGCAGCTGCTATTACATCCACCATTGTTCCACTGATAAATGTAGTTGAATATGGATATACACCCGGAATTAAACCTTCAACTTCAGCTGTTCCGGCTCCTGCAGGTTCGATATTTAATGTGAAATTATACAACGGCAATTCGGTAGTGATGAACCATGCAGTTATGGTATCGGTAGAAGTTAAAGAAACAGTAACAGAATCCTCCGTAATACCGGGAGTAGGTGTATGATTTAAAAATTCCCAATGATCGAAAGTATATCCCGGATCAGTAATGGCTTTAAATCCTAAAGTTGTTCCACTGAAATATGTTGCAGGATAAGGATAATATGTTGGAACAAGCGTATTCACCTGCACATCGTTTGGACTTCCAACCGGTTCAATTTGCACTACAAGCGGATAGGCTATAACATCAAAACAATCTTCCACCCCACTTGGTAAAAATGCACAACGTTCTTCAATAAAAGCGCGGAGTTCATCAAAATTAGTATTCCATTCGGAATAAGTTCCACCCCACTGGTCGGTGTGGCGCGCCATTTCAGGATCAATAACAGCACGCATACTATCAAGTCGGCCCAAAATAATTTCACAGTCGAATGTAGTATTGATCATATCGGCAAATCGATTGATATAATCAGAAAGGAAATCTTCATTATCCATCAATGCATTTGCAATATCTATATGTCCATTCGGGTCAACTCCGCCCAATGTAAGCGGATCGCAAGGATCTGCAGTTGGGGAATCGTCGGGTACACCTGTATAATTAATATAATGTCCGAAGGTGGCATCCTCATCCCACAAAACATATCTCCAGGTTTTTGCACCGCCGGTAGGGTCATATCCCCGCCACCATGCGGTGTTCCAATTGAGCCAGTCGGTACATACGGAGAATGTGTTTACCAATATATAATCTATCAGGCTAAGGGTATTGAAGTTATCGGTAACATAATCGTAGTTGGCAGCGATGGTCATATCGTTGGTAGTAACGAAGGTTACAAAAGGACTCCATGGCGCCATGGTCCCGTATTCGGCCCAGGTTCCGCCCCAGCATTTGATATAATCCATTTCATACTCCCCTTGATCGTAGTAATAATCTGTGTAATCAGCATCATCCGCTTTTTCGCGTGTATCGTAAACTCCCCAATAATCACCATTTAGAAACATGATATTGAAGAAACTGGAACGTTCATCTAATTCATGGTCGTCTAATTGCGCTATATGATGCACAAATGCATCACGAACGTGAGCGCCGCCATCTGAAGAAGGATAATTATCGTTGGCACCTGCTTTGGAAATCAATCGCTGATATCCTGTTCTGTCGGTTACATCCGCAAAAAAATCATGGTCAATGTCGTTGTCGTATCCGAATTGATCTCTTACAATATAGTCATATCCCCTTTGATCGTAGGCCCAGGAATCGTTTCCGTGTTCATTAAATTCACCTACTGCCTCATCAATCAGGTTAAAATCTTTATCAAATAATTCGAATGAACCTACAGGTACAACCCCCCATCCGGTAGCGTTTAGGAGATCATCAATTTGTTCCCCTGCAAGTGAAATAATAGGAACTTCCGTTGTTTCATCAATAAAATAGGTATTTGTGGAACATAAACTCGTAAAAGTATCTGTAGAGGTTGGATAAGCTACAGTTCTCAAAACAGATGTTTCATCAATTGTGATCGTGCCTGTATAAGCTGTTGCTGCTGCTGTGGGGAAACTGCCATCAAGGGTATATCTGATGGTCATATTGGGTTCCAGAACTGAAATAGTTACGTTTACAGAACCTGCATAGTTAGCGGAATTTGGCTCCATATCAGGTTTTTTCGCGTATGCAATTTTAACTGTGCCGGTATTTGAAGCATTTGGGGTAGGACTAGTATATATCCGCCAATCGGCACCACCGTTTGGCATGCGCCCCCAACTATGGTCGGTTTGATTCGGATCGTCGAGTTGTTGAATATCAATTATAGTTCCTGCAGCATCAGCAAACACAACTGCTTCGGCACCTGTTGTTTGTGTCAATTTAAAATTCGTGTGATAATTGGTTCCTGCAAAGAGGTTTCTGGAAGAACACCAAAAACGCACAAAGCCGCCTGCAGTGATGGTTACACCTGCCGGAATGCTGTATTTGGTAGGCTCATCCTCGCGGTCACTCAAATAATATCCCGAAAGATCTACAGACGCAACACCGGCGTTATACAATTCGATCCAGTCTTCATATTCGCCGTAATTATCCGCTACATCAGTGTAGTTTGCAGCAGAATATTCGTTGATCACAACCTGGCTGTTACCTGTGATAATAGTCAATAAAAAAAGGGGGTTAAGGAGGAGTAATTTTTTCTTCATGATCCTATCTTTGGTTTAGGTGTTTTAAGGCGATAGATTTGAACTGATAAATTTACGATAATTTTTGAATATCAGCTTGATTTTGGGAGAACAAATTTAATATTTATGTCATAATTAACCCAACTTATGCGATGGAACAAATAAAATCGAGCTGATCCATTGCCTTGGTTGGGTTTTATCGGGATAGAAAATCACCCGAAACTATTATGGTTGCTGACAAACTTTGTTTGATTTTTTCCTTCTCGATATCATAAAATCACTTTTTACTTCAAATTTGGGGTTCATTTGATCATTTGAATGTATAACTGTCACATAAATTCGTTTTACTATTAAAAAGTAACGGCTAACTTAGCCGCTCAATTAAAAAAATGAAAGCCATTATACCCGTTGCCGGTGTTGGAACCCGACTAAGGCCGCACACCTACTCACAACCAAAACCACTGATACCTGTGGCGGGAAAACCGATTCTTGGTTTTATCATCGACCGTATGGTAAAGGCAGGGTTTACAGAATTCATTTTTGTGATTGGGTATTTGGGAGAAAAAATTGAGGCATTTGTGAAAGAAAATTACCCTCACCTAACTACGCATTTTGTAATACAAAATAAAAGAGAGGGATTGGGACATGCAATTTATATAACGAGAGAATTTATTGCACCGGATGAAGAATTATTTATTGTTTTGGGAGATACCATTTTCGAAGCGGATATAGAATCGGTAAAACAATTGTCAACTTCTGCACTTGGATTAAAAAAAGTGGACGACCCTCGCGAATTCGGAGTAGCGGAAGTAGATGATGATTTTAACATTTTGCGTGTAATAGAAAAACCTTCCATACCAAAATCAAATTTAGCTTTGGTAGGATTATACAAAATAAAAGAAAGCGAACAATTATTTATTGCACTGGAACAAATAATAAAAAACGCATTTAAAACACAGGGTGAATATCATTTAACAGATGCATTAATGTTGATGATACAACAGGGTATTGTTTTCAAAGGATTTAAAATTCAAAATTGGTACGATTGCGGAAAAAAAGATATTTTATTGGAAACGAATGCCATTTTATTAAAGAAATTACATCCGCCTCAAAATAATTCCTGGCCTTATCAAAATACTATCATTATTGAGCCCGTGAGTATTGCTTCCAATTGTATAATTAAAAATTCCATCATCGGCCCCAATGTAACGTTAGGAGAAAATACAATCGTAAACTATTCTATTGTACGCAATTCTATTATTGGAAATGATGCAACAATTGATGATGTTGTTTTACATGATTCGGTAATTGGAAGTGATACATTTATTAAAGGGTTAAGTCAGAGTTTGAATATTGGAGACAATACGGAGATTGATTTGAGTCAGAGTTACGATTAAAAGATTCGAAGGGAAGGATCTAAGGGGATTATAGTTGTATAGTTTAGATTTTTGGAATTAGTTTAATGATTTAAATTGAATGTTATTTAGATTAATAATTACTTCTTTATAAATAATGAAAACGAGGGTAACGGAATTATTTGATATTAAATATCCTATTGTGCAGGCCGGGATGATTTGGTGCAGTGGGTGGAGATTGGCGAGTGCCGTGAGTGAGGCAGGAGGATTAGGATTGATAGGAAGTGGAAGTATGTACCATGAGATATTGCGGGAACATATTCAGAAATGTAAGGTTGCTACAAAAAAACCTTTTGGTGTTAATGTTCCACTTTTATATCCTGATATTGATAAACATATAGATATCATTGTTGAAGAGGGAGTTAAAATAGTTTTCACCAGCGCCGGAAATCCTAAAACCTGGACACAAAAGTTAAAGGACAATGGAATTACAGTTGTGCACGTTGTGAGTAGTAAAAAATTTGCAATGAAGTCACAGGATGCCGGATGTGATGCTGTTGTTGCGGAGGGATTTGAGGCCGGAGGTCACAACGGACGTGAAGAAACCACAACTTTATGTTTAATACCCATGGTTAGCGATGCAGTGGACATACCGGTTATTGCTGCCGGGGGAATTGCAGATGGAAGGGCAATGCTCGCTTGTATGGCACTCGGGGCTGAGGGTGTTCAGATGGGAAGCAGATTTGCGGCTAGCCTCGAAAGTTCGGCCCACGCTCATTTTAAACATAGGATAATCAATACCGACGAGGGCTCTACGGTTCTTACCTTAAAAGAGATTACGCCTGTTCGGATGATAAAAAATGAATTTTATGCACAGGTCGAAAAAGCGTATATCAATAAAGCTTCTGTTGAGGAATTGAAAATACTTTTAGGAAGAGGACGGGCGAAAAAGGGCATGTTTCTCGGAGAATTGGAGGAAGGAGAATTAGAGATCGGGCAGATCAGCGCCACAATTAAAGAGATATTACCAGCTTCTGTCATCATACAAAATCTGTTAAAAGAATACGAATTTGCCCGTGAACAAATGAGCAGAATTCAATAAAATTGGCTTTTTTGATGTTTTACAACTTAAATTTTTTATATAAATACCCAGTCACATTTAATGTCTCATTGCTAATACAATTCACATTGCAAATGTGCTATCTTAGTCCTCCAATTAAAACTAAGAAGGTATGAAGACTGTAATTCTGTGTTTGATAGCTAGTTTTTTTTTCCTCCAGGCTTGTAATAAAGAGGTATTACCAGACACAAAAAAGATCACTTATCGCGTAAGCGGTGATGAATTTGATGTAACTTTTTTAAGAGCTGACGGAACTCCAGAGACCATTTATGCTCAAAAAGGGTCTTGGAAACAAGATGTTTTTGCTACCATTGGTGAGCCATTATATTTAATGGCACGCGGAAGCGACAACATCGTTATCAGAATTGTAGTTTCTCACGAAGGCGACACCGTTCGCAAAGCAAAAGATGTTGGTGGCGATCTGGTATTTATTGATATGCTTTTAGATTAAAAAAAATATCTTATTATATTTTAAAAAGATCCTGATCGGGTCTTTTTTTGTGAGGTGTGATGTATGAATTTTGTTTCAAGTCGGAGTAAACTTTCTTAACGCAATCAGGAATCTGATCATTGAAAAAACTGTCATTAGTCAATAGTCAGGAGTATTAGGTTTCTGCTATCAAGAAGATTTGGTAATTTTCAATTGTCAATTTAATAATTTGAACAGCGGCATTAATCAGGAGTTAAAGTAAGGCTATCATGGATCTACTTACCGCCCACCAAATTGTCAAGAGGCATTAGTCAGGAGTAAAATAAATCGACTTTCGAGTACAGGAGCAGAAGTATAAGGTTATCATCGATCTACTCATTATTCATAACTCATTACTCATTGTATGAATGTTACTGAAATCTTCACTCAGAGCATACTCACCACTCACTACTCACTGCTTTACACTGGATTTATGGAATTTCGATTCCACTCGCATCTCCTTCCCAAAACAATTCGTTCACCATAAAATATTTTATTATGAAAAAGATCATTCTATTTTCCGGCGCTACCATTTTATTATTAACCGGAATAATATTAGCTGGAGGCAAAATTACAGATGAATTGCCCTTAACAGGTTCTTCTACCGTTTGCGGAGTAATTACCGATATCGATTTTGGAAATCCATTAAACAATATCACTGTAGAAATAAAGGGTGAAAATGGAAAAAGGGAAACGAAAAGTGATTCACTTGGTAATTATAATTTTGTAAATCTGGAGGCAGGCACATATAATTTAAAATTCACAATGAAAAATTATGCTGTCCAGGAGAAAAAAATTGAATTAAACGATAAAGCGTTATTAAAATTAGATATACAATTACAAACAGAGATCACGGTTGAGGAGAAAGTACAGGATGAAAATGATATTTCCGTACCCGAAACAGCACCGCAAAAGGTTGATAAATTATATTACAATATGGAATCGAAAAGTGAAAGTAATTTCGCGGGATACAGTATTAATGATATGACATATGACATTGACGGCAACTATGGTTCAGAATACAATACGGAATCGTATAATGCGATTAATGAAAATATTTTTAAAAAGGTAATTGGAAATCCATTATCCACTTTTTCTATTGATGTTGACAATGCTTCTTATTCCAATATCCGGAGATTTATTAATAACGGACAAGTTCCGCCAAAAGATGCAGTGCGTATTGAAGAGATGGTAAATTATTTTGATTACACCTACAGCAAACCAAAAGGAAATGATCCTTTTTCGATCAATTACGAAATGAGTGAATGTCCCTGGAATAAATCTACCCGATTAATTATGGTAGGATTACAGGGAAAAGATATTGATTATTCTGAGGCTGATGCATCTAATCTTGTGTTTTTAATTGACGTGAGCGGAAGTATGCAAAGTGAAAATAAATTACCTTTAGTAAAACACTCCCTTAATTCACTTATTGATAATTTAAATGAAAAAGATAGAGTTGCAATAGTAGTGTATGCAGGTGCAGCCGGAGAGGTTTTATCTTCTACTGCGTGTTCCAATAAACAAAAAATAAAGGATGCAATAAATAATTTGGAAGCAGGTGGCAGTACGGCAGGTGGTGCTGGAATAAAACTTGCATACGATATTGCAATAAAAAATCTAATCCCTGAAGGCAATAACAGAGTAATTTTATGTTCTGATGGCGATTTTAATGTGGGCACAAGTAGTGATGCCGAAATGACACGTCTGGTGGAAGAAAAAAGAAAAACAGGCGTATTTTTAACCATCTGTGGTTTCGGTTTAGGTAATTACAAAGACAGCAAAATGGAGTCCATTGCAGATAATGGAAATGGCGCCTATTATTATATTGACGAGGAAAAAGAAGCAAAAAAAGTATTTACTACGGATATGCGCGGAACCCTTTTCACCATTGCAAAAGATGTAAAAATTCAGATAGAATTTAATCCTGCATTGGTAGAAGAATATCGTTTGATCGGTTATGAGAACAGAGCATTAAACAAGGAAGATTTTGAGAATGATGCAAAAGATGCAGGTGAACTCGGTGCAGGACATCGTGTTACTGCAATGTATGAAATTAAATTGCTTTCAAATCAATATCAACCGAGTGGATTAAATGAAAAACCAGATGGAGAAACGCTAAAATATCAAACCACTGAGGTAAATAAAAATGCTTACAATACCGATGAGATCATGACATTAAAATTGCGCTTTAAAGCACCAAATAGTGAGACAAGTAAATTAATAGAGAAGTCACTATCTGCAAATACAATTCCTCTTGCGTCTACCAGCGATAATTTTCGTTTTGCAAGTGCAGTTATTGAATTCGGAATGATATTAAGAGAAAGTGAATTTAAAGGAGATGCTACCTACGAAGAAGCAATTAAATTGGCAAACTCTGCGAGAGGGTTGGATACCTATGGTTATCGGGAAGATTTTATTAATATGCTGAAAACGTGTACAGGACTGGCAGCAAATAAATGAGTAATGAGTGATGAGTGATGAGTGATGAGAAATGAGAAATGAGTGATGAGTAATGAGTAATGAGTAATGAGTAATGAGTGATGATGAGTGATCAGTAATGAGTAATGAGTAATGAGATTAATTCCGATTGCAGCGTAATAACTTCTCACTATTTTACCAATAGGTAGGATGGCCCAATCGTAGGAGCGAACTCATTATTCATTACTAAATACTAATTGCTAACTACTAATTTCCAAATTTTGAATCGCTGTTTCAATGTCTGGGAATTTAAATACATAACCTGCATCTGATATTTTTTTGCCACTTATTAATTGAGAATTTAAAACGGCAGAACTCATTTCACCCAATGCTAATTTTAAACCAAAGGCAGGAACCGGAATAATTATTTGAAACCCTTTGGAATACTTCTTTACTGTGTGCATCAATTGTTTTTGAGATACCGGATTTGGAGCTACAGCATTAAATATTCCGTTCTGATTATTTTGAAAAAGAAATAAAATAATTCCGCAAACATCTTCAATATGGACCCAGGAATAAATTTGATTTCCACTGCCCATTAGGGGCAAAATTCCGAATGGTTTTGTTAACATCATTTCTTTGTAAGCTCCTCCCTTTTTAGCTAAAACAATTCCAATCCGAATTGTGATGAGTTTTAAGGGAAGTTCAGCAAATTTTTTAGTTGCATTTTCCCAAATGGAAACCGATTCGCTGAGAAAACCGATTCCCGTTTTATTTTCTTCCGATATAATTGTATTTGTATTTGCCTCATAAAATCCTATTGCGGAGGCGCATATAACAGTTTTAATTTTATGGGGAATTTCGTTAAGTTTTTTTAATAAAAGTTCTGTGGATTTTGTTCTGCTTTCTATTATTATTTTTTTTCTGGAAGGCGTCCATCTTTTATCAGCAATTCCCTCTCCTGCTAAATGAATAATAACATCCACCCCAACAAAAGCATCATCATCAATAAACCCTTTATCAATATCCCACAAAAAAACAGAAACACCCGGCAGGTTTTTTTTGTTTCTGCTGAGCCAGTTTATCTGATACCCTTTGGCCAGCAAAAATTCGGTAAGTTGCCGTCCTATCAAACCTGAACCACCTGAAATTAGAATCTTTTGCATGTTAAATTTATTGTCAAGTAAAGGTAATAATACAATTTAATTGTGTTAAGGTTTAAAAAATGGTTCAAATTCATTTACTTTGGTGGTTCAAGTAAAACTAAAATCATGAAAATAGTTTCTATACCTCGGTTAACCCTCTTAATTTTAACAGCAACTTTCCTGAATTCCTGTGGAAACAACAAAAAGGAGGGTGAGACGGATATGAAAACATTTACAGATAAAGAAAAGTATATTTTATTGGCTGATGCTGACAGTATATTGCCCGAATGGAGCACAGAAAATGTAGTGGTAAATCACTGGGTTGGTGATCCTGATAATTTGCATCCTACCAATGGTGGAACCGCTCCACGCAGTTGGGTTTTTCAATACACCTGCAATTTTATTCTGAGGAACGACATTATCAATCTTGGAATTTGTCCTGACCTTGCGGTTTCGATGCCAAAAATATCAGCAGATAATTTGAGTTATACTTATACCCTTCGGAAAGATGCAACCTGGGACAACGGAGAACAGATCACTGCAGAAGATGCAATTTTTATGCTTAAAGCAAATAAATGTCCACTTACCAATAATCCTTCTTTAAAAGCTTATTTTGAAAATATTAAAGATGTTGTTGCCGACCCTCAGGATAAATTTACTTTCACCATAGTAATGAAAAAAGAATATATACTGAATGTTTTCTTTTTAACGGATTTTCCAATAATACAGCGCAGTTATTACGATCCGCAAAATATTCTGGCACAATATACTTTTGTACAATTCAACGATAGCACTTTTAATGCCGACGCAGAAACAAAATTGACAGCCTGGGCAAATACCTTTAACGATCCGAAATATGGAAGTGATGTTAATTTTTTAAATACATCCGGCCCTTACAAAGTTGTGGAATGGAATACCGGACAAACATTAACACTCGAACGTAAAAAAAATCATTGGACACAAAAACTCATCGACCCAACAGCATATGAAACTTCGTATCCTGAAAAGATAATATTTAAAATTGACGGAGATCCGAATTCACAAAAATTGGAATTAAGAGCGCAAACATTTGATGCTTCTTCCTGGGTGCCCACAGCTTCTGTGCTGGAATTAATGCAAGAGCCCGATTTTAATAAAAACTATAATATTCAATTTACCGATAATTTCAATTTTAATTATATCGGAATGAATATGAAACCGGATGGCACTACACACAAAAAATTCTTTACTGACGCAAAGGTGAGGAAAGCTATGGCTCACCTGATTCCAGTTGAAGATTTAATTCGTGTAGTATCTTTTGGATATGCCAAAAGACAAAATGGTACTGTTTCGCCTTTAAAACCAGAATATAATGATGCATTACCACTCATTGCATTTGATGTGGAAGCTGCAAAAAAACTACTGGATGAAGCCGGATGGAAAGACACCGACGGAAATAATATCCGCGATAAGGAAGTAGACGGGGAAAAATTACAAATGGAGATTGAATTAAAATTTCAGTCGGGACAAAAATTTGTTGTCGACATGGTAAATATGGTAGTGGAATCGGCATATAAAGCTGGTGTTGTGCTAATTCCGGTTGGAGTTGAATCCAATACTATGAAAGAACAATTGAGAAAACATGATTTTGACATTTATGTAAGTGCGTGGTCGTCGGGTTCATTTCCTGAGGATTATACACAAATATGGCATACCTCTTCCTATATTTCAGGTGGTTCCAATTATGTGGGTTTTGGAAATGCAGAAACGGATGCACTTATCGATTCCATAAAATATACGATTGATGACAATAAACGGATCCCGATGGTTAAAGAATTGCAAAGAATAATTTATGAAGAACAACCCTACATTATACTTTATTCAACATCTAAAAAAAATATACTGCATAAAAGGTTTGGCAATCAATATATGGTTTTCGACAGACCCGGAGTGATATTAAATAACATGAGATTGTTATCCCTGTATGGGATGAATAGTGGTGTAACCAAAAAAGATGCAGACATGTAGGGTGGTCTTCGGCCATTTAATTAACAACAGTTAATGTATTTTTACTTCCGTTTCAACTAATTAAGTGATGGGTAAATATATTCTCAAACGAATTTTGTTTTTTATTCCCACGCTTATTATCATTTCATTGCTCGCATTTGTAATCAGTATAAATGCACCCGGCGACCCCCTAGATCGTATGGTTTCTGCCCGGGAGTCGGGAGGTGAAATCGGAATGCAACAAAATAATACAAAAAAAGAAGAAGATAGATGGCGCAAAAAACTCGGACTCGATCTTCCTGTTTTTTATTTCAGCATCAGTACATTAGCAACACCTGATACCTTATATAAAATTTATAATGAAAACGAACGCGATGCTTTAAAGCGCCTAGTGCAACAATACGGAAACTGGACTCAAATTTCCTCCTGGAGTAATTCCTTAAAGGATTTGGAACTTGCCATAAACAAAGTTTCACCCGATTCTGCTGAAATACTTAAATACGGAAAAAATGTTATGCAGGATAGCATCAATAATTTTAAAATTGAAGTCAGCAACCTAAAAGTAAGTTATTTTGATAAACTCATTCAAATTAAATTAAATTACCTGAAAAAAAACGCAGAACAACTTCCATTTCTGGCAGAAGTATTTGAACAAATAAAATCTGCAGAGGAAAATTATTTTGCAATTCATGAAAATGCAACGCCATACAAAATTTTTATTCCATGTTTAAATTTCTATAAAAATAACCAATACCATCGATGGATATTTGGTGATGGAAATTGGCTCACCGGAAGAGGAAGTAAAGATTGTGCAGGTTTGATTCGCGGAGATTTTGGATATTCTTATGAAACTAAATTAAAAGTTTCTGATATCATTGGAGAACGCATGAAATGGTCCTTATTTTTTACCATTATTTCTATATTCCTTGCGTATTTAATAAGTTTACCAATTGGATTAAAAGCGGCGGCGAAAAAAAATTCTTTATTCGACAGAACATCTTCGGTTGTGCTTTTTGTTTTGTATTCTATGCCCACTTTTTGGGTAGCAACATTATTGTTGATGGGTTTTGCAAATACGGAGGCGCTTTCGATTTTTCCCGCTTCAGGAATTCAACCCGTTACCGGAATTCCTGAAGATGCGAATTTTTTAGAAGTGATACGTTTGCGTTTACCTTATTTAATTTTACCCACCATTGCTTACACATATTCTCAACTTGCATTTTTGAGCCGTATCACGCGCGTATCAGCCCTGGAGGTTATTTCGCAGGATTATATCCGCACTGCCAGAGCTAAAGGATTATCAGATGGAAAGGTTTTATATAAACATGTTTTCAGAAATACACTGTTGCCGATCATTACTGTTTTTTCCAATGTATTTCCTTTGGCAATTAGCGGCTCGGTTATTTTGGAAACTATATTTACCATACCGGGAATGGGGCAACAAATATTTCATGCCATACAAACAAACGATTATCCTGTAATTATTGATGTATTTACATTGACAGGTGTTTTGACCTTAATAGGATATTTAATCGCAGATATTTTATATGCAATTGCCGATCCGAGAATCTCTTATTCAAACAACCAATGAAAAAAAATAATACGCAAAATGAATTCAGTTTCCGTGCGCATGCGCGAAAACAATTCAGGCATAACAAACCTGCGTATATTTCAGTGTATATATTAATATTTCTTGCAATAATTGCAATTTTAGCTCCTTTGCTCGCGAATCAAAAACCACTTTATATTAAATATGAGGGGCAAAGATATTTTCCTGCCTTTTCCTTTAAAAACAATTATGTTATAATAAAAAGTGATGGCAGTATTGAAAATATACAATTGGATATAGCCGATTGGAAACAGATGCATCTTGAAAAAGTAATATGGGCACCCGTACCATATTCACCGGGAAAAACAGATATGTTGAATACCGATTATAAAGGCCCTGGTGATGCCCAATTATTTAAGGATAAAAATGGTGAGATCATAGAAATGCCCCGAAGATTCCGTCATATTTTAGGAACCGGAAGTTTAGGCGATGATCTGATGGCGGGTTTAATTCACGGAGCCCGCATTTCACTCACAATTGGATTTATTTCTATGACTATTGCTGCAATTATCGGCTTATTGCTCGGCGCAATTGCAGGTTATTTTGGGGATAACAGATTAGTTACAACCAGAGGTAAATTCTGGGCCGTAGTAATCGGTATTTTTGTAGGATGGTTTTATGCGTTTCAAACAAGAAGCTACATATTACAGGATGCAATAAATGCTTCCGGGTTTAATCTGTTGTTTCAATTATTTCTCAGTCTATTGATCTTTGTGCTGATAATTTTAATTTTTATTTTGTTGGGGAAATTGGTGGGCAAGTTGCCTATTTTAAATAAACGCATGTTCATTCCCGCTGATGCACTCATTTCAAGAACCATTGAAATATTTTATGCCATGCCAACCTTCATATTAATTTTAACCATTGCAGCTATTGCAAGACCATCAATTACAAATCTCATGGTGATAATCGGATTGACATCCTGGACTGGCATTGCACGATTAACCAGAGCAGAGTTTTTGCGGATTCGGAATTTAGAATATATTCAGGCAGCGCGTTCTCTTGGACTTTCTGAATTAAATATCATAGTAAAACACGCTTTGCCGAACGGAATGGCTCCGGCACTGGTCTCTATAGCCTTTGGAATTGCTTCGGCTATTCTGATTGAATCAAGTTTATCTTTTTTGGGTATTGGAGTTCCATCAGACCTTGTTACCTGGGGTTCCCTAGTTAGCGACGGCCGGGATAAGTTCAGTGCCTGGTGGCTTGTGCTCTTTCCCGGTTTAGCAATTTTTATTACTGTTACTGTTTACAATCTCATTGGCGAAGGACTGCGCGATGCCTTGGATCCCAAACAAAAAAAATAGGCAGAAAGCCCAATATCATTTTTTAATTACGGGAGTTTTACATACCCAACACAACAAATCAAAACCCTAAACGTTTTTTATGTAATTTTGATACCTTAATAATTGCCTTTAAATATGGCAAAAAAATACGAATTGTGAAGAAATCAGGGATATGGTATTGTTGTTTTTTGTTTTTGTTTCTTCCTGCGATAATGCAGGCACAAAAGATATTTATTTCAGACCCACAGAAAATAAGCACTGAACTTGTGGGATATAATATACTCGGCAAAAATAAAAATGGCGATGTTTTAATCTATAAGAAATATAGATTCGAAGATGAGATAGATGTTTATGATAAACAAATGACCTTCAAACGAAGAAAGGAGATCACCATAAAAACAATGGATTACGAATCGGTGGAGGTGTACAAAAGCGGAGAACAAATTTATCATTTTTACACCTATAAGGAAAATAAGAACAACTTCCTCGCCGTGCAGTTATTTAATGAAGATATTGAAAAAAAAGGAGATCCCATTATTCTTGATTCCACTTCCCTGAAATTGGGAGAAAATTTTTCTGAATTTAAAATAATCAGGTCAAAAAATAACGCTTATTTTCTCATTTACAAATACGAATTCAGCGCAGGACGTATCGATAAATTATTTTCATTTGTGATAAACGGCGATGCTGCAGTATTACAAAAAAACGATATTAATTTACCCGACGAGAATTATAGTCCCATTCTGATCAAGGAAATAATTACAGATGCCGGTATTCCGGCCTTTCTTTTTGAAAATGATGAATTCAATTGTAAAAAGGATAAAACTGCCGTTCAATATTCTTTTGTGTTTCCCAAACAGGGAGCATCGGTTTTATATACCGATATAAACAGCAACGATTTTTGTCTGGATGAAATGAATTATGCAATAGATAATTCTTCCGGAAATATTATTGCCATTAGTTTTTTGAAAGAAGACAATAAAGATTATATGGTTGGGTATAATTACCTGGTAATTGACCCCTCCTCTTCCTCCATTAATTTAAAACACAATTATATTTTCCCGCAAGAGACCTTGGATGAAATAGCCGGACTTGCGACAGAAAAAGCAATAAAAAATTTACCGGTATATCAGATCGGAAACATAGTGCCACGCGCGGATGGCGGCGCTTTACTGGTTGCAGAATACTACGACAAAACTGTAGAGAGTTATGAGTACACAAATTACGATCCATATTATGGTTACAGAACTTCCACACGTCAGGTGGAGTTTTATGAATACGATGATATTTTATTGTTTTCCATTAAACCCGACGGGACTCCCGCTTGGAACAATGTGATTAGGAAAAAACAAATCAGCCGCGAAGACAGAGGAGTTAATTCCTCTTATGCTTTGATCAACAGCAAACAAAAGATCACCTTTATTTTTAATGAAGATGTGGAACAGAATTCCAATGTTTTACAATACGAAATGGAAGCTGACGGCGCACTTGACAGAAAAAGTATTTTTAATGCAAATCAGCAGGAAGTGCAATTGCGACCTTCCTCTGCAGAACAGATAACTTTTAATGAAATTATCATTCCGAGTATTTATAAAAAAACTTTGTCATTCGTTAAAATACAATTTTAATTATTTTACGTGCTGCGGCTTTTTCAATCCTCCAATCCTCTTTCCCTTTTATTGCTCATATTGTATGCGGCATTAATAAATCTTAAATTTTTTTTAGGGGAAATACCAACAGACGAAACCACCTATTATTTTATTGGCGACCTGCTATTTAACCAATGGTTGCAATTGCACAGATTACCTGAATTTATTGTTCCATTTTTTAATCTTGCCTGCATAGTAACACAAGCAGTACTGATAAGCATGTTGATGCAGGGAAGTAAGGTAAATACAAAACCTTCCCTCCTTCCGGCATTAGTTTTTATATTATTGTGCAGTTTTTTTCCAGATATTTTATACAATACCCCTGCAGTGTTAAGCGGATTCTTTTTAATTTGGATATTATTTAAAATTTTCAGTGCTTATAATAAACCAAAAGCGGATAACGTCTATTTTGATACCGGCTTGCTGAATGGATTTATTTCTCTTTTATTTTTTCCGACCTTAGTTTACAGCCTTTATAGTTTATTGGCAATAATTCGTATGCGCTCCATAACCTTTCGGGAATTTATATTATTCCTCTCCGGATTTATGGTGATCTATTTTCTGGTGGCAACATCATTTTTCTGGTTCGACCTGCTCCCTGATTTTTGGGAAAAACAATTTGATCTGCTCCCGGACCTTAAAAAGATATCCGGGTTTTTCGGCAGTATTAACCTCGTAAAATTGTTTCTTATAGGAATTGCGCTCATCATATCCCTCCTTTTTTACAGCAATAAATTTTCTACCAACCTCATTCAGGTAAGAAAATACCTAGGCTCCTTTATATCCTTCTTTATTTTCGGGATAGTAGCTTTTCTGTTCAATTCCAATGCCGATGCCGGCGGACTTTATTTTTTGTTGATGGGAACCTCCTTTTTTATCAGTTATTATTTCTTCCACTCCAAAAACCGCACAACCCCTGAAATAATACATATTACGCTTTTAGGTGCCACAATACTGTTTCAATATATTAATTTTACAGCTTAACTCTACAAAAAATGAGATTTGGCGTTGTTACTTTTCCGGGTTCCAATTGCGATCAGGATCTGATCCATGTTTTACGCAATGTAATGGGCTGTGAAGTAATAGAATTGTTTCACAAACAAAAGGATTTGGGTGGATTAACTATTAATGATTGTGTAATGCTTCCGGGAGGATTTTCCTATGGAGATGCACTTAGAACTGGCTCTATTGCTCGTTTTTCACCCATAATGCAGGCTGTTATCAAACATTGTAATGCGGGAGGATTTGCTTGGGGAATATGCAATGGATTCCAGATTTTATGTGAAGCCGGACTGCTTCCGGGAGTTTTATTGGAGAACAATAATCAGCAATTTATCTGTAAAAACATCCTGCTTACTGCTGAAAACACGAAAAGCAGGATCAACAGGTATGTTCCACAACACCATCCGCTCAAAATCCCTATTGCGCATGGAGAAGGAAGATTTTATGCTGAAAAAAGTGTAATGGAGGATATTATTGCCAACGATCAGGTAA
>CAZXBG010000028.1:2653-7554 GCA_964638865.1 uncultured Chitinophagales bacterium | reverse complement strand
AGATTTTATGCTGAAAAAAGTGTAATGGAGGATATTATTGCCAACGATCAGGTAATTTTCAGATATTGCGATGAACATGGTGACGTAACAGAAACATCAAATCCAAATGGATCGTTATATAATATTGCCGGCATTTGCAATAAAGAACGCAATGTTTTCGGCATGATGCCACACCCCGAAAGAGCAAGTGAAGAAATTCTCGGAAACACCGACGGGAGAATGATATTTGAGTCTTTTTTGGCAAAGGTTGTATCCACTGCCAATATTTAATAAGAATTAACAGTAAAAATAAAGTCACAGAACATTTTAACGAACTGTCGTGAGGCCTAATTCGTTAAATTTGCACAGCAAAAATCCGATCTGATGGGAAAAAAGTTTTTTCAATTTCTTCTGATACTCTTATTCGCTAGTCAAGCCAATGGCCAATTATTAAAACCCGTTAAATGGGAAACCTCGGTAACACCAAGTGGGGTTGTAAATGAGTATATTCTCATTTTTGTTGCCGCTATTGACGAAGGATGGAAATTGTATTCGCATGATGTTCCCGAAGACGGCCCTATTCCAACTTCACTCATTTTTGAGGATCTACCAGAAGGTGTGGAGTTAATTGGGGAAATGACCGAGCTTGGAAGAAAAGAAGAGGAAGTAGAACCGCTGTTTCAAAATCAGGTAATAAAATTTTATCATAAAAAACTGGTACTCAAACAAACAGTTAAGGTCAGTAAAAATGTGACCGTTAAAGGGTATATCGATTTTATGAGTTGCGACGATAAACAATGTATGGCATTTTCGCATGATTTTAATTTTGACCTTACCGCATCAACTAATCTTTATAACGGAAATTTGACAACGGATTATTCCAAAATAAAAGATCCGGTAACCTGGATAATCAGTACAGAAAAAATAAATGATACGGAGTATTGGTTAAAATTTAATGCCACCATTGCACCAACGTGGAAGTTATATTCACAAGATTCACCGGAAGGTGGAGCGCAACCTATGAAATTTGTTTTTGAAAATGCGGGGAAAAACTTTCAATTAATTGGAAAAGCAGAAGAAATTGGTGAAGCGGAAAATAAACCTGAACCATTATTTAAAAACAAGATAACAAAATATTATCACGATAAGGTAGAGATTCGTCAGAAAATCAGAGTTGATTCAGCAAATGCAACCATAAGCGGATATATTGATTTTCAAACATGTGATGCAATACAATGTAAATTCAAACAAAAAGATTTCACCTTTAAATTAAGTGGTGGAGCAATAATAGAGATTATAGAAACCGACACCGGAGCTTCCGCAGCTCCGGCAAATAGTTTTGGAAAATTTGTTGTGGATACGGCTTATGCACGACAAGCACAATGCGATCCCAAAATTGATCAGGAAATTACCAATGCAAATAATAAAGGTTTGTTCAGCACATTTATATTAGGATTTATTGGTGGATTAATTGGATTATTAATGCCTTGTACCTTTCCGATGATACCATTTACAATTTCTTTTTTCACCAAAAGATCAGCGAGCAGAAAAAAAGGAATTTTCGAAGCTTCATTTTATGGTTTCAGTATTATATTAGTTTATTTTTTGGTATCGCTGCCTTTTTTATTATTTGGATTATCCGGTGATGCATTAAATGCATTTTCTACGAATAATATAGTGAATATGGTTTTCTTTTTTGTGTTCATTTTATTTGCATTATCACTATTTGGTTTATTTGAAATTAAATTACCTGCTAAATGGGCAAATAAAACCGACAGTGCTTCTGATGTGGGAGGACTACTCGGTATTTTTTTTATGGCTGTAACCTTATGTATTGTTTCTTTTTCATGCACCGGCCCAATACTTGGATCATTATTAGCAAATAGTTTAAAGGGAGGAGGCGCAGCACTGAGTGCCGGTATGGTTGGATTTGGGGCAGCATTCGCCTTGGCATTTACCTTATTGGCATTATTTCCGCAACTCTTAAATAAATTGCCTAAAAGTGGTGGATGGTTAAATGAAGTAAAAATTGTTTTTGCATTTATTGAACTTGCATTTGCTATTAAATTTTTATCGAATGTAGATCTTGCCTACCACTGGGGATTTTTAAAACGTGAAATATTTTTGGGGCTTTGGGCTCTATTTTCACTGCTTACTTTTTTATATCTTATCGGAGTTATACGTTTTCCGCACGACAATAAAAAGGTGAAATTCGGAATTCCAAGAGCAACATTTGCTTTGCTTTTTTTAGCACTAACACTTTATTTTGCAAGTGGATTACAAAAAGGAAGAAATTTAGCATTGATAAGCGGATTTACTCCCCCGATGTTTTACAGTATTTATCACTATGATAGTGAGTGTCCGCTCGCATTAAATTGTTTTCACGATATGGACGAAGCAGTAGCGTATGCAAAGGAAGTAAACAAACCAATCATGATAGATTTCACCGGCTGGGCATGTGTAAATTGTCGCAAAATGGAAGAACATGTATGGCCAAATGAGGAAGTATATAAATTAATTAATGAAGAATATATTCTGGTGAGTTTATATGTTGACGATAAAAAAGCACTGCGATTAGAAGATCAGTATATATCGGAATATACCGGAAATAAAGTGCGCAGTATAGGAAATAAATGGAGCGATTTTCAGGCTCGCGAATTTAATACCAACTCTCAACCTTACTACGTATTAATTGCACCTGATGGGAAAGTATTGAATCAACCACGAGGTTACACTCCGGATGAGGAGGCTTATCAGGGATTTTTAGAATGCGGGATTGAGACTTTTAAGAGTATTGGGGTTGTGGCGGAGAAGTGAAGAAAATTTCACTTGAATTGGAAAAATTTCACGGCATTTGTTTAGACTATTACAAATACATTATTGAAAACAGTCAATTTGAAGATGGATTACACCATGCAAATATTGAAGCTTTGATATGCTTAAAAGCAAAAGCATTTTTGGAAATCAAGGAAAGGATTGAAAAGGGTGGCAAAGAAGATGCAAAACAGTTACGAAAGCATAAAACAGATGTTTTTCGATTAACGGTAATGCTCACTCCGGAATCTGAATTTGATTTACCTGCAACAATACCAGCACACGTAAATAAGTTCGCAGAATTAATAACAACTGATCTTCCGGATAAAACTATTTTCAAGGAAATGGGATTAAATAACATCGATCCAAAAATTGTATTTAAACAATTTAAAAAATCATTTAAAGTAAGCGAAGATGAAAAATAGTAATTACGATCTAAATACATGTAAAGAAATTACACGTAAGCTATACATGACCAAGCCATTATGTATAGAAATGATGCGTCATGTATGGAAGCGTTAATACTCAACCAAAATTCTTTAAAATGAATTGAGAAAATTAATTTTACTCGCCAAACATTTAATTGCAAAAAATATTACATTTGGTTCTCCATCGGTAAATACTAAGGACCCATAAAGAAAATTAAAATAAATTGCATAGTAGAAATTAGTCTTTTAGAATATAAATCAATTAAATCAACATCAAATAAAGTGTCCCCAATCTTTTTCCAAACCCCCGAAGAGTTCAGAAGGTGGTTAAAAATAAATCACAAAAAGGAAACAGAAATATTTGTTGGATATTACAAATTGGGAAGTGGTAAACCGTCGATGACATGGTCGGATTCGGTTGATCAGGCTCTTTGTTTTGGTTGGATAGATGGTGTAAGAAGATCTATTGATAAAGAAAGTTACTGCAATCGTTTTACACCCCGAAAAAAGAATAGTAATTGGAGCGATATCAACATTAAAAAGGTAGAGGATCTCACTAAAGCAGGACTTATGACTACCGAAGGGCAAAAGGCCTTTGAATTAAGAAAAGAAAACAGGGTTGGGGTGTATTCCTATGAAAAGGAACCGCTTGATCTTTCTCCAAAATTTAAAAATCAATTTAAAAAGAATAAGGTAGCATGGCACTTTTTTAACGGACAAGCTCCATCCTATAAAAAGGTAATGATCCATTGGATAATGAGTGCTAAACAGAAAAAAACAAGTATAACAAGACTTGAAAAAACGATAAAAATTAGCGGAGAACAAAAACGAATGCTGTAAAATGCAAGGAATGTAATAATAAAAGCACTAATACCGAATCTTATTGTTTTAAACTAACTTTGATTTCGCCCGATGTGAAATTAACATCTTAAAACTTACAATGAGAAACACTATTCTATCCGGTTTAACATTATTAATTCTCTGTTCTAATATTTATGGGCAGACTAAAGACTTAAATATTGATTTTATGTTGCGCGGGTCCATTTATGCAGGATCGAACATACTAGACACACAAGCATTAGGAGGTTTTGGGAGTTCAGAAAATTTGCCTCAAAAAATGAACGATAGTTTGAAATTTCCGGAACAGGGTCTATTCCTAAAAATTGATAATAGTAACATTGTTACCTTTATTGACCAGTAAAACGGTTACACATTGTATTTAGGTAACAATAGTGACACAATAGTAAATCTTAGTGCATCAGATAGCAGACTCTATGTAATTGCAGAAGTTTTTTACAGAGGAAAATGGAGGCCTATAGAGTATTTGCCAAGTAGTTTTTGTGGAAATAGTTACCATAAAGTTTATTTGAATCCCAATGAATATTGGGCTTTTGAAATTCCAAAATTTTCAGGCAAAAAAAAGGTGAGCCTGAGATACAGTCTTTTAGTTGGTAAAAACGAATACATATATTCAAATAAAATACCATCAAGTATAAACAAAAAACAACTGACAAAAATAAAACAATATAATCCGAAGGGCATTATGGATCCGTATAGCAATTAATTTTATACACAAATCAATTAAATATCAGTTTAAAAAGAACGATGATGGAAAAAATTAATATTGTTGAAAAACTATCTCTATTCAACGACCATTGGAATCCACGAATTGTGGCTGAG
>CAZXBG010000028.1:0-2553 GCA_964638865.1 uncultured Chitinophagales bacterium | reverse complement strand
AGTGATGATATAAAAGTTTGTTCTCCGTTTAGCACTTTGATTAAATATAAACCATCCGCAAAATTGTTTACATTAATTTCTTCCTGTGCTGAATGCAGTGTTGTAACAAACAATATTTCGCCCAGCATATTTAATATCTCCAATTTCGAATCTCTTGAAAATTGTTTTTCATTAAGATCAATATAAAAAAAATTGCCGGATTAGGATAGACCTTTAATGGCAGAAAAGTTGTTTCCGCTATATTTTCCACAATATCCCCAAAACGGAAAATAATTCGTACTTATCAGAAAAATGTTAATGCGGGGATAAAATAAGCTAACGTAACACATTAATCGGTTTGTTAGCATAACTATTCCTAATATAAAACTCCTTATTTTTGCAGCCTATCAGGAAACGTGTATTTGCGACCGAAAATCAGAACATCATAAACCTTTAAATAAAAACAATCAGTTAAAATGATCACAAAAATTAAAGTAGAAACCATCTACAACTGCTCTCTCGAAAGGGCATTTAAAACTCCCATGTTATGCGATGTATCAAAAGTGCATTCGGGATTCGGTATCATGCCAAAGGTTACACATTGCACAGAGGATGAAAATTGGGGAAAACCCGGATATAGCAAAAAGGTGTTTGTAGCTAAATCCATCTCACAAAAAGGGGGCTGGGCTTCCGTTGACAAAGTAATTGAACGCGTGGAAAATAAATATTGGAAAATTGAAGTAAGCGATTTTCAGGCGTGGATGCTTGGATTTAACAAATTTACCGGCGAATGGAAAACCACTGAACTCGAACCAAATAAAATATTGGTAGAATATACCTATACTTTGCATTCTGAAATTGGTTTATTATACCCATTAAATTGGTTATTTACCAAAACATTTTGGAAAACTTATATGAATAGAGTCTTGGAAAATGTGAGGAAACTGGCTTATAATAATGAACCGTATTTGTATCAATAGGGCTTAAAATAAGTGCCAAATTAAAATGTATATAATGAAAACCATACCTACCATATTCGCCGTGGTAATTCTTTTGATCCTTGCCGGTTGCAAAGAAGATCATCTTGAAGAAAAAGGATTTCAGGTTAGACCCACTGCAGCAGATAACGAAGAAGACCAGGCAAACTGGATTAACCAGGATTCTTTAAAATTTGATACCCGACCAAGCAATGTGCTTTTGACCGGAATTCAGAATATTCGGTTAACTACTATTTATAAGGTGAATTTTAATAAGGAAAGAAAAGCCAATTTTATTGGTTCAAATGATTATTATGGGAATTATACCGATATTGCTAATACCTCAGGAAACCAATGGAATAACAATTTCATGCCCGGGATTGTAGCGGTGTATGGTTATAATATGGTAAATATTTCACATTATGATATCAATACAAATAAACAGAGAAACTTTTTTGAGAAACCGGTATTGATCAAAACACTTTATTACCCTGCATATTCTAAAGACACTTTAAACTTTAAACCTGTAAGCAGGAATTATTTCATGGTTTCCGTTTACAACAACGACACCAATAAAGATGGATTTATAAATATTAAAGACCTCCGGAGATTCTATTTATTCAACATAAATGGCGACAAACAAAATGCACTTGTACCGGAAAATTATTCTGTATTAAAATCGGAGTATGATCCGGAAAATGATTTTATATATGTGTTTGCTAAATTAGATGAAAACCAAAATGGACAGCAGGATGAAAGCGAGCCTATCCATATTTATTGGGTAGACCTCAATGATCCGACTAGATTGGGACGGCAATTTTAAAATCATACTGTATTTTTGATACTTTCGAACCGCGACAAAATAAAATAAGAATTGCTCGTTGAATAAAGATTTGCAGCCTGTTTAATATGTTAAATAATCTGCGAAATATTTTAAGCGAAATCAAAATTAAAAACCAAATAAAATTAATACGAACTCCAGTATTTACAAACCATTCAAATTTGGAAAAGAAACTTTTCATCCACAGTCATTTGATGAAGATTCCTTCGTTATGCATTACAAAATGGAAAAAGGCGGAATGGTTCCCATGCATTACCACGCGCATGTGGACGAATACTTTATTATTTTAAAAGGGGAAATGAAATTTAAAGTAAATGGTAAAACAATAATTAAAAAAGCCGGCGAAGAAATAATGGTACCATAAGGAATTCCACATTCTATTTCCAATAAAGACAGCGAACAAGTTGAAATGACAGTAAAATAAATGCCATGTTCCGATACTCACCAATTGTTTAAAATAAGTTCAAATATATCTGAAGATAAACCAGTGACAATGAAAACAATGATGAAGGCACTATATAATATGAATAAATTGAAATTAGAACAATTTTCCACGCCACACCCTGCATTTGCCAATAACACAATTAATTTTATTGTAAATTCTTATGGCAGGGTATCCGGATGGAACAAGTTGGTAACGAAAATTCAAAGATGAAATACTTCACATGAACCTGGCATTATTAATATTGCAATTAATACTACTGAAGTTGTTTAGTAGAAGACTTTTTTGATAATCAATTACTTACAATTTTAATT
>CAZXBG010000027.1:23083-32844 GCA_964638865.1 uncultured Chitinophagales bacterium | reverse complement strand
GTTATTTATCCGTGGGTTAAAACCCACGGCTATTGAGAATAAAAAATGGATCGGTTATTTATCCGATGGTTAAAACTCACGGCAATTTAAAAAATATTTGGCTTGAGGTAATGACTTATGGCAATGAATTAATTGAATTATCCAATTAATTCAGTTTCCCTTCATCAACGCCTTTTAGGTATTGTCTCAATGCAACAACAATATCACCAAAAACATTTTTATCAAAGGGTGATTTCAGATTTGCGTATTCCACCAATTCTAAAAACGACCTGCTTCCACCGGCCTTGCATAGTTGAACATATTCATGTAGTGCAGCAGTATTATTTTTTTGTGCTTTAAGCCAAAACTGAAAAGCACACATTTGTGCAAGTGTATAATCGATATAATAAAAAGGAGATTGATAAATGTGTGCCTGTGTTTGCCAGAAACCTCCGGCATTTAAATAATTATTATCGTCATAATCTTTAAGGGGAAGGTATTTTTTTTCTATGTTTCGCCAAAGTGTTTTTCTTTCTGTTGGGGTAAGATCCGGTTTTTCGTAAATGTGATGTTGAAATTCATCTACGGCAACACCATAGGGTAAAAATAACAGCGATTCCACTAAATGCGCATAACGATATTTATCTGCTTCCTCCAGAAAAAAATGATCCATCCAGGGGTAGGCAAAATATTCCATACTCATGGAATGAATTTCTGCTGCATCGCTGGTTGGCCAATAATATTCCGGCACCTCAAATCCACGGCTCATATATACCTGAAAAGCGTGTCCCACCTCATGTGTAAGCACATCTATATCTGCACTTGTGCCATTAAAATTTGAAAAAATAAAGGGTGATTTATATCCGGAAATATAGGTGCAATATCCTCCCCCAGCTTTACCCTTTTTTGCTTCCAGATCCATCAGGTCATGGTCGAGCATGAAATTAAAAAACGCATTGGTTTCGTCTGATAATTCGGCATACATTTTTTTTCCGTTATTTATGATCCATTCCGGAGAGCCTTTCGGGTCAGCGTTACCATTTTTAAATAATAAAGCTTCGTCGAAATATTTTAGTGATGGTAATCCCAATCGTTTTGCTTGTTGCGATTTTAATTCTGTAGCAAGAGGTACTATTTGTTGCAAAATTTGTTCGCGAAATTCCGCAACCATTCCGGCGGTATAATCGCTGCGCAACATTCTCAGATAACCCACTTCCACAAAATGTTTAAATCCCAGTTTATTTGCAATGGTATTTCTGGTCTTTACTAATTCATCAAAAATGCTGTCGAATTCCTGTTCATGGGTCACAAAAAAATCCCATCTTGCCTTGCTCGCTTCCTCCCTTATGTTTCTATCAGTAGCGCGCAAATAGGGAACCATTTCGGCAAGTGTTTTATCACTACCGTCAAAAGGAATTAAAGCACTTGCGATCAATTCCTGATAAGCAGTACTCAATTTATTTTCCTGCACCAATTCTTCCATAATTTCCGGAATAAAAACGCGCATTTGCATTTCTGCTATTCGAAATAATTGTTTTCCGAATTTTGATTCTATTGCATTTCTGAATTGCGAATGGAGCAGTGCTTTATAATAAATACTGGTAAGCTCTTCAAACTGTGGAAGGTTTTCATCAAAAAAATCCTGCTCGGCATTATAAAATGCATCTCTGGTATCGATGGAATGCCGAATGGAACATAATTGATAATTGGTTTCAAATTCACTGCGCAGAGCATTAATGGCTTGCATAATCTCCATTTGGCTTTCTGCGTTTGCCGAAGTTTCAAAACTGTCGGTCAAAACCAAAAAACGCTTCCGAAGCGCGTCAACATCAGGCCTTGTATATTGATAATTTGAAAAATGCATATTGTGCTTTAAGGCTGCAAATTTAAGAAGATATTGATAGTGCCTCGGTTTTGATGCCTATCGAGCAGTAATCAAATTATGATTCGGCATACCTATAATTCACCATGCACTCCTCAACAAACACATTTTCCTTACCTTTGCATCCAACAATATCTCTCAAATTGTCAGACCCTACCTCCGAGCAACGCAAACAAGACCATATTGAACTGGCGCTTAAAAGCCAGACCGGTAGCCTCGAAAATGATGAAAGATTTTATTACGAACCTGTTTTGAGCGGTCATCATGCGGTTTCCCTAGAAAAAGATTTTTTGGGTAAAAAGTTCTCAAACCCAATCTGGATAAGCAGTATGACGGGTGGAACGGAACAAGCCGGGCAGATAAATCGCAATTTAGCGCAGGCTTGTAATGAGTTTGGAATGGGCATGGGTTTAGGTTCCTGCCGCCGCCTGTTAAACGATAACAAGTATTTTGATGATTTTAATTTAAGACCCATCATTGGGCAGCACCTGCCCTTTTTTGCCAACCTCGGCATTGCCCAAATAGAACTCAGCATCGAAAAAAATGCCATTGATGCCATCAAAAAAATGGTGCAATCGCTTGACGCTGACGGACTTATAGTGCATATTAACCCTTTGCAGGAATGGTTACAGCCCGAAGGTGACAATTTTACAAAAGCACCGCTGGAAACCATAAAAAATTTATTGAGCGTGGTGGATTTTCCCATAATTGTGAAAGAAGTTGGACAGGGAATGGGACCTGAAAGCGTGAAAGCGCTGTTGCAGTTACCTATTGCAGCACTTGATTTTGGCGCTTATGGCGGCACTAATTTTGCAAAATTGGAAATGTTGCGTTCGAACAATGATGCCCCATCTGTGTTTAATGAATTAGCGTATATAGGGCATACAGCGGCGGAAATGGTAACATTTGTAAATGAGGCAGCTAACACCCTTGGAAATGATCTGAAATGCAGAGAAGTGATTATTAGCGGCGGAGTGAAAAATTTTTTAGATGGATATTACCTCACCGAAAAATTGAATTTAAACAGTATTTATGCGCAGGGTTCAGGGTTCCTGAAATATGCACAGGCAGGATATGCAGAGTTGAAAACATATATTGAAAGTCAAAGAGATGGGTTAATTTTGTGTAACAATTATTTGAAAGTGAAATAATGTTTACTGCGTATTAATTGTAATTGAATAATAAATTTTAGAGTGGCAAAAATAAAAGGGTTTTCCAAACTCAATAAAACAGAAAAGATTGCATGGCTTGCAAAACATTTTCTCACCAGTAATCCATTGGATATTGCGCGGGAATTTTCAAGTTATATGCATGCTAATGCCGAACTGCAAAAAGTATTCGACGGCATTTCTGAAAATACACTTACCAATTTTTATTTACCGTATGGTGTTGCACCAAATTTTGTAATTAATGGTCGCACTTATGTGGTGCCCATGGTTATTGAAGAAAGTTCTGTAGTTGCTGCTGCCAGTGCAGGAGCAAAATTCTGGAGCGAAAGAGGTGGTTTTCATGCAGAAGTAATTTCTACTGTGAAAGTAGGTCATGTTCATTTTTTATGGAGAGGCGACAGTGAAAAATTATTGCAATTTTTCGATACGGAATTAAAAGAGGAATTAATTGCAAGTGTTCAACCACTTGTTGAAAACATGAAGGCACGTGGAGGCGGATTAAAAACACTGGAATTAATTGATTGCTCTCATCTGGAACCGGAATATTTTCAATTAAAGGCAACCTTCGAAACTGCTGATGCAATGGGAGCCAATTTTATTAATTCTGTATTGGAACATTTTGCCGGAAGTCTGACGGAAGAAGTGAAAGAAAATAAAAAATTCACGGGAGCCGAAAAAGAAGTGGATGTTGTAATGAGTATTTTAAGCAATTATACTCCGGAATGTTTGGTTAAAGCCTGGGTGGAATGTGATATTAATGCATTAGGCTCTTTTGAGGAAGCAAATTTAAATGCACAACAATTTGCAAGAAAATTTAATACTGCCATCAATATTGCAAAACACGATGTTTATCGTGCGACTACGCACAATAAAGGAATTTTTAATGGAATTGATGCAGTAATTCTTGCAACCGGAAATGATTTTCGCGCTATTGAAGCTTGTGGTCACGCTTATGCTTCTCGCAATGGACAATACGCAAGTCTTTCTAATTGTGAAATAAAAGGAAATAAATTTATTTTTTCTTTACAAATTCCCTTAGCAGTTGGTACTGTGGGCGGACTTACAAAATTGCATCCGCTAAGTAAACGTTCCTTAGAGATTCTGGGAAATCCAAGTGCAAAAGAATTGATGAAAATAGTGGCATGTGTTGGTTTAGCACAAAATTTTTCCGCAATAAAAGCCCTTGTAACTTCAGGCATACAAAAAGGCCACATGAAAATGCATCTCACAAATATTTTGCGTCACTTTGGCGCAAGTGAAAATGAAATACAATTAGCAGCAACTTATTTTGCTGATAAAACGGTTTCTTTCAGTTCAGTGAGAGCTTATTTAAATGATGTGAGAGGTGAAAACTTCTCCACCGAAAAATTATAAATTTTACTTTATACTTATACATTCAGGTGAAAAAAACTTTCTATTCACAAGGTAAACTATTAATCAGTGGCGAATATCTCGTACTGCGCGGTGCATTGGCATTAGCTGTTCCAACAAAACAAGGTCAGCGAATGGAAATTGACGAGGACGCGACCGGAGAAAATATTTTATTCTGGAAAAGTTACGACAATGAAAATAATGTATGGATAGATGTTCAATTTAATAAAAAGGATCTCAGTCCTTACCGCGAAACTTTAAAAAATATTGAAACTCCTGTTTTAGAAACTTTACAAAACATATTAAATACCGTTCGAAAATTAAATCCGGAATTTCTGAAAAATAACGGTTCAACACATATTACAAACTATCTTGAATTTGACAGGCATTCCGGTTTAGGAAGCAGTGCCACTGTAATTAATAATATTTCCCTATTTGCCGGAGTTGATGCTTTTGCTTTAAATAAAATTGTTTTTGGTGGAAGTGGATATGACATAGCATGTGCAAATGCAAAAAAACCTGTCTTATTTAAAATGGACGAGGAAGGTCCTGTATATGATACCGTTCATTTTATGCCTCCAAATCCGGAGAAAATATTTTTTGTTCACCTGAATAAAAAACAGGATTCAAAATCAGCAGTACATCAGTTTAATAACAACAGTTCCAAATTTACAGAGGAGATAGAAGTAATTTCTGAAATTACGGAAGCACTTTTATTTTGCGACGATTTTCATGATTTTAAACAATTGCTGGATGAACACGAAGAGATGATGCAATTTGTTTTACAGGAAGAAATGGTAAAAACGAAATTGTTTCCCGATTTTACGGGAAGTGTAAAATCACTTGGCGCTTGGGGTGGTGATTTTGTTATGGTTGCAAGCAGTATGGAAGAAGCAGATATATTAAATTATTTTTTCAAAAAACAATATAATACCATTATCCCTTATCTCGATATGGTTATTTGATCTAAATAATTCATGCTTTGTTATGCTATTTTTCCTGTAAATTTGTAAACATGAATATTACCTGGAAAAGTCCTTCAAATATCGCACTCATAAAATACTGGGGTAAACACGGAGAACAATTGCCGAACAATCCGTCTTTGTCAATTACACTTAGCGAGGCTACCACTACAACATCCATATCGCTCAAAAAAAAACGCAGTAAAAAACCTATTGAGCTGGATTTTACTTTTGAAGGGAAAAAAAATCCTGTTTTTGCTGATAAAATTTTGCGTTATTTATCCGGCATTCAAGCTGATTTTTCTTTTCTAAGTGAAAATCGAATAATACTAACCTCTGAAAATTCCTTTCCGCATTCTGCAGGCATTGCAAGCAGTGCCTCCTCTATGAGTGCATTAGCTTTATGTTTAATGTCGTTAAGGGCAACCACAGATAAAAAAATGTATAATTACGATTCCTTTTTACAACAAGCATCCAATTTTGCACGCCTGGGAAGCGGAAGCGCAGCAAGAAGTATTTATCCGGAGTTTTCTATTTGGGGAAAAACAAAATCATTACCAGGTAGTTCTGATAAATATGCCATTCCATTTCCAATTAATTATCACAATAATTTTAACGATATTGAGGATTCCATTTTAATAGTTAACGAAAATGAAAAACCGGTGAGCAGTCGCGCGGGTCATGCGCTTATGAATGACCACCCAATGGCGAAACAACGATATATTAATGCGAATAAAAGATTAGATAAGTTATTGGATGCACTAAAAACAGGTGATTGGGGAATATTTTGTCAGATAGTAGAAACAGAAGCGTTAGAATTGCACGCATTAATGATGACGAGCACACATTCTTTTATATTAATGAAACCTAATACTTTGGAAATAATAGAACGAATAAGAAATTACAGGGCAGAGACAAAAATTCCGGTTTGTTTTACTTTAGATGCAGGACCAAATGTGCATGTATTGTATCCACATTCGGAAAAAACAAAAGTGCGCAATTTTATTCAAAGTGAATTATTATCCTTTTGTGTAAAAAAGAAAGTTATTTACGATCACATGGGAAAAGGGCCTGCACAGGTAATTGAGGATTAATGATTTAATTGTTATAACAAATTAAAATTTCATAAAAATAAATGACCCTATCATATCCTGCCAAATTATTATTATTCGGTGAATATGCAGTGATATCAGGTGGAGAAGGGCTGGCCATTCCTTATTATAAATATAAAACGGCATGGGTATCCGGATCGGGAACTAATGAAACGCAATATGATCTTCGTCCATTTTATAATTACCTGAGATCGAAAAGTGAATTAAATAATTTACTAAATCTTGATAGGTTTGATACAGCTCTAGCCAATAAATTTTTCCTCCGCTCCGATATTCCTGTTGGAGCCGGTTTGGGAAGTTCCGGTTCTGTTGTTGCAGCAATTTATGAAAAATATGCTGTAAATAATATTGCTAAAAATACAATCCCAGATCTTATACTATTGAGGTCGCAACTTGGACAAATGGAAAATTTTTATCATGAAAAAAGTTCCGGATTGGACCCACTGGTTATTTTATTAAATAAACCATTGCACCTTTTAAAAATGGGAGAATTGATGATCATTGAAAATGATATTCCACTACTTAAGGAAATTGGCATAAATCTGTTCAATACAGAAATAGATAGAAAAGCTTCAACACTTATCGCAATTTTTAATGATAAAATGGAAGATAAAAATTTTCAAAATATTATATATAATAAATATCTTCCTGTTGTTTCTGTTTGTATAAGTTCTCTAATGGAAAACAATCGTACTCATTTTTTTGAAAACTTACATCGGCTTTCTCAATTTCAACTCGAAAACTTTGTATTCGCAATTCCGGAATCAATGC
The DNA here is from genome assembly GCA_964638865.1 of uncultured Chitinophagales bacterium. Lineage (GTDB taxonomy): Bacteria > Bacteroidota > Bacteroidia > Chitinophagales > BACL12 > UBA7236. The sequence continues at coordinate 25,598 of CAZXBG010000027.1, read as the reverse complement.
ACGAAAAATGGAGGGAAGGTTTAAATTCCGGCAAAGAAATTTTTAAACTATGTGGTGCCGGTGGTGGCGGGTTTATGCTTTGTTTTAATAGATAATTAATTCCACATAAACAGGTAAGTGATCGGAGTATCCTCCCATATATTTTATTCCACTGTAAGTACGATCCGGCGAATCTCCATATTTATCGTGATGAAATAACATCCAATCCTGTTTCACAATCTGAACTGAATTTACATTTACATCAATTGCAGCATTATCCAATAAACTTTCTGAAACAATTATCTGATCGAGTGTTTGCCAATTTCCTTTAAAATTATAAGTTCCTTCACCGGCTTTTTGTTTTGCACTCAACATATTCACAAGGCTCTCATCAGCGTAAGTTGCGCTCTGCTCCTGTGCCATTAATATTTTCTGCATACTAATATCAAATGGTGTATCATTAAAATCGCCCATAATAATAATATTCGGATCCGCAAATTTATTATTCAGAGAATCGATCACATGTTTTAAAGTTTGTGCAGCTGCAGCTCTTTTAGGAGCAGAAACTTCTTCTCCCTCAGAACGACTCGGCCAGTGATTTACAAAAATATGCATATCTTCTTTTTTCCCATTGATATTTATTGTTCCTGAAACATATAAAATGTCTCTGGTATAATCAACAGAATCGCCTGGAATGGTTACATGAAATGGAGTTTTTCCTTTCGGAGTAAATACATTTTTATTATACATAAGTGCAACATCAATTCCTCTTTCATCAGGCGAATCGAAATGCACCACTCCATAATTTGCTGCGGATAAATTAAGTGTTGCAGCAAGATCATTTACAACCATTAAATTTTCAACTTCACAAAGTCCCACCAAAACCGGCAACTCCTCCGCACCTGTAGCAATTACTTTTGAAAGTTGTTTTAATTTCATTTTATACTTTTCGTCGTTCCATTTTCTGTCGGCGCCGGGAAGGAAGGTTTCATCATCCTTATTCGGGTCGTTAATGGTGTCGTATAAGTTCTCCAGGTTATAAAACATTACACCGTAACTCATTCCGGACTTGTTTTGGTTTTGGGCGGTGCAGGAAAGGCTTGCAAAAAATGGTATTAATAATAATATATAAAATTTCATATTTAATTAATTAACGCTTGTCAAAATTAAAATACTGATAAACTGATCACAACCCATTTATAATGCTAATAATAATTCTATATTATCAAAACCAAATAATAAATTTTCCGGTTTTTCAAGTTGCTCTTTAACTCTCACCAAAAAACTCACCGATTCTTTTCCATCAATAATTCTGTGGTCGTAACTCAATGCAAGATACATCATTGGTCTTATTACCACTTGTCCGTTCAAAGCAATTGGTCGTTCCTGTATTTTATGCATTCCAAGAATAGCACTTTGTGGAGCATTAATTATTGGTGTACTCATTAATGATCCAAATACACCGCCATTGGTAATGGTAAAAGTTCCACCCTGCATTTCTTCTAGGCTCAAAGTTCCGTCTCTGCCTTTAACTGCTAATGATTTAATTGTTAATTCTACTTCGGCCATACTTAAACTTTCTGCATTGCGCACTACCGGAACAACCAACCCTTTTGGCGTAGAAACTGCAATAGAAATATCACAATAATCATTAAATATTATAGTATCCTCATTAAAATATGCATTCACACTTGGAAACTCCATCAATGCATTACAACATGCTTTTACAAAAAAGGACATAAATCCCAAACCAACACCAAATTTCTTTTCGAAATTAACTTTGTGTTTATCGCGAATTGCCATAATGGCACTCATATCCACTTCGTTAAAGGTGGTAAGCATGGCAGTTTCGTTTTTTACGCCAACTAATCTTTTCGCAATTGTTTTGCGCAGTTTGGATACTTTTTCTTCGTGTTGTGTGCGCAAATTTTTTCTCAGGTTTTTCACAATTTCCTTTCCATCCACACCCCTTTTAATATAATTTAACACATCTTCTTTTGTAATTCTTCCGCTGCTTCCGGTACCTGACAATTTTTGAATATCAACCTTATTTTCTTTGGCTATATTAGAAGCGAGCGGTGAAATTACCGGAGCATGTTCTTCCGTGGAAATTTTTACTTCTTCTTTTACAGGTTCAACAACTTTTGAATCCGGTTTTTCCGGAGCTTCTGTTTTGTTTTCCTTTTCAGTTGTTATTGTTTCAACTTTAGGTTCAGGCACAACATCTGTATCTAACGTAGCAATTACATCTCCAATTTTTAATTCCGTTTCTTCTTTAACAAGCAGTTTAATTTTCCCTGCTTTCTCAGCCGGAAATTCCAATGTTGCTTTATCGCTTTCAAATTCACAAAGCGATTGATCAATAGAAACAATATCTCCATCCTTTACAAGCCACTTCGAAAGTGTAACTTCATTAATGGACTCCCCAATTGTTGGTACTTTTAATTCAAGTATCATTACAAATTATTTTTAAAAATTAATTATCCAATTTTTCGGAACTTATTCATTACTACCAATTATAAAACTGCCCACTGCC
>CAZXBG010000027.1:0-22983 GCA_964638865.1 uncultured Chitinophagales bacterium | reverse complement strand
ACTGCCCACTGCCTCACCCCGCAAAACTCTGCTCCACAATACTCGCCTGCTCTTCCGCATGAATCTTAGCAAATCCCGTTGCCGGAGAAGCACTCGATTTACGCGTAACTTTTTGTTTAATCATATTACCCAATAAATTCCAAATATAAAACCATGCTCCCATATTTCTGGGTTCTTCCTGTGTCCACATTAATTCCGCATCCGGATATTTATTTAATTCTCCCTTTAACCTCGTCATTGGAAAAGGATATAATTGCTCAATGCGCAAAATGGCAACATCTTTTCTCTCATTTTTTTGCTGAAATTCAAAGAGGTCGTAATATATTTTTCCGCTGCATAAAATAACGCGTTTTACTTTTTTATTTTCTACATATTCATCACCAATAAGCGGTTCAAATTTTCCATTTGATAATGCTGTTAACGGAGATTGAACCAATGGATGTCGCAACAAACTTTTCGGACTCATATTTATGAGCGGTCTTCGAAAATCAAATGCTAATTGCCTGCGCAAAACATGAAAGAAATTTGCAGGAGTGGTAATATTGGTAACTATTAAATTTCCTTCTGCACACAATTGCAAGAAACGTTCTAAACGCGCACTGGAGTGCTCTGGCCCCTGCCCTTCATATCCATGCGGAAGCAACATAACTATACCGCTCATACGTTGCCATTTACTTACACTTGCAGCAATAAACTGATCAATAATTGTTTGCGCGCCATTATTAAAATCGCCAAACTGTGCTTCCCAAATTACTAATGGATCAGGAGATGCGAGGCTATAACCGAATTCAAATCCCAAAACACCAAATTCACTTAATAAAGAATTATATATTCTGAATTTCCCCTGCGTTTCTGCAAGATAATTCAATCGGATATATTCCTCATTCGTATTTTCTTCCCGCAATACAGCATGACGGTGACTAAAAGTTCCTCTTCGAACATCTTGGCCACTCATGCGCACATCTTTTCCATCCAATAAAATTGTTCCATAAGCAATTAATTCACCTAAAGCCCAGTCAATTTTATTTTCAGATAAAAGTTTTTTGTTTGTCTCAAATAATTTTTCAATTTTTTTCAATTTCACAAAACCTTCCGGAACTTTAAACATATTATCAGTTACCTGCTTAATGTTTTTCTTACTCACTTTTGTGTCGGGAATTTTTCCAAAATCAACGGAAATATCAATTATTTTTTTCAATTTACGCCATGCTTCTTCCGGAGGCTGGTATTGATATTTAAGTGTCTGTTGTTTTGTTTGATCTAATCTGCTTTGCAATTCATTCCAGAAATCTTTTTCCATTTCTGTTGCAAGTTGTTTATCTATGTCATGACTGGCAAGTAATTTCTGCACATAAATTTCACGCGGATTCAATTTATTTTCAATCAACTTATATAAAGCAGGTTGTGTATATTTAGGGTCATCTCCTTCGTTGTGTCCGTGTTTGCGATAACACAACATATCGATAAAAATATCTTTGTTGAATTCCTGACGATATTCCACAGCCATTTCACATGCAAATACCACTGCTTCGGCGTCATCTCCATTTACATGAATTACCGGTGCCTGAATTGTTGCGGCATAACTTGTACAATAATTACTGCTACGTGCATCATCAAAATCTGTTGTAAACCCTATTTGATTATTTATTACAAAATGCAAAGTTCCGCCAACGCTGTAACCTTTCAGATTACTCATTTGCAAAACTTCATATACAACACCCTGACCTGCAACTGCAGCATCTCCGTGAATTGTTATCGGCAAAATTTTATCCCAATCTTCATTATATAATACATCTGTTTTAGCTCTAACAAATCCTTGCATCACCGGATTGACAGCTTCTAAATGCGATGGATTTGGCGTTAATTTTAAATGTACCTTTTTTCCCGAACTTGTTTCTATTTGTGAGGAATATCCGAGATGATATTTCACATCGCCATCACCCATTGTAGTATCCGGAATTGCCTTTCCCTCAAATTCATTAAAAATTTGTTCATAGGTTTTCCCGAGGATATTTGCCAATACATTTAACCTGCCTCTGTGTGCCATACCGAAAACAAATTCCAGCACTCCCATTTCTGCTCCTTTTGTAATAATTGCATCCAAAGCCGGAATTGTAGTTTCCCCTCCTTCTAACGAGAATCTTTTTTGACCTACATATTTTTTATCGAGAAATTGTTCAAATACAACTGTGTCATTTAATTTTTTAAGAATACGTTTTTTTTGATCAACTGAAAAGGAAATGTTTTTTCCATTTATTTCAATTTTATCCTGAAACCATTTTTTTTCTACCGGATCGATGATATAATGATATTCATAGCCAATACTATTGCAATAACAAAGTTCAAGGTGTGTTATAATTTCCTGTAAAGTTGCATTCTCCATCCCCACTAATACACCGGCATAAAATTTCTTCTCAAGATCGGATTCATTAAAACCCAATTGATCCAAATGCAATTGTGCGTTTCGGTCCTTACGTGGTTTTAAGGGATTTGTTTTGGAGATTAAATGTCCCTTTTCCCGATATGCCAAAATTGCATTAAAAACCTTTAACTCAGCAGCCAAATTGGAAGAACTAATATTTTCCGTATGACCATTGGAAGAAAAATTTTGTTGTGCGAAGTCAAATCCATCAAAAAACTTTTTCCATTCGGCATCTATTTTGGAAGGATCGGCCTTATAATTCTGATATAAACTCTCTATATATTGAGGTTCTGCATTTGCGATGTATGAAAACTTGTCCATTTCTTGCTATTACTTTTCTCTATTTTAACACGTAAACTGCCTGTTTAGTTTGAAGTTACAAATATCGGTAGTTTTGTGGAGGATACAATTAGATTTTCTCCCTAATATTGTTTTGTGATACACGAAATACATACAAAAACCATACTCCATAAAAAGAAAAAACGGGAAAACTGGTTTTTGGATGAATTTACAGTGAATGCCTATGAAGGATGCAGTATGAATTGCCTCTACTGTTATGTGCGAGGAAGCAATTACGGGATAAATATGGAGAATACACTTTCTGTCAAAATAAATGACCCCGAAGTTTTAGAAAGGCAATTGCAATTTCGTGTAAAAAAGCAACAATATGGATTTGTTGTTGTATCCAGCGCCACAGATGCCTATATGCCCATAAATACAAAATACGATATGACAGAAAAGTTTTTGGAATTATTTCTGAAATGTCAGTTTCCAGTTTACATTATAACAAAATCCGATCTTATTTTACAGGATTTAGAAGTGATGAAAAAAATTGATGAAAATTCAATACTTCCTGATTATCTGAAAATTAATTTAAACCGTGGAGCTCTGATCACCTTTTCTATTTTATCTTTAGATCAAAGAATAACCGACCACGTTGAACCAGTTGCAATTGCTCCGATAAAAAGACTGGAAGCCATGCAAAAAATAAAAGATGCCGGATTTCTGCCCGGATTAAATTGTTTACCGGTTTTATCATTTATTTCAGATAGTGAAGAAAAGATTGAAGATATGATATTTACTGCAAAAAAATATTGCGCTCATTATGTTTTGATTAAAGGATTAACATTTTTCGGAAAGGGTCCTTCTTCGTCTAAAACATTATATTATAAATTTTTGGAGCGATATCATCCGCAATTGGTGCAGCAATATAAAAGTTTATATAGAATTTGGCCTTTCCCTCCAAAGGGTTATCAAGAAAACATCAATGCGATGGTAAAAAAATTATGTAAGAAGTATAAAATAAGGAACAGTATCTTAGCAATTTAATATGGAAAAACAATTATTGGCTTACCGCGATGGCATTTATTTACCGAAGGATCAGATCAGTATCGGCACTGATGATCTTGGTTTCGAACGCGGATTTGCTGTATTTGATTATTGTAGAGAGCGAGATAGCAGAATCACCTTTATAAACGACCATCTGCAGCGCCTCGATCACTCACAATCATTGCTGCGCCTGCATTACAATGCTAATATGGAAGAAGTAAAAAACATTCTGGAAACACTGCTAAAGAAAAATAATATAATAAATTCCTATTTCAAATGTATTATTTCAGCCAGATTGGTTGAGAACAAAACTTCAGCCATTCTCACAATTTATCAGGATATTTATAAACCCTATGGTAATGAAATGTATCATAATGGAATAACACTTATCCTCCATGAATTTGCTAAACCATTTTCGGAATACAAAACAACTTTTTATTTGGGTTCATTAAGAGAATACGATAGGATGTTGGAAAATAAAGCAGAGGATATTCTATTCTATTTTGATAATATTGTGCGCGAATGTTCCCGTTGCAATATTTTTATAATTAAAGGGGGATTGATCTACACACCCGATAAAAATATTTTAAAAGGTGTTACACGGCATCATGTAATTAATTGTATAAAAGAACAATACATCGTTATCGAAAAAGATATTAGCGTTAAAGAACTATTTGAAGCAGAGGAAGTATTTATCTCCAGTACCACTAAAAATATTATGCCGGTTGTAAAAATTGAAGATCAAATGATTGGAAATGGCAAACCCGGAAATATCACCAAATTATTGATACCACTATTTGAAAATTATTGTACTAATTATGTCGCTGAATAAAATTAAAAAAATTTTAAAAGCCGCAGGCCATCCTTTCAGGATTGAACAATTGAAAATTGTTGCTCCCGGCGCAACCGGTATTTATGGCGTGCGTATGCCTATAATTAACGAATTGGCCAAAGAAATGAAACAGGGGGGCTTTGAGCTCGTGGAGGAATTGTGGAGGTCGGGGGCTTATGAAGAAAAGATACTTGCTGCAAAAATAATACGCCTGATCGCTAAACAGGATCCTGAAAAAGCCATAACCCTTGTAGAAAAATATGCCGACGGTATCGACAACTGGGCAGTTTGTGATACACTTGGTATGCAAAGTTTAAAATCTATCAATAAGATCAGAACAAAAAAAATATTTGCCTTGGCAAAGAAATTATCTACCTCCAAAAATATGTGGCACCGACGACTATCGCTTGTTTTGCTGGAGGATTTTTGTAAGCAACCCGATTTGCATGATACCATTCAAAAATTGATCGATAAACAAAAAGGAGACAAAGAATATTATATAAAAAAGGCCGTGATCTGGCTGGAAAGCAGCAAACAAAAACATGTTGTTTAATATTTTGAGAAAATGCCGGCTTTTTTTTTAATGGAATTATTTTCGGACCAATTTTGTTATCAATAAAAATTAAGGAGAAATATGTTTTGGACTACATTAAGCAGCGAAGAAGAATTAAATACAATTATAAAAAACTCCCACATAAAACCGCAGATTATCTTTAAACACAGTATGCGCTGTGGAACAAGTTTTCTTGTTAAAGAAAGTTTAGAAGAATCGGAATCTGATCCTAATCTGGAAATTCATTTACTTGATCTTATCGCAAACAGAAATATTTCTGATCAGATAGCCTCCATATTTAAGGTTCGACATGAATCACCGCAGGTGCTGATTATTAAAGATGGAATCTGTGTTTATCAGAAAGCGCACTCCGGAATTAGAATGCAATCAATTTTAAACGCAACTGCGGATAAGTTCAGTTAGCATATTAATTTAATGATTTCTTATTTTTTCACTGCGGAAAGATTTACTATTTTCAAACCGAATGCATTTTTGTGATATGCATCAAATTCTGTTGCAAGAATTTCGTTGGTAAAAATTGTCTCGGGAATTTCTAATTTACGCGCATCGATAATTTGGATGGAAGAAAATCCGGCGGTAATAGCCGCATCACAATACCGTTCAACAGTGGAAATTCCATTCAAACAACCCGTATATTGTAATAGGGATCTATAAAGATGTGTAGACATTTCTCCAAACTTTGTGATGTCAGCAATACAAATGCGTCCTCCCGGTTTTAGAATGCGGAACATTTCTTTAAACACCATTTTTATATCAGGTAATAAACTAAAAACACCATTGCTTATTATTACATCACAAAACGAATCCGATAAAGGAATATTTTCAATATCTCCCTGTTTAAAATCAACATTGCTGATCTTCTGCTGTTCTGCAATTTGTATTGCGTGATCCAATAATTTTGAAGTAAGGTCAATACCGGTAACATTTCCCTTTTCACCAGTTAGAGCAGCAGCAATAAATGTATCTATTCCTGCACCACATCCAAGATCAACAATTGATTCTCCATTTTTTATTGCAGCATATTTAAATGGAAAACCACACCCTAATCCAAGATTCGCCTCATCTTTATACCCGGGAAAAGTTCGGTATTCCTGTTCAATTTCATTATAAATAGCACTGCAAATTGTTTCTCTTTGTTCCGCGCTTCCAATTTGAAAAGTGCGTAATGCAATTATGGAATATTCATCAATTACAGTTTGTTTAATATTTTGTGAAAGACTTGCCTTCATTATAAACTTATTCCGAAATCTTCTTTAACAAAAACAAATTGTCCCTCCGGTTTTTCACCGCATAACCAGAATACCAATTTGTCTACATAATTATCTAAATGTGTAATTTGCTGAATTCCATGCTCAACAATAGGATCAAGGGTTGTGGCAAGTAATAATCCATCTCCGAACTGTTGCTGCCAAGTTATGATATCGCCCGCTTTATTTGATTGAATTACTTTTGCAAATTCAGGAATTTTAGTATACACACCGTGGGTATGCCAGCAGGCATGTCGCGGTTTTAAACCGTTGTAAACCGGATGATCGTAATCCGTTTCCGCTATAGGAGGCTCGTCAGGAGAAATAACCCACCAATAATTATTTACCGGCCTGTCTTCCCATCTTGCACCAAACAAACCTTCCGCAGCATCACCTTCTATAAATATTTTTTTTCCTGCGTTTAGAAATTTATGGTACATTTCCTTGTTAACCATTAATTCTTTTTGGTTGCTTTGGAAAGGAATTACCAGGGCAACAAAATTTTCTAAAATTTCTTCATTCACGTCGTATACATAAATGAGTTCAAACATTTCTTTGTATTTCGGAGACTTCGCAAAAGTATATTGGCTCCAAACTCCATTAAAAATAAGTGCTATTTTATTTTTCATACCATTATTTATAAGATATCAGTTTGATAATACAGATCTTTTTTCTGTTACAAAATCAATTAATTTTTGATAAAATTTTCCTATTTCATCCCAAGCGCTCTCTTCTTCCTGAATTGTTCCGAAAAGCATATCCGCCATAGGTGCGCTGGCAGTAAGTACCATAATTCCTGCAGTACTTTTTTCATCAATAACGATAATTGCACGATCCCATGTATCTGCCAGTAAAATATTTTCGCCATATTGCGTTTCAATATATCCGCAGGCCCACCATCCGCTGATTCCATGCGACAAATTAAATTTGTTGAGATCTATTCCCTCAAAAAGTTTATATGTATCATGCACAATATGATATCTGATATCAATTGTTTTGAGATCGTTGTTCATGTACCATGTATTCCCGGGAACCCAGTTGGTAAACCATCCATCAAAACAAAACAATATTTTTCCGTTGTCAAGAAATTTTTTAACGGAATTTCTGATCTTATACATTGCAATATTATCACATCCGTTAGGCACTATAAGTATGTCGTATTCTGCAAAAGACGGATCAAAATCCTTGGTTATTTCTATCAGGGAATATTCAATTTTTGAGGAGGATTTGAACATATTTTCAATTCCTTCAACATGATTGGAAATTACGGCAGCTTTTAACATTTTTAATTAGTATTGATATAAAGGTAATGCAATAAACATTTCATTCTCTGGTTTAACATGATGCTGAAAAAAATGATCGCAATACAAACAAATATTTTTTAATTCTAAAGTTTTATTTTTGGCTTCTTCCTCTGTAATTCCAAGATGTTCACCCATTTTCCAGGGCTCTCCTTTATTTAAGGCCTGATAGATCTTATTTTTTGACATCTTCTCTAATACATCACTAATTTTTTCCACTCTGGCATCACCCATAGGATAATACGTTCCGGGACAACATGGATTTATTTTCCATAATTGGATTGAAATTTCCTGTGGTATTTTTTCACTACCACCCAAAAACCCAATTGCTCCTGACAAAATTGCACAAAAATTATGACTAGGATCTCTCAGCCAAATATCTTTTTCCATAGCTCTTCCCCTGGCCCAGTTTCCGCCAAGCCACATGTCGTCATTTGCCCCCCAAAACCCAAAACTCAGATCCTTATGCAGGTAAGTTTTTTTTTCTATAAGAGGTTTTGTTTCGTCATCCGTCATTCCTCTCGACAAAAATAATTCCTTCAAAAATCCTATTCTGTCGCCTTTCTTTTTATGATAACGATCAATACTGGCAATATCAATTCGCGAAACGCCTTTTAATATTAATTCATCCAATACCTTTTCATTCATCAGATCACCATTTGTTTGTAACATGATCTGTATATTACCCTTATATTTTATACTTAAATTATCCAGTATTAAATATAATTTCTTTTTATCGGCTAATGGTTCTCCGCCTGAAAGAATTATTCTGTCTACGGAATCCGGAAGGTTTTCAATAACCTGTAAACATTCTTCTTCACTTATTCTAGCTCCATCAGGCCCTGAAAGGTTATAACAATGATCACACTTATCGTTACACAACTGAGTAAAAACCCAATAAATGGACTCACAATGATTAAAATCGGATTTTGTATTCATGATTCAGATATTTTTCCAAAAAAGCAATTCATTTTTAACTCCTGTTAACTCATCATTTACAAAATCTTGTTTATTTGCAAAATTGGTTAATTTACCATCGCTCATTAGTGAAAAATTATCTCCAACGATTAATGCTTCTTTAAGGTCATGTGTAACAAACAAAGAACTTATGTGATATGTTCCACAAATTCTTTTAAATAATTGTTGCATGCTTGCCCGTGTTTCTGTGTCGAGGTTTCCAAAGGGTTCATCCAAAAGCAATATTTTAGGATTTACAATTATTGCCCTTCCAAAGGCCGTTCTCTGTCGTTGTCCGCCCGATAGTTGTGCGGGCATTTTTTTTGTTTGTGGTTGCAGTTCCAATTCATCAATCAATTTATGTACTTTTTCCTGTATAAACGATGTTTCTTTATTTCGCAAACGCATTCCAAAGGCAATATTTTCAAAAACATTCAAATGTGGAAATAAAAGTGGTTCCTGATAAATATAAATGATATCCCGATGTTGGGGAACAACCAAATTAATATTTTGATCATTCAAGATAATTTCCCCCGAATCTTGAAGTTTTAATCCGGCAATGATCTTTAATAGGGTAGATTTACCGCATCCGGACTTTCCTAAAATACTACGTGTTTCTTTATAGGTTAAAGAAAATGAAACGTCTTTTAACACCTGTTCCTCTCCAAATTTTTTTCTAATATTTTTTACTTCCAGTAACATATCAATGGGTATAAAATACAATTCTTCTGTTCAAAAATAATAAAATTAAAGGGGGAATCATAAGTAAAAGGCTGCTATATGCTGCAAGGTGAATATTAGCCTCCCCAATAGACTGATACACTTTTATTGTAAGTGTTTGAATTTGGGCGGTTCCGATAAAGTAAGTCAATCCAAATTCGAACCAGGAAATTAAAAAACTTTGGAATAATGCAACAAATAAAACCGGAATTGAAACAGGAACCAAAACCTTCCAAAAGGTTTGCCTGGTGCTTCCACCCATAGTGCTCACTAATTCTGCATATGATTGCATTCGTATGTTCCAATGAGAGAGGAATAAAATAATATTAAAGGGAAAAATTATAATGAACTGAGCCAACATCACTCCGAAAACCGTTCCTCCTAATCCTGCAACCACAAAAAAATAATTTAAACATGCGGCATAGATCACAGGCGATAAAACAAATGGCAAATATGCAAGAAATGACCAAAGTCGTTTTTTTTCATGATAGGCAATGGTTTTAGAAAAGTAGAATCCCAACGCAACTGAAAATACAGACACTACAGTGGAAATAAATAAAGATATACCAATTGTAGCAAGGAGGTTCGTATTATTATCAACGATCGCAATAAAAACATTTATATTGAAATTTTTGGCCACTACATCGGGAAAACGCCAAACTTCAGACAAGCTGAGCATTAATAAAAATAAAACAGGCAGAAGCCCGATTATCCATAATAAAATTTTAGTTGCTAACCTAATCAACTTCATTATTTAGCATTTTCCTTTTATATAAAATAAATAATACAGTAGAAACCAGAATTGTATAAATAAAAGCCATACAGTAAGCTATAGGCACATCAAAAATATTATACTTTTGAAATTTTTGTGCAATTGCAACGGAAATCATTTGAGGTTCTTGCCTTCCCAAGAGCATTGGCAATTCATAGGAGCCCAAAATAAAGATTCCATAAAGTATAATTGTAGGAGTTGCCTTTGAGAGCATTATAGGCAGGTAAATTTTTCTTCTGTAATATCCATTGCCAGCACCTAAAGTTTTTGAAAGTACTTTCAGTTGCGAAATATTTTCGTTGCGAAAAACATTTGTGAAGTGTATGGTAAAAAAGGAAGTGGAAATCAAGACATGCGTAAAAACAATTCCGATAGAAAAGGCATCATTAACCATATCTGGAAATTGTGATGTATCTTTTATCAAATGGAGATTATAGGCAATTCTTGAAAAAAGTCCCGATTGTCCTAATATCTGATAAGTAAGAAATCCAGCAACGATCAATGGAGTGGCCAATGGGATATAAAATAGGAGTGAAAACTTTGATATTCCGACTTTGGTTTGGAGAAATTCGCAAAAGATTAAAGCAAAAATTACCGCAAAAAAAAGCACGATTAGGGTAATTGTAACACTGTAGGCAATTGATTGAAAAAAATCGTTTGTTCCAAAAATAATTCTCCAGTTTTCAAGCGTAAATCCATCTGCAAGTATTCCTGCCAATCCAATACTGTTTAATAACGCATAAATTAATCCGGCAACAAGTGGTAAAATTGTTATTGTCAGAAAAATTAAAATGGGTAGTATTTTGAATTTATTTTTCAATTACATATTTTCTAAAATCATCAAACATTCTTATCATATATTCCGGTGCAATTTCCATTAAGGCATATTGTTGAATATCACTTCTTTTGGGTGCGTATTTCCGCGTTGGAATATTTTCAAATTTTTGTTGCCAATCAGGGGATAGTTTATTCAAATCTATGATAGTTCCATCGCCCCATATTTCAGGTTTCATTTTTTCATATTGGGCCTCTGCGCTCATCAAAAAGTTACAGACCACCATTGAAGCTGCTTTATTAGGAGCATTAAAGAATATGCCCATATAATGTGAATTCTGAATTGAGCCACTTGATAAAACATACGCCTTTGATGATTCAGGAAATAATTTCTGCAAAACTTTATTGTCAACTTCTGCATCATTGTTACTCATTGTAAAACTTACTTCACCGTTTGAAAACATCTGGTGTAATTGGGAAAGTGTATTCGGAAATGTATTTCCTTTCTTCCATAAATATGGTTTCATTTCATTTATCTTATTCCATAATATTGAAGAGTACTGCTGATATTTTATTTCATTAAAATCTCCGCTTAATGACCCCTCTCCACCTGCAATTGCTATAAGCCAGCTTTTTAAAAGTGTTAGTCCCGTAAACTCATAAGGAATGGTAAATTTTCCTGGATTTGATTTTACAAATACAATAAATTCATCCAGTGTAGTTGGTGGATGTGGAACTTTAATTGTATCGTAGATCAACGTAGACTGCACATTTCCCCAAGGGCTTTCATATCCCTCAATTTTTTGCTGAAAATCAATTCCAATAAAAGGATTTTCAAAATTTACATACGCAGAATTAGGAAGTTTATTTACAAATGGGCCAAATAATCCTTCAGTTTGACGCAATTGGTAGAATGTTTCTCCATTTATCCAACACATATCAATTTTTCCTACCGTTTGACCTGCTTCCTTTGAGGTCATTGTCATTTTAACGATATCATTTCCCTGTCCCGGCGAAATATTTAAATCAATATTATACTTTTCTTTCAGGGTTGGAACAACGTATTGATCCATATATTTATTAATGAAGGGATCACCCTGCCACATAACGAGATTTACATCGGTTCCCTCTGAATATTGTAAAATTGTATCCCAGGGGGTTTCCAGAATATTTGTCTCAGACAATACTTTTTTTTCCTGTTTGCAAGAAAACAGACACAGTGAAATACAAATTAATAAATAAACGATTTTCATTTTTAGCAAGTAAAAAATACCGACACTTAGTTTAGAAAAAGTGTCGGTATTATTATGACAAATTTAATTAAAATTGTACAATAAACTGAATTGAAACTGCCTTGGTGGTGCCGAATTTTTAATTTGCAAATTTCCGGTCTCTGATGGTCCAATCTGAATTTGATTACTTTGCGTCGCATTGTTTGAATAACCGCTAAGATTTTCAGCATTTAAAATATTAAATACATCCGCTCTTAATTGCAAAGCACCTTCACCAACCTTAAAATCATATTGCGCTCCAAGATCAAACAAGGTATTCCAGGGCAATCTTCCGCTGTTTCTTTCTTCACCTGGTGAACGATCACTGTTCCCAACATATGCATTTCCAAAAGAGCGGCCATCGCCGTTCAAATCAGTTGTTCCATAAACAGATGCGTCTGGAATTCTGTTTATTGGTTGTCCGCTTTGCAACAAACCGGCTACAGTCACAGAAAAATTCTTACAAGGGTACAATGTATAAATAGTATTTATAACATGGGTCCTGTCATTAATGGATGGGCCCCATTCATTATCAAAATTATTAGCATCCATCGCCTTAAAGTTGATATCTTCTGTATTGTTCTCCAATAAGGATAGCGTATAAATGATACGCAATGCATAATTATCCTCTGCTCTGTCTTTTTGAAAATTAAAACTTGCAGCATAATATTTTGATTCACCTGCAGTTTCGGTCATAACAATATTTTTAGCAATACCATTTAAAGTATCACCATTTATTATAGCATAATTTCCATAAATAGGGATAGGTCTTGTTAGATCTGCTTCCGATTGAGGCCGAACATCCGAAGGATCAAAATTTTCATCAATCAAATATGCTTCAGGTGAGTTTAAGTCAACTAATCGGAATAAATTATAAGAACGATTATACACCAGATCAATATAAAATAACTTATTATCGCTGATCTGATATTGATATCCAATCATAAATTGATGAGCGTAAGGGTTTTGATAACCATTTGGATTTAAAATTCTTCTTTCATAACTGAAAAGATCTTCTCTTTGACCTTGAAGTTCTTCAGCACCTGGGCCCTCAAGATATGTTACAGGTGAAAAGGAAGCCGATAAGTTGCCATCATAGGTAATAAGATCGAGATCGGTTTCAGCAGGTAAAATACCTTGATCAATAAGTTCCTGTAATTGTGCTTTATAATCAGCATTGGTAGAATTTTGTTGCAACGCGTCACTGTAAAGCGCGTAATTAATTTTGTCGTAAAATATACCATAACCCAATCTTATGCTGTTGTGATTATTAATTTTATAATTAGCACTCAATCTTGGTCCTATATTATTGAGATCAAGTTTTGTTCCACCGCCTTTACTTAAATTATCTACATCGTAACGCACCCCAATTGTGATGTTCAGTTTATTACTAACTTTTACTTCATCCTCCGCGTATAAACTAAAAATTGTTTGTGTTGCGCCAAACGACTTTGGCATTAATTCAATACTATAATTTAAAACTTCCACATCCGTAGGAATGTCATCCACATTCAAATCCGCACCTACACCGGATGCTACAATGACATCTAATTGGTCTTGAGTAAGTTTAACAGTATAAAATCCGGAAGGAGTTCCACCACCAAAAAGATCGTGTTTTGTACTTAAAACCTCAGCACCTGTTTTTATCGTATGTTTATTTAAATAGAAATTAAATTTTTGCTGAAACTGATTTGTAGTTCCTAATTCATTGAACATATATCCGGGATGACCAATTTGCGCAATACTAACATCATCGGGGCCTATTACCAATACGCCGGGGTTGTCTGGAAAATTAGCATTTGAATAATTCCAACGGAAACGTCCAAATAAATAATTTGTTTCCATACTAAATTTGTCACCTACATAATTATTTTTTAATGCAATATTTGCAGAATTTCTATCCTGTTCATCACCTGCTGATGGGAATAAAATTCCTCCTGTTAATCCACCTCCCTGTCTGTCAATATTAACAACACCGGTATTTACTCTTAAGGAAGATCGAAATTTATTTGTCCAGTTGTGATCAATTTTTCCTGAAATATAGGTAAAATTATTTTCTCCTCTCACGGTTTCATTTACTCCGAGTTCGGGTGAATTTAAGAAATTGTCTTTAATATCCTTTGTATATTCAACATTGAAATAATAAAAGGTTTTATCGGGTTTAATTGCTCCTCCAAAACCAAATCCTGCCTGGTATCGCTGAAATCCTTCCAATACCTGATTACCACTTAAATCCCTTTGTGCATAAGGACTTTCAGCATCTATAACTGCACCAGGCCTGGTAATTAAAAATGCTTCACCGGAAAAATTATTACTTCCACTTTTTGATGTAATATTTACTATTCCGTTTGCAGTTAAGCCATACTCTGCCGAAAAATTATTCGTGAGAACTGTGATGTTTTGAGTAAAACCAACAGGCATAGCAAATCGTTGTCCTCCAAGAAAATGTTCATTATTATCAAGTCCATCAATTAAATAATTTGTGAATAATCCATTTGAACCATTAATAGAAACATTTGGTGCTTCCGGAAAAAATCCGGTTGCTTGCGTAACATTTGGCAATCTGTATAAAACTCTAGTGATATCACGACCTTCTACCGGAATACTTTTTATTTCTTCAATTTTAAGTTCGCTCGAAACTTCTGCATTAACAGTATTTATTTGGTTGGGCCTCGCACTTTTTATTGAAACAACATCCAATGCGATGTCTGCTTTTTTTGAAAGCGTGATAATAAATTCCGGATTAAAATTTGAACGCAAAGTTATATTACTTATACTATTTGAATAATATTCAGAACTTTCACTAATTGTTATAGTATATTTTCCGGAAGTTGACAAACCCCGAAATGTGGTTTTGCCTTCTGTTGAACTAACTAAAGACTGAGTAAATCCAATAGATTCATTTGTAACAATAACAGATATATTCGAAATAGGCGTTGAACCGGAAATATTATTTACAACCACTTCCATGTCAACCTGTGCATAAACGTTAATAGTAATACTTATAAATACGACAAAGGGTAAGAAATATTTCATATCCAATTTTTTTTTAAATGAAAAAATAATAAACAAAATAAGATCCGCCTCTGGCAGGAATCCTTTCAGGAAAGAAAGCGTGGCGGTCCCCTGAGGGCTAAATTGAAGGATAATTTTGTAAACTGCGTATTATGTTTGTAAGTATAAAAAATGATGCCTAAAATTGAAAGTATACTTTTTATAATGTAGATAAATTGCAATGGAATCGATCGATTGAAATTAAACTGTTGAAAATCAGTTGTGGTATCAATGTCGTGATACTTTTTTAATAGAACTATCGATGAACCAATATTATTTAAATATAATAATAGTCCGCAGCCCAGATTTCCTGTTTCCCAATTCAGTTCTGCAAATAATTGCGGTTGAAAATCAGTTTTTTTTAATCCAATCAGGTAAACCCCACCATCAGCGGAGGGTCCAACAATGGCATTGTTTTTTTGTAATTCGGCATTTGCTCTTTGAAGATCCTGAGATCTTAATTGCGGTGTATCATTTCCTATCGCAATTACACTTTCATAACCCTCATTAAATATTGTTATAAAGGCATTGGATAGCCGATGACCAAAGTTTTCTCCTTGTTGGCTTTCCGACTTGAAAATAAAATAGGGCAATCCTGATGCCTTAACTGTATCAATGGTATGGTTATAAAAAGTAGAAGCCAATTGAATTCTTAGCTTTTTAGATCCTTTGGCTAAAAATTTCTTGTTCTCAGCTTCCTCACAAACTGAACGCGTAAAAATTAATATTGCAGATTTTGGTTCCAATAAATGAATTATGCAACAAATATATCTAAAAGATGTTGGGATTATCAAATTTTAGCAATTTTAACAGTCCTTTTTGTTCGATTAACTACGCAGGAAGCGCCGTCCCAGTTTATTATGTTTAATAGCACTTGCCTATATTTGCAAACGGTATTAAAGGAAACCACTGAATTTGTGGTTTGGTAAAAATGCAATAACTTAAAAATTCAACACAATAATTGCTTGCATTTAAAGACGATAAAAAAATAAATAAAATGTCAAATAATAAAGCACTTGTTATTCTTTTGAAAAATCCCATAAAGGGAACTGTTAAAACCCGTTTAGCAAAGGATGTTGGTGATGATGTTGCATTGGATGTATACAAAAAATTATTAGATCATACACAAAAAATAACTTCAGTAATTGAGGCTGATAAATATATATTTTATTCAGATCTGGTAGAAAGAAATGACATTTTTGAAAATACTATTTATAAAAAATATGTGCAATGCAGTGGCGATCTTGGAGTGCGCATGGATTATGGATTTTCCATACCATTTAAAAATGAATATAAAGAGGTTGTGATGATCGGGGTAGATTGTTATGCACTTACTTCAGAACATATTAATAAAGCTTTTCAAGGTTTACAGGATAACGACTTTGTAATTGGTCCTGCAACCGATGGAGGTTACTATTTGATAGGCATGAAAAAGTGGAACCGATGGATTTTACAAAATAAAAAATGGAGCACAGCGCATCTTTTTAACGAATCTAAAACCGAGATTGAGAATAATAATGGTAAATTATTTATTCTGGAAACACTTTCTGATATAGATACCATTGAGGATCTTAATTTATTTCCTGACCTTAAACATGTGAAAACATGATTGCAATTATCATTCTTTTAGCAGCGTGTTTTCTTGCATTTTCAAATGGAGCTAACGATAATTTTAAAAGTGTTTTCACATTATTTGGGAGTGGGACAACTGATTATAAAAAAGCAATTAATTGGGGAACGATAACTACACTCGCACGGTGTTTATTTACAATTTATATAGCCCAGGGATTAATGAAAAATTTTTAGGTTAAATGTTCAATTCCCGATGAAGCATTAAAAGATCCTTCTCTGGCAATAGCTGTTGCATTAGGTGCTGCAACAACAGTTTTTTTAGCAACAAAAATTGGGATTCCCATTTCCACTACGCATTCCATTGTTGGCGCATTGATAGGTGCCGGGTTTATGGCAGTAGGTAACGAATTAAATTTAACGCAATTAAGTGATGTATTTCTCAAACCACTATTATTAAGCCCGTTTATTGCGTGTGCTGCAAGTATTATTTCTTCAGGGAAGTCAGGATTTAAAATATCTTTCCAATCTAAGACTTTCGTCCATTCTATTCCGTCGTTTGTTGTCTTGTAAATTCCCGAAGAGTTATAACCGGTCGATTGGAAAGGAGCGTTATTTCTTCCTGTCGAAATTAAAATTTCGTTTAGATTGTCTGGATTGATAGCTATCGCAGCCACACCAATTTTATCCAATTGGTCTGTTCCCATAAGGGTATTAATACCTAAATCCTCATACCATGTCCACAATCCACCGGTTTCACTTCTGGTGAAAATATAATTTATATCAGTAGGATGAACAGCAGCAGCCTGCAATCTGCCAATCCCATTATTAGGCGCTTCTGGTAGCGCGCCTGTAGGACCAATTATTTGCCAGTTAGCATCTAAACATTGTCCACTAAGATGAATGAAACGGCAAGAGAAAATACAAATAATAATTAAGTATTTAGTTTTCATAGTTAAAAATTTTAATGTTGAATAATCATCTTTTTAAGAAAAATTAATTCATTTAAAGTAAAAATTTTTACTAAATAAATTCCGGAATTCAATTGATCAGTATGAACGCTATTTAATTTACTATTCATAAACAATTGTTTTAGAATAGTTTTTCCGGACATATCAAAAATCTCAACATACATTCCATTTTTATTTTGCACTATGTGGTTTTCCAGATTAATAATTGCATCAGCCGGTTGCGGGTAGATAGTAAAATTATTGGGCAATACTGTATTTGAAAGATTACCTCCTATATTAGTATCTATAAAAATGGAATCGCAGCTATGCCAGTTGTGTTCGTTGTTAAATATTTCTATATTGCTATTAAATACACATGTTAAAATATCAGCTGCATACTGTCCAGTGACATTTAAAGGCACCTGATATTTTAAAGAGAATCCGATTGTGCTTCCAATACCTTCAATCCAATATAATGTGTCAATACTAATTGGCTCTCTTTCACACTGAAACAATTCATATTGAATAGCTATTCTCCTTCGGTATGAGCCTTCAATATTTACGGAGTCAATACCAATAACTATTGAATTACCAGGGTAATCGTCAGGGAAAGCTAACAATTCATAGAAATCGTCCACACTTGACCCTTGTTCTTTATTAAAGTCATAAAGCAAGGTATCAGTAGTTATTGGGTGGTCAATATCAGAAGGGTCATGGGTAACCAAGTAGATTTTTCAATTTACGGAATCTTCATAAAAAACCCTCTCAAATGAAAATCATCATGTAATGCATTCGTTAGATAAACTTTTCTATACTTTTTTCCAACCACTGTAGTATCGCCAAATATTGTATAGTAAGTAAAAAAAGCAGCATTTGTATCTAAACCACCTACTTTGCAAATAGCCTCTAAATCTATTATATTCCAATAATACTCAACCAGATAAAAGTAAACGATATTATCCGTATTAATACATCAACACAATCACGATTTTTAACTTTACCACCATTCATAACCTCATTTACTTATTCTTTTACCCTTCAAATTTTCCAATCGTTTTCCTTCCAATCCTCAAAATCCTTATCTTTCGCAAAAATTTGATACATGCCCACAAATTGGTCCAACAATAATATCATCCGAGCTACATTACTCATATTGATCACCCTTGCATTAGTATTTGGTCTGGTTTGGCTCATCTTGCAAATCACCACTATATTATTTTATTTTATAATTGCAGCAATTATTTCCATTATAGGAAAACCCATCTGCGATTTTTTGGAAAAATTTAAAATCGGAAAATTCAAAATCCCAAATGTACTTTCCTCCTTAATTACTATTTCCGTTTTATTCGGGATCATATTTGGTATTGTTAAAATGTTTACTCCTTTAGTTGTGGAACAAACTAATAATATCAGCAACCTCAATACAGAACAGGTTGCCATGGGACTTCAGCAACAAATGGAAGCCCTCGATTCTTTGGTGGTGCGTTTTCAGGATCCTAATGTTCCACAACAATCTGTTGATCAGATTATAAACGATAATTTAAAAAATTGGATAAACGTAACATCCATCACCCATATTTTTAATAATATTTTAGGAGGTCTCGGAAATATTATAGTTGCGTTATTCTCCATCACCTTTATTTCCTTTTTCTTTTTGCGAGATGAAAAATTATTTTACAATATCGTGATGATACTCACCCCAACAAAATTTGAACCCAATGCAAAACGGATTTTACATTCCAGTAAAAAATATCTTACCAGATATTTTGTGGGTTTAATAATTCAATCGCTGATCGTATTTATATTAATTGCCGGAGGATTATTGGCACTGGGCTTTGGACCAAACAGCTGGTTGATCGCTCTATTTGCAGGTATCATAAATATCATCCCTTACATAGGTCCTATTATAGGAATGTTATTTGGAATGTTTATAGGCATTGCCACTAATTTAAGTGTGGATCCCAATTTTGATATCACTCCAATGTTAATTCAATTATTTATTCTGTTCCAGGGTGTGCAACTCATCGATAATTTTATTTCGCAACCTATTATTTATTCCAATTCCATAAAAGCACATCCATTAGAAGTATTTTTTGTGGTATTGGTTTTTGGATCACTCGCAGGAGTTCCGGGAATGATTGCCGCGATGCCGGTTTATGCATTCTTTCGTATTATAGCTAAGGAGTTTTTTAGTGAATTAAAAATTGTACGCAAAATGACGCAGGGAATTGATTAGCATTCATAAGAATTTTGGAGAAGGCTCAAAAAAATTGCCGCGAAGTCACGAAGGCACAAAGGATTCACTAAGTTTGGATTTGTATAAAAATGACATAGGAAATCGAACATAAGATTTGCTCATCTACGTATTTAAATTTCAATTTCTATTTCAAACAATTGAACCGTTTGGCGGAAAAATAGACTTTCACTTTACTAAAACTTCTTTGTGCCATCTTTGTGCCTTAGTGGCAAATGAGGACACAGAATCTTTATAATACAACGCTTTCAACCATTCAACCGTCATAATTTATCCAACAGTTATACAAATTATTTGCAAAACTCAAAAATTAAATACACCTTTAGGTTTCATTCCTTCGGCATACATACACGCTTTTTTAATCCTAAAAAGTTCTGCTATGAGAAAATTATTTACCTCTTTACTTTCTGCATTAATGATTATTTGTGTTATTTGCAACACTTCATCAGCCCAAACTATGGCTTTAAAACCCATTGCAAAAATGATCAGCGATTCGAAAAATGCAAACATCCAATTTAAAAATACTGCCCTGTTTACAATAAATCCAATGGCGAATTTTAAATTAAATACGGATGCTTTCGCAAACAATATTACCTATGCAAAATTAGACATGGTGAAGATCGCATCATTACATAAAACTAAAAATGCCGCACTCGAGATTAGTATTCCCTACAAAAACAATATTATCTCTCTTGAGTTGGTAGAAGTAAATATTTTTGCCGAAGGATTTAAAATTAACACCGATATTCCGAATGAAGAAGCCGCTAATTATCAACCGGGAATTTATTACCAGGGCATTGTAAAAAATGATCCAAACTCTATCGTAGCTATCAGTATTTTTGAAAATGAAATAATGGGAATCATCTCAACAACTGCTGATGGAAATATTAATATTGGCAGATATAAAAAAGGAGAAACGGATGATTATATAATATTTTCAGACCGCGATATTTTAGTGGAAAATAATAACGCAGGTTGCGCAACAATAGAGGATGAAGCATATCTCGATCAATTTCACGAGATCATGTCTATAGAAGGTAGCCAGAGAATAACGGCTTGTCCGAAAATATATTTTGAAGCTGATTATCAGTTGTATCAAAATAAAGGTTCCGTTACAAATACAACAAATTATATCACCGGTATTTATAATAATTCTGCGGTAATTTTTACAAATGAAAGTGTTCCGACACAAATTTCAGAAATATTTGTATGGACATCCAGTGATGGATATTCTGCAGCATCCTCTTTTGATGCATTAGATGATTTTATGAATTATCGGACCACTTTTAATGGAAATATTGCACATCTTTTAACTCTGGACCCAGGTGGATTAGGTGGCGTTGCGGCAACTATTAATGGTTTGTGTAATCCCTATAAATATTGTTACAGCGACATAGATGCCAGCTATTCCGATTTTCCGACCTATAGCTGGACAGTAATGGTTGTTACACATGAAATGGGACATTTATTCGGGAGTTACCACACACAAAATTGTGCCGCATGGGTTGGTGGTGCATTAGATAATTGTTATACAACAGAAGGTGGTTGCGCCGCCGGTCCTCCGCCTGTGGATGGTGGAACAATCATGAGTTATTGTCACCTCACCGGTTATGGAATTAATTTCAATAACGGTTTTGGAACGCAGCCGGGAAATGCAATTAGAAATACAATTTCAGCAGCAGGTTGTGTAACCTCATGCGGTGGCGCACCAACATATTGCGCATCATTAGGATTAACTACTTCTGATGAATGGATACAAACAATAAATATTGCAGGAACGAATAATAATTCCGGAAATAACGGAGGTTACGAAGATTTTACTGCAATAACATTTAATTTAACTTCCGGAGGAACCGCATCGTTAACTTTAACACCGGGATTTTCCGGTTCAACCTATCCCGAATATTTTTCAATCTGGGTAGATCACAATAAAGATCTTGATTTTACGGATGCAGGTGAAAATGTTTATAATTCAGCCGCAGTTACTGCTGCTGTGAGTGGAAGTTTTTCTGTTCCTGCGGGATTAACAGGAACCACGCGTTTGCGCATCACTATGAAATATAATGCCCTTGCAACTTCTTGTGAAACATTTGATTATGGAGAAGTGGAGGATTATACAGCTTCCTTTACTCCGGCAGGAATATCCTATTGCAGCAGTTCCGGAACTTCCGGCACATCACGCCATATTGATTATGTTAAAATTGGAAGCATCACAAGAACATCCGGAAGCGACGGTGGATATTATGATGGCACAGCGCTTTCTACAAATGTTTCCAAAGGAAGTACCTATGCATTAAAATATAGTGCCGGTTTTTCAGGTACAATTTATCAAATGTATTGGAAGGGATGGATGGATTTTAATCGCGATGGTGATTTTGCGGATGCAGGGGAACAAATATTTCAAAAAGTAGCAACATCATCCGCAATTTTCAATAAAAATTTCAGCATTCCCTTATCCGCATCCACTGGCTTGACACGCATGCGCATAAGTTGCAAATATGGTGGATATCCTACTTCCTGCGAAACTTTCTCTAACGGTGAAGTGGAAGATTATACCCTGAATATTTTACCTGGTTTGCTCTTTGAAGAAACATCCGCCTTTTCTATGCATATTTATCCTAATCCTACAAACGGAATTTTCCAATTGGAATATATAAATGCCGGAACCAATGGATTACAAATTGAACTTTTTGATATTACCGGAAATAAAATTATAACTGATAATATTCAAGAGAAACTTGGTGTTATTAATTTGAATATCAGCAACGTAGCCCCCGGACTTTATTTTATAAAAGCAACGCTTGCAAATGGAGAAACGGTAATCAGGGAGATTATTAAAAATTAATTTTAATTCTTAAAAAAACACAGTATAAAGAATTTGTTTTTTTTCAGACTTCCCTGTTTCTATTGATATTAATTCACATCCCCGATGATTCGAAATTTGGGCTAAAGCCCGT